>NZ_CP077080.1:300365-600730 GCF_019141525.1 Pseudomonas alvandae
CTGACAATGCCAGATATTGCCACGTGCCGACAAGCGGTGACGTATGTCATATCCACTTAATCATCTGGAACGTGTGCGGTTCCTTGGTTCTGAAATTACTGCGGAATATACGCAGGGTGGAGCGGCCTATGCTTGACGTTAATCGCCGTGTGTTGTGCCATAGCCCTGCATTCTTGCCGCCGTCGGCAGCACATAGGCTATTCCGCCCAGCCAAGTGTCGGGGCTGGAGCGAAAGCACTCCCACAATAAAGGGCTCGCGCGGATTAATTACTGGGTGCTGCGAGTTGAGGATCCATTTCTGACCGGAACCGTTCGCTTACCAACGCCCGCTTGTGGCCGTTTCGGTCATTCTCGGAGGGCAGAGGTAAAAAGAAACCCGGCGCAAAACGCCGGGTTTTTCCATTGGCAAACGTTTAGCTACTGCCGCGGCTCAACGTTATCCAACACCCGATTCGCCAACAACGAACTCAGCTCAATCAACTGCTGAATCCCCAGCGCCACATGACGCCTCGCCCCGTCCAGATCAAACGCCAGATCATTCACCATGGCATCAGCCGAAGCCAACGTCTCAGTGAGGTTGGCAAGCAAACATTCGTTATCGAGGCCTTTCACGACGGTGAATAGCTGCCCCGGTTTGGGGTCGTCTTTGGGTTTATCCGGTTTCGGTAGCAGGTAGTGATCGAGCACCCGTTGGGTGATTTCGTCTTGCTGTTTGGCTTTGGATTTTGCGGAGGTGGAATCTGCCTCTGGCGGATTCGGGGTAATTTTGAACATAGGTATGTCTCAGTTAGGGCCGCAACCATTTCGCTACTAAACGATAGGGTGGCGGCTGTGCGCAGGTTAGTAGACCGGTGACATACCTAAAACCGGCGCGCCCGAGGGCGCCATGCGCACAGCCACCATCGAGTGCAGGCGAATGCCTAACTGATGGGACTCATGCAACCGGGATGTCAGCGGGCTACTAAACCCGACCACTGATGGGCAGTGGCAGGAAGACAATAGAACCCCGGGACAAGGCGCACAAGCGGGCGGATTCTGGCGTAGTTGTAGGCAAAGGCGCAAGGATGCGTAGCTTGATGGACGGTGTAGGGGAGGGCTGTAGGAGAGAGGATTTTTGGCGATTTGGGTGGGGTGTTCTGTGCTGGGACCGAGTCGTTTTCTTCGCGAGCAGGCTCACTTCCACAGGGTTTTGTGTTGCACACGGTATTTATGAATACCACCGAACAAGTGTGGGAGCGGGCTTGCTCGCGAAGGCGTTGGTACATTCAACATTGATGCAAGCTGACCCACCGTATTCGCGAGCAAGCTCGCTCCCACAGGGTTTTGTGTTGCACACGGTATTTATGAACACCACTGATCAAGTGTGGGAGCGGGCTTGCTCGCGAAGGCGTCGGTACATTCAACACTGATGCAAGCTGAGCCACCGTATTCGCGAGCAAGCCCGCTCCCACAAGGGATCTATCGCGGCCTGGGAAATCGAATTCATCCCTGAGCCACCCTTCAGCTCCCTTCATTGTTGCAACTGGCCGCGTGCTTGAGATACGTCAGCGCTTTCTGCTCACCCATCGAATCAAGGTAGGTGACTTGCGCATTCACCAACCCGCAGGTCTGGCCACTGTCTTCCGTCAGCGAGATCACTTTGTCGATGTCCAGGTGCGTGCCGTAGGAATAGCTTTCGTTTGCCGCTTTGTCTTGGGCCAAGGCGGGCAATGCGCCGGCGCTCAGGGCAGTGATCAGGCAAGCCTTGGCGATGGTTTTCAGGTTCATGGTTGTTTCCCTTCAATGAGTTGGATGGCGCTCATTAAAAGCCCGTGAGGTATCTCGGCTGTGTCGAAAAAACGCCGTGGTTGGATGCGTACGTATCTGAGGTGAATTGCGATACAGATCGATACAATCGCCCCTGTTTTTTGCTTATTTTGGGCTGGATAAGCTGAACGCACGGTGCGTCGCCAACCGGCAACACGGCATCGTCACACTGCGCAATCGATGCGCGCATTTCGGAGAGCAGGGCATGGAACATGTCGATCACGTATTGATCGTGGATGATGATCGGGAAATCAGGGAGCTGGTCGGCAACTACCTGATCAAGAATGGCCTGCGCACCACCGTGGTGGCGGACGGCCGTCAGATGCGGGCCTTTCTCGAAGCCAATCAGGTGGACCTGATCGTGCTCGACATCATGATGCCGGGGGATGACGGGCTGCTGCTGTGCCGGGAACTGCGCGCCGGCAAGCATAAGGCGACGCCGGTGCTGATGCTGACGGCTCGCAGCGACGAGACCGACCGCATCATTGGCCTGGAAATGGGCGCCGACGATTATCTGGCCAAGCCTTTCGCGGCCCGGGAGCTGCTGGCGCGCATCGACGCGGTGCTGCGGCGCACCCGCATGCTGCCGCCGAATTTTGTCGTCAGCGAAAGCGGCCGCATGCTCAAGTTCGGCCGCTGGCGCCTCGACACCACCGCCCGCCATCTGCTCGATGAAGACGACACCCTGGTCTCGCTGAGCGGCGCTGAGTACCGGCTGTTGCGGGTCTTTCTCGATCATCCTCAGCGGGTGCTGAGTCGCGACCAGTTGCTCAACCTGACCCAGGGCCGTGACGCGGACATCTTCGACCGTTCCATTGATCTGCTGGTCAGCCGCGTGCGTCAGCGTTTGCTGGATGACGCACGCGAACCGCTCTACTTGAAGACGGTGCGCAACGAGGGCTACGTCTTTACCTTTGCGGTGGAAATGCTTGAGGAGCAGGCATGAAACTCGCGTTGCAATGGCCTCGCACGCTGGCCTCGCGGCTGTGGCTGGTGTTCCTGGTCGGCCTGATACTCGCCCAGGCCCTGACGTTCGCAGCCCAATACTACGAACGCTACGAAAGCACCAAGACGGCGATGTTGGGCAACTTCGAACACGACACGGCGACGTCCATCGCGATTCTCGATCGCCTGCCTGCCGACGAGCGCCTGGCATGGACCAAGCGTCTGCAGCGTCGCAACTATGACTATTTGCTGCGCGAACACGATCCCGGCATTCCACTCACTTCCAACGATCTCGCGGCGACGGCGGCGCAATCCCTGCAAGTGTCGCTGGGCAGCAACTATGACCTGACCTTTGTCGAGATCCCGGGGCCACGCCAGCATTTCCAAGCCCAGGTGCGGCTGGCTGACGGCAGCCCGGTGACCATTGATGTGCGTCCCTCGGTCAGGCCGTTGTCGCCCTGGTTGCCCTTTGTCCTGGTCGGTCAGTTGCTGTTGATGATCGGCTGCACCTGGCTTGCGGTGCGGATCGCGATACGCCCGCTCAGTCGCCTGGCCGAGGCGGTGGAGAACCTCGACCCGAACGCCCATCCCGTGCCGTTGGATGAAACCGGTCCGCGGGAAGTGGCCTACGCCGCCCGCGCTTTCAACAGCATGCAGGCGCGCATTGCCGCTTACCTGAAAGAGCGCATGCAGTTATTGGCGGCGATTTCCCATGACTTGCAGACGCCCATCACGCGCATGAAGCTGCGCGCGGAGTTCATGGACGACTCGGTCGAGAAAGACAAACTGGGCAACGACCTCAACGAGATCGAGCATCTGGTGCGCGAGGGTGTTGCTTATGCGCGAAGCGTCCATGGGGCGACGGAGACCAGTTGCCGCATCGGCCTGGATTCTTTTCTCGACAGCCTGGTGTGCGATTACCAGGACACCGGTCGCGAGGTGAGTTTGCGCGGCCAGAACGGCGCGATCATCGAGACTAGGCCCCATGCCCTGCGGCGTATTTTGGTGAATCTGGTGGATAACGCGCTGAAGTACGCCGGCACCGCTGAGGTGGAAATCGGCGGCAATGCGAACATTGGCGTTTCCATCAGTGTGCTTGACCGAGGCCCGGGCATTCCCGAGGAGATCCTGGCTGAGGTGGTCAAGCCGTTCTATCGGGTGGAAAGCTCCCGCAACCGCAGCTCTGGCGGCACCGGCCTGGGCCTTGCCATCGCCCAGCAGTTGACCGTCGCGATTGGTGGAACGCTGAGCCTGCGCAACCGCGACGGCGGCGGGCTTTGCGTAACCCTCGCCTTCGGCGTCGATCAGTAGGCCGCTACTGCTGGATCAGTGGCATGCATTTGTAAGCCACTGTATCCAGCGCGTCTACATACGCAAAAGAACGCATAGCGGCCGGGTGTCGAACATTTCCGGTATACATGCCGCTGCAAGAATTCTCCCCATCAACTCGCCACCGGATCCCCCGAATGGCGAGCCCTGACCTAAGGAGATCTTGCCATGAATACCCAGTCCTCCCTCGCTCAAGCAGCCAGCTACATCACCACCCCGGATGGCGTACAGCTCTATTACAAGGACTGGGGTCCGAAAGATGGGCCAGTCGTCACCTTCAGCCATGGCTGGCCGCTGAATTCGGACAGCTGGGAATCGCAGATGTTGTTCCTGGCGGACCAAGGCTATCGGGTGATCGCCCACGACCGCCGCGGCCATGGCCGTTCCAGTCAGCCGTGGGAAGGTAACGACATGGATCACTACGCCGATGATCTGGCCGCTGTGATCAACGCCCTGGATCTTAACGACGTGACCCTGGTGGGTTTCTCGACCGGTGGCGGCGAAATCACCCGCTACATCGGCCGCCACGGCACCGACCGGGTGAAGAAGGCCGCACTGATCAGCGCCGTTCCGCCGATGATGCTCCAGACCGAAGACTACCCAGGCGGCCTGCCGATCGAGGTGTTCGACGGCCTGCGCAAGGCCTCGCTGGACAACCGCTCGCAGCTGTATCGCGACATCGCGTCCGGGCCGTTCTTCGGCTTCAACCGCGACGGCGCGAAAATGTCCCAAGGGCTGATCGATTCGTTCTGGGTGCAGGGCATGCAAGCGGGCCACAAGAACACCTATGACTGCATCGCGGCGTTCTCCGCGACGGACTTCCGCGCCGACCTGGCCGCGTTTGATGTACCGACACTGATCGTGCATGGCGACGACGACCAGATCGTCCCCATCGACGCCTCCGCCCATGCCGCCGCCGAACTGGTGCAGGACGCCGAGTTGATCGTCTATCCGGGCGCACCGCACGGCCTGACCGACACCCACAAGGACCGCCTCAACCAGGACCTGTTGGATTTCCTGGTTAAGTAAGCCCATCGCATCCTCCAATAAATGAAAAGGAATGATCATGTTCACTACCAAATCGCTCTTGGCCGTCACCATCACCGCTGCGCTGGCACTGACTTCCGTTAATAGCGCAACCGCCGCGCAACCCGATGCCGCCAAGCCCACCATCGTGCTGGTGCATGGCGCATTCGCCGAATCCTCCAGTTGGAACGGCGTTGCCGCCCAGTTGCTGACCCAGGGTTATCCGGTCGTTGCAGCGGCCAACCCGCTGCGCGGCGTGAAGCAGGACGCCGATTACGTCGCCGATATCGTCGAGCACACCGCCGGCCCGGTGATCCTGGTGGGTCATTCCTACGGCGGTGCCGTGATCACCAACGCCGTGCACAACAACCCCAAGGTCAAGGGACTTGTCTACGTCGCGGCTTTCGCGCCGGACAAAGGCGAAACCGCCATCGAATTGTCCGGTCGCTACCCTGGCGGCACCCTGGGTCCAACCTTGGCGGCTCCGGTGCAGTTGGACGATGGCAATAAGGATCTCTACATCCAGCAGGACAAATTCGGCCAACAGTTCGCCGCCGACGTTCCAGCGGCGGACTCCGCCCTGATGGCCGCCACCCAACGCCCGATCAGCGAGGCGGCATTGAAGGAAGCGTCTGGCGAGCCGGCCTGGAAAAAACTGCCGTCCTGGTTCATCTACGGCTCGGCGGACAAGAACATCCCCGAGGCCGCCCTGAAGTTCATGGCCGAACGCGCTGGCTCGAAAAAGACCGTCACCGTTCAAGGGGCTTCCCATGTGGTGATGACGTCCAATCCGGGGAAAGTTGCGGAGCTGATTGTTGAAGCGGCGCAGGCCAGTTCGAAAGAGTGATCAGGTAGAGCGGGGCGACTAAAAGCCTCATCCGCTTTTCTTCGAGAAAAACTAAAAAACCCGGCGCAGGTGGCCGGGTTTTTCGTTGGGGAAACCAAACCGCTGCCCGAATCTTTTATGGCAACGAGCCATTAGTATGGATAATCCATCTGCGAATCATTAGCATTCACTAAATTGATTTTCCGTTTCCCCGCAGGTACTCACCCCATGCTATTTCCATCTCGCCTTACCTTGCTTGCCGCGTGCTGCTCAGTCGGTTTTCTTGCCCAAGCGGCTGAACCTATCGAATTGGGCATGACCGACGTTACTGCCGATGCGATCAAAACCAATTCCAACACGCTACCGGCACCCTATGCGGGTGGTCAGGTGGCGAGGGGGGGCCAGATGGGTGTGCTGGGCAATCAGGACAACATGGATGTCCCGTTCGTGATGACCAGTTACACCTCCCAGTTGATTGAAGATCAACAAGCCGAAGACGTGGGTGATGTGCTGCTCAATGATCCGTCGGTGCGGCAATCCTATGGGTTTGGCAACCAATCCCAGGTGTTCGTGATTCGAGGCCTGCCGCTTGCCAGCGACGACATTTCGTACAACGGGCTGTACGGCGTTTTACCGCGACAAATTCTGTCGACGGATGCGATCGAGCGTGTCGAGGTGTTCAAAGGCCCCAACGCGTTTATCAACGGTGTCAGTCCGACGGGCTCGGGGCTTGGGGGCGGCGTCAACCTGCAGCCCAAACGCGCGGAGGATGTCCCGACGCGTCGCTATACCCAGGACATCAGCACCGAAGGCCGCATTGGCGAGCATTTGGATATCGGGCAGCGATTCGGCGAGGACAATCGTTTTGGCGCCAGGTTGAATCTGAGCCAGCGTGAAGGTGAAACAGCGATCGACAACCAGGATCAGCGCACAAAGTTGTTCGTTGCGGGCTTGGACTATCGAGGTGATGACTTCCGCGTTTCCACCGATTTCGGGTACCAGAAACAGCGTATCAACGGACTGCGTAACTCTGTGAACATCGGGAGTGCCACTCGCATTCCCACGGCTCCGAACGCGAGCCACAATTATGGACAGGACTGGACTTACTCCGAAACCGAAGACACTTTCGGCATGGTTCGTGGCGATTGGGACCTGAACGAAAACTGGACCGCCTACCTGGCTGGCGGTGTAAAGCACACCCGAGAAACCGGGGTCTACGCCACACCGACCCTGGTCGGCAATAACGGTGTCGCGACGATCGGTGGCTCGGAAATTCCTCACAATGAAGACAACACCTCATTCAGTGGCGGGTTGAACGGGCGCTTTGACACGGGCCCTGTTTCCCACCAGGTTGCGATCGGCGGCTCGACGATCTGGACCGAGCAGGAAAACGCCTACACCTTCTATCGTCCCGTTACCGGCAACACCAATATCTACGACACCCCCAAGCTTCCCAAGCCGACGGCGGTGTCCAGCACCGGCGGTGAAATGGGTGACCCCGGGGTGACCGGCAAAACCCGCAACCGTAGCCTGGCGATTTCCGATACGTTGGGCTTGTTGGATGACAAGTTGCTGGTCACTTATGGTGTCCGTCGTCAGCAATTGCGTGTCGAAAACTACCGGTACGACGGCACCACTTCAAACGGTGCAGCTAATCCAGTCAACGATGGCAGTCGTAGCACGCTCTACGATGAAGCCATCACCACGCCGGTCTACGGCATCGTCTACAAGCCCGTGGAGAGCGTGTCGCTCTACGCCAACAGAATCGAAGGCCTTGCCAAAGGACCGGTGGCGTCCGGTACAGGCATCACCAACCTGGGCGAAGCCTTTCCCCCTGGCCGTACAAAACAGTTGGAAGCGGGCATCAAGCTGGACATGCAGACCTTCGGTGCCAACGTGGGTGTTTTCCGTATCGAAAAACCGTCCGATGGTTACGTCGACAACGCGCAAAACCTCTACGTGCGCGATGGCGAACAGGTCAACAAGGGGCTGGAGATCAGCGTTTTCGGCGAGCCCATCGAAGGCCTCCGGTTAATGGCCGGCGGTACCCGCATGACATCCGAACTCAAGAAAACCGCTGGCGGCCTCAACGATGGCAACCACGCCATTGGCGTGCCAACGTTCCAGCTCAATGCCAGCGTGGATTGGGATGTGCCGGGTATCGAAGGTGCCGCGCTCAGCGCAAGGATGTTGCGCACGGGCGGGCAGTACGCGGATCAGGCGAACAACCTGAGCTTGCCGACCTGGAACCGTTTCGACGCAGGCGCACGTTACAAAATGAAATTCGTGGAGAAAGACCTGACGTTGCGCGTCAATGTGGAAAACATCACCGACAAGAACTACTGGGCCTCGGCAAACGGCGGCTACCTTTCGCAGGGTGATCCGCGGTTGGTGAAGTTCTCGGGGACTGTTGATTTCTGAGTGGTCGTTTGAGGAAGGCTTGAAGTATCGAGACTGAAGAGCGGACACCCAATCCCCTGTGGCGAGGGAGCTTGCTCCCGCTCGACTGCGCAGCAGTCGCAAAACCAGGCGATGCGGTTTGCCTGGAGAAATGCAGGGGCCTGCTGCGCAGGCCAGCGGGAGCAAGCTCCCTCGCCACGGGGGGCTGGGCTGCGCTCCCCGGAGACTGACAGTTCAGTTGGAAGCGTTGTTCATCTGCTGAAGCGCAAGTTGCCTGGCCGCGCTGGCTTCGAGGTTTGCGCGCTCTTCGTCGAGGTATCGATAGATGCTTTTCAAGTTGGCGATCTTCAGTTTGATTTCCGCCATTTTCTTTTCAATCAGCCTGGCACCGTCAGCACAGTCGATCAGTTCGTTGCGCTGCGCATCCAGGATCTGACCTATTTCCCCCAGGGAAAACCCCATGCTTTGCGCGCGCTGGATAAAGTCCAGGTCCTGCAGGGTCTGCGCGGTGTAGACGCGGTAGTTATTCGTTCGACGCAGCGGTGAGATCAGGCCGATCTGCTCGTAATAACGCAGCGTATGACGGCTGGCGCCGCTGCGGGCCTCGAGTTCGCCGATTCTCATGAAAAACACCGCTTGACTGTAGAGTTGGGTCGATAGATTACGCTCGATTTTTCACCTTAACCAGGAGCAGGGAAATGGGCGTGGAGTGCTTTGTCACGGGGGGTACCGGCTTCATCGGCCAACATCTGGTGGCGTACCTGAGTGCAAAGGGACACACCGTTCGGGTGTTGATGCGTCGCCCGGAGCGACTGGCTGCGCTGCGTGAGCAGGTCGACAATTTGGGAGGGAGCGGGGCCCGGGTGTTTGCCGTGGCGGGCGATCTGGAGCGGGACAACCTCGGGCTGAGTCATGCTGACCGAGAAGTGCTGAGGCATGCCCGCGTCATATTTCACCTGGGTGCTCACTTCGCTTGGGGGCTTTCAGTGGAGCACTCTCGCTCGGTGAACGTTGAAGGGGCAAAGCGCGTGGCGCTGCTGGCGGCCGAGCAAAAAAGCCGGTTGGTGATGATCGGCGGCTACATGCTGAAAAATCATGAACATCTGCAGCGCATCGGGATCGATCCTCGCTCTCCGCAGCTGACGAATTGGCCTGCCGTCTACCGGCATGTCGGGGGTTACGAGGGGAGCAAGCTGGAGGCGCATTTTGCGACCCTGGAGGTCATGTCCACCCTGGGCGGGGAGATCACCGTTGTCCACCCCGCGACGGTGTGTGGCCACAGCCGCACGGGGCATATCGTTGATGGTCAGCCGCTGGTGGAGCTGATACGCAACCTTGTGCAGGGAAAGCTGACCGCAGTGCCCGGCACCGCCGAGCATTGGCTACCCCTGGTCACCGTGGATTACCTGGTCGAACTGGTGGCGGTTTGTGCGTTTGACCCGGCCATGGCGGGGCAGGAACTGTTGGCGCTTGATGATCAGAGTCCCAACTTGCGAGCACTCCTGGCAGAGGTCGCAAAACCCCTTGGCATAAGGTCGCCCAAGCATCACATTTCGCTGCGATTGCTGAAGTGGCTACTGAGTATTCCTCCCGTCGCGCGTTTTTTGAACAGCAAGCCCGAAGCCTTGGACTTTATCCAGACCACTCGTTTTGATACAGCGGCGCTCGAGCAGTTTGCCAACAGGCATGGAATAACCAAGCCGGATATACGCCAGGCTTTGCAGCACACTGCAACGTTCGTCAATTCCTGTTGCCTGGCGCAGGACAAGGCCCGCTGAGGATTCATCAACTTGGAAATGCAAAACCAGCGTGCTTGAAATCGGCCTGTGCGCCGTCGAGGCGGGGTGGCATGCTATCGACCGAAAAATCACCGACAGGGATCGTCCTCAATGCAATCCACCTTCAGCAAAGGCGTCATGTTTGCACTCTCCGCTGCGGCACTGAACGCAACGATCGGTGTGCTCAGCAAAGTCCTCATGAGTAATGGTTTCACCGCCAGCAGTGTCGCTGTCATCAAGACCGTATTGGGTTGTGTGCTGCTCTCGGTCCTGCTGTTTTTCCTCAGACGCCCGGCGGCATCGATCAAATGGACGCATGCAGCCATCTGCGCATTCCTTGGCATCTTTGTGCTGTTCCATTTCGAAACGTCCGCCTACCGACACTACGCTGCAGCCGGTGTGGTGGTGATGCTGATGGCCAGTGCCTCGATTTCCTCGATCATTCTGGGGCGCATTTTCCTCAAGGACGCCATCACCGCGAACGCTACCGTCGGCGCCGGGCTGGCTATCGCCGGGATCGCGGTGATCTTCGGCGGCGACCTGCAGCAGGGCTTTACCCTGCAAGGTGCAGCGCTCGCCGCCATGGCCGGTTGCGGCTATGGGGCCTTTTCGGTTGCCATGAAGCGCATGGGCGTGTCGGGGGGGCTGCACTTCACTCGGCAATTGTTGTTCTTTGGCAGCCTTTACCTGCTGATGCCGGCGGCGGCCGATGGTTTCGCGATCGGCGAGCTGACGCCGCTGGCGATCATCGCACTGCTGGCGCTGGCCGCGCTGCCCACCATCCTGGGCTTCTTCTGCACCACCAAGGCCATCGAGTACCTCAAGCCATCCCAAGTGCAGGCGCTGGAGCTGACCGAACCCCTGTTCGCCGCGCTGCTGGCGTTTGTGGCGCTCAATGAAGTACCGCGCGACAGCCTGTATGCGGGAGCGGCATTGATCATCGTTGGCCTGTGTTTCTCCAATGAGGTCATCCGCTTGGGTGGCAAGGCGTCCGTCCCTTCGGCCGAGTGAGCTGTTTCAGATACTGATGTTATGAGTGACTGACGTGTAGGGGCTTTTGTGGCGAGGGGATTTATCCCCGTTGGGCTGCGTAGCGGCCCCAAACCAGCCAACTCGGTATGTCAGAAAGATTGAGTTCACTGTCTTAGGGCTGCTGCGCAGCCCAGCGGGGATAAATCCCCTCGCCACAACGGTTGCGCTTCCTACTATTTCCGCTTGAGCATTTCCGGCAACTGCGCCACCAGCTTCTGGTTATTCAACGGCGCCCGAATAAACCCACGCTGAGTACCGTCCGGGCCGATCACGGCAAGATTGCCGCTGTGGTCAACCGTGTAGTTGGGCTTGCTGGTGTCCGCCGGGATGAACGGGATGCTTACCGCATTCGCCAGTTTCTGCAGGTCTTCCACCGAGGCGGCGGTCAGGCCTTTGAATTGCGGATCGAAGTAGCCCAGGTACTGCTTGAGTTGCTTGGGCGTGTCGCGGTTCGGGTCGACGCTGACCAGCACGATCTGCAACTTGGCCACCGCCTCGGGCGGCAGTTCGCTTTTGATCTGGCGCAGTTGGGCGAGGGTGGTCGGGCAGATGTCCGGGCAGAAGGTGTAGCCGAAGAACAGCAGGCTCCACTTGTCTTTCAACCCGTCCATCGCCACGGGCTGGCCGTCCTGGTCGGTCATTTTCACGTCCGGCAGGTTGCGGCTCTGGGGCAGCAGGATGATACCGGCGTCGATCAACGCCGTCGGGTCACCCTGGCCTTTGCTGGAGAGCACCTTGTTGATGGTCAGGCCGAGGATCAGTGCGATCACGGCCGCGAGGATGAAGACGGTTTTCTGGGTTCGAGTCATAGGCTCAACAGTAAGTAATGGTCTACGAGCAGGGCGATGAACAGCAGGAACAAGTACCAGATAGAGTACTTGAACGTGTTGATCGCCGCGTGCGGCCGGCTGCCACGGTACAACACCACGGCCCATTGCAGGAACCGTGCACCCAGTACCAGCGCACAGACCAGGTAGATCAAGCCACTCATCTGGATCACGAACGGCATCAGGCTCACCGCCAGCAGCACCAAGGTGTACAGCAGGATATGGATCTTGGTGTAGTGCTCGCCGTGGGTCACCGGCAGCATCGGGATATCAGCCTTGGCGTATTCCTCCTTGCGATGAATCGCCAGGGCCCAGAAGTGCGGCGGGGTCCAGGCGAAGATGATCAATACCAGCAGCAACGGTTCGGCGCTGACATGACCGGTGGCCGCGACCCAGCCCAGCAGCGGCGGTGCGGCGCCGGCGAGGCCGCCGATGACGATGTTCTGCGGCGTCGCGCGCTTGAGGAAGCCGGTGTAGATCACGGCGTAACCGAGCAGCGAGGCGAGGGTCAGCCAGGCGGTCAGCGGGTTGGTGAACACCAGCAGCATGGCTTGGCCGGCGACGGCCAGCGCCAGGGCGAATGTCAGCGCGGCGGCCGGCGAGACCCGGCCCTCGGCCAAGGGCCGCTTGTGGGTGCGGGCCATGACCGCGTCGATGCGCCGGTCCACCACGTGGTTGACCGCCGCCGCGCCGCCAGCGCACAAGGCGATGCCCAGGTTGCCGAACACCAGGACCGTCCACGGTACTCCGGCGCGGGTGGCGAGGAACATGCCGACCAGCGAGGTGATCAGCATCAGCACCACCACTTTCGGCTTGGTCAGCTCCAGGTAATCGCGCCAGATCGCCTGGCTGTGGCGTTCACCGGTCAAGGTTGCCATGGCATCTCTCCTTTAATCGTGATGGGGGCGACGCCGTGTTTAGGCGAATTGAAGCGCCAGCGCAGCGGGACGTGGTGCCGTACCCGGACCAGGCTGGTCCGGGCGTGATAATTGACCAGTACCAGGGTCAGCAGCAGGGCGGCGCCCCCGGCGTTATGGGCCACGGCCACCGGCAGCGGCAGATGAAACACGACGTTGCTGATACCTAGCGTAATTTGCGCGGCCAGGGCGGTGAGGACCAGCCCCGCCAGTCGAGTCATGCCCACCCGCTTCAATTGCCAGGCCAACCCCAACAACACCACGGTCACCAGCAATGCGCCGATGCGGTGGGTTACGTGAATGGCGGTACGAGCATCGCTGTCCAGTTGCCCGCCCAGGTAGTTCGGGCCGATGTGCTGGGTCAGGTGAAAGCCATTGGCGAAATCGGCGGGCGGCATCCATTCGCCGTGGCAGGTCGGGAAATCGATGCAGGCCACTGCGGCGTAGTTGGAACTGACCCAGCCGCCCAAGGCGATCTGGCCGATCACCAGCAGCAGCCCAGCCGTGGCCCAGTGTTGCAGGCGCTTGGGCACGGTCAGCGCGGGTAATACGCCAGACAATCTCAGCGTCAGCAGGAACAGCAGGCTCAACGTCGCGAAGCCGCCGAGCAGATGTCCGGTGACCACTTGCGGCCAAAGCTTGAGGGTCACGGTCCACATGCCGAACGCCGCCTGGGCAAACACCACGGCGAGCAGGAACAACGGCAATTTCAAAGGTTGGCCGGGGCGGCGACGGTTCATCCAGGCCCGGGCGGCCAGCGCGGTAATCATCAACCCCAGGGCCCCGGCAAAGTAGCGATGGACCATCTCGTTCCAGCCTTTATGTGCCTCCACCGGGGTGTCGGGAAAATGCAACTCGGCATGGGCCAGCTGGGCTTCGCCCTTGGGCACGCTGATGAAACCGTAGCAACCCGGCCAGTCGGGGCAACCGAGGCCGGCGTGAGTCAGGCGGGTGTAGGCGCCCAGCAGTACGACGATCAATGCCAGCAGCGTGGCAAACAGCGCGAGGCGAAATCCAGGCTTGGCCATGTCTGTGCCCTCATCCGATGTTCGACAGTTTCAGCAGGTGGCGCAGGTCGTTGAGCAAGTCCTTGCCCTTGACCCTGGCGTCGTAGCGCAGCACCAGGTTGCTGTGGGGGTCGATGATCCACAACTGGGCGCCGCCGGAGCCCTGGGCGCCTTTTTGGTAGGCCGGCAGGTCCAGCGGGTAGCGTTGCAGCTGAGGATATTCACGCTGCAATTGCGCGTCGTACTCGCTGTCCAGCGGCTGCGAGATGGCCAGGGCATGGCTGGCGCGGCCGGCCTCGCGACCCAGGCCGATCTGCACCTGCCGCGCCAGATAGACCAATTGGCGGCAGTCCACCGAACACTCCTGCGGCGCGGTGACCAGGATCTGCCAGCGCTGCTCGTCGGCCTGCACGCCGATGTCGGCGCGGGACTGGCCGTTGCCGATCAGCTCGCCGTGGTAGCTGCGGCTGTCGGGCACCCAGAACTGGAACTTGTACATGCCGGTGGCGAGGATCATCGGGCCAATCACGCCCAGCACGATCAACAGCAATTGCACGCGCCCCTTGCGACGGCTGCGGGCGTCGGGCGCTTCAGACGTGTTGGTTGGATTCATGGTGTTCCCCATGGTGTCTCCCTGCGTTGTGCCATCCGAGATAGAGAAAAAGGCCGAACAGCGCCGCCGCCATGGCGAACCACTGCACGGCATAACCGAGGTGTTTTTCCGGACCCATGGAAACCACCGGCCAGTCGGTCCGGTAGGCGCCGGGGCCGCTTTGTTGTCTTAATTCATAGGCGAAGCCGCCACGGTCCAGTTCGGCCCAGAGTTTCTGCGGCTCGATGGTGGTGACCAGCCGTGGCCACGGTGCGCTGGCCGGGTCGGCGTGAAGTTGGAACGTGGCGCCGGGCGCGACGTAGACCCAGGCTTGCAGGTCGACCGTCTGTTGCGGCGTGCTGAAGACTGGCGGGGTGCGGCGATCCGGCCACGGCAGCCAGCCGCGATTGACCAGCAGCCACAGCCCGCTGGCGTGGTCGAGGAATGGTTGCAGCAGTTCGACGCCCACCTTGCCGTCGTGCTGGCGGTTGTCCAGCAGGAGGCTGTGCTCGGCGTCGAAATGGCCACGCAGGCTGACCGGTCGAAAGGCCGGATCCGCCGTTTGCGCAAGCTCGGCGCTGTCCATCGGCTTGGCCACGCGGCGCTCGGCATAAGTGTCCATGAGCACACGCTTCTGTTCGCCCCGGCCCAATTGCCAGAACCCCAGGCACACCATCACCGGCACCAGCACGGCTACCACCAATGACGGCACGAGGCCCGGCCGGAAGCCTTTCATGGCGCCGCCCAAAGGCTATTGAACGAGATAGCTATACTCACCTGCATCGCGTCCCCCCGGAGTGTTCCTGATGCTCAAAGCAGCCATCGCCCTGATGCTGATCGCCACGGTTGCCAGCCTGTTCAGCGGCTTGTTTTTTCTGGTCAAGGACGAAAGCGATTCCAATCGCCTGGTCATCGCCCTGGCGATTCGTGTCGCCTTGGCCGCTGTCACCGTCGGCTTGATCGCCTGGGGCTTTTTCAGCGGCCAGTTGGTGTCGCATGCTCCTTGGTAAAGAGCCGTCCTGGTAGCGGTTGCCTCAGAGTATGTAGACGAAGAAGAACAAGCCGATCCACACCACATCGACGAAGTGCCAATACCAGCTCGCGGCCTCGAAGCCGAACTGATGCTCGTTGTCGAAGTGCCCGCGCATGATGCGCATCAGCATCACGAACAAGATGATCGTGCCGATGGTGACGTGGGCGCCGTGGAAACCGGTGAGCATGAAGAACGTCGCGCCGTAGATGCCCGAGCCCAACGTCAGGCCCAGCTCTTTATAGGCGTGGATGTATTCCTCGGCCTGGAAACCCAGGAAGGCGCAACCCAGCAACACGGTGATCGCCAGCCAGATTTTCAACGCCCCACGATGGCCTTTTTTCAGGGCATGGTGGGCGATGGTCACGGTGACGCTGGAACTGACCAGCAGGATGGTGTTGAGCAGCGGCAAGCCCCAAGGGCTGATCACATCCTTGGGCGGTGGGAATAGCTTGGGATCGGGGTTGTTCAACAACGGCCAGACGTATTCGAAGTTCGGCCAGAGCATTTCCGATAAACCCTTGCTGCCTTCGCCGGCCAACCCCGGCGCGGAGATCGTGCGCACGTAGAACAGCGCGCCGAAGAAGGCAATGAAGAACATCACTTCGGAAAAGATGAACCAGCTCATGCCCCAGCGGAACGAGCGGTCGAGCTGGGCGCTGTACAGCCCCGCGCGGCTTTCCTTGATGACCGCGCCGAACCAGCCGAACAGCATGTAGGCCACCAGCAGGCCGCCGACGAAGAAGATCAGCGGGCCGTGGGATTCCGGGCGCGCCGCCTTCAGGTCGTTGAACCAGGTCGCCAGGCCGTACACCGTGACGAACATCCCGACCGTGGCGATGATCGGCCATTTGCTCTGGGCCGGGACGTAATAGTGCTCATGAGTTGCCATTTATTGTTCTCCTTATCGGGCACGCTATCGGTCAGTGTTTACAGCCACCGGAGGATGACGAGCAGTGATATCGAACAGCGTGTAGGACAGCGTCAGGTGCTTCACTTCCTTGGGCATGTCCCGGTCGACGATGAAGCGCATGGGCATTTCGATGCGTTCGCCGGGTTGCAGCACTTGCTGGGTAAAACAAAAACATTCGGTCTTGTGGAAATATGCCGCCGCGGTGCTCGGCGAGATGCTCGGCACCGCCTGGGCGCTCATTGGCCGGTCGGTGGGGTTGTGAGCGACGAACACCATCTCGTTGACCGCCCCTGGCTTGACCACCAATTGGTCGCCCTTGGGGTAGAAGTCCCAGACCATGTCCACCGAATTGGTCGACAGGAACTGCACGCGGACTTGCCGCGATTCATCCACGGTCTGCTCGCCTTCGTACTGCCCGCCGGTCTTGCCGTTGATGCCGAACGCCTTGCACATCACGTCATAGATCGGCACCAGGGCAAACCCGAAGATGAACATGGCCACCACCACCAGCAACAGGCGGGTGACCAGCTTCTTCATCGAAATCGAATCAGCCATGATTCTGAACCCCTACAGATAACTCTGTGGGAGCGGGCTTGCTCGCGAAGCAGGCGCTACGGTCTAACAGGAACACCGCGTCATCGTTCTTCGCGAGCAAGCCCGCTCCCACATTCATTTCACTTCCGGCGGCGTGGTAAACGTGTGATACGGCGCCGGCGACGGCACGCTCCACTCCAGGCCTTCGGCGCCATCCCACGGTTTGGCCGGTGCTGCGGGGCCGCCGCGGATGGTCTTGATCACGATGAACAGGAAGAAGATCTGCGTGGTGCCGAACATGAACGCGCCGATGGACGAGACCATGTTGAAGTCGGCGAACTGGAGGTTGTAGTCGGGAATCCGCCGGGGCATGCCCGCCAGGCCGACGAAGTGCATCGGGAAGAACGCCATGTTCATGCCGATGAACGAGAGCCAGAAGTGCAGCTTGCCGAGGGTTTCGTCGTACATGTGGCCGGTCCATTTCGGCAGCCAGTAGTAAGCCGAGGCGAAGATCCCGAAGATCGCGCCGGGCACCAGCACGTAGTGGAAGTGCGCGACCACGAAGTAGGTGTCCTGGTACTGGAAGTCCGCCGGGGCGATGGCCAGCATCAGCCCGGAGAAACCGCCGATGGAAAACAGGATCACGAACGCCACGGCGAACAGCATCGGCGTCTCGAAGGTCAGCGAGCCCTGCCACATGGTGCTGGCCCAGTTGAACACCTTCACCCCGGTGGGCACGGCGATCAGCAGGGTCGCGTACATGAAGAACAGCTCGCCCACCAGCGGGATGCCGACCACGAACATGTGGTGCGCCCAGACAATGAACGACAGGAACGCAATGGCGGCGGTGGCGTAGACCATCGAGGTGTAGCCGAACAACGGCTTGCGCGAAAACGCCGGGATGATCGAGCTGACGGCACCGAAGGCCGGCAGGATCATGATGTACACCTCGGGGTGGCCGAAGAACCAGAACACGTGCTGGAACAGCACCGGGTCACCGCCGCCGGCGGCACTGAAGAAGCTGGTGCCGAAGTGGATGTCCATCAGCATCATTGTCACGCAGCCGGCCAGCACCGGCATCACCGCGATCAGCAGGAACGCGGTGATCAGCCAGGTCCAGACGAACAGCGGCATTTTCATCAGGGTCATGCCGGGGGCGCGCAGGTTGAGGATGGTGGCGACCACGTTGATCGCGCCCATGATCGAGCTGATGCCCATCAGGTGGATGGCAAAGATGAAGAACGTCACGCTTTCCGGCGCATAGGTGGTGGACAGCGGCGCATAGAAGGTCCAGCCGAAGTTCGGCCCGCCCCCCGGTGTGAACAGCGTCGAGACCAACATCAGGAACGCCGCCGGCAACAGCCAGAAGCTGAAGTTGTTCATGCGCGGCAGGGCCATGTCCGGCGCGCCGATCATCAGCGGGACCATCCAGTTGGCAAGGCCGACGAACGCCGGCATCACCGCGCCGAAGACCATCACCAGGCCATGCATGGTGGTCATCTGGTTGAAGAATTCCGGCTGCACGATCTGCAAGCCGGGCTGGAACAGCTCGGCGCGGATCACCATGGCGAACGAGCCGCCCAGCAGGAACATCGAGAAGGCGAACCACAGGTACAGCGTGCCGATGTCCTTGTGGTTGGTGGTCAGCACCCAGCGCATCAGGCCCTTGGCGGGGCCGTGGGCGTGGTCGGCATGACCGTGGTCATCGATCACAGCACTCATGTCCTTTCTCCTTCGAACCAATGGGCTGGACGGCGCGGGGCAACGCGCCCCGACCGGTTGCGGGAACAGACGTCAGGCCGGCTCATTGGCTTTCCGCCTGTTTGAGTTCCAGCACTTCTTTAGGCGTCACCATGTCGCCCTTGTTGTTGCCCCAGGCGTTGCGTTCATAGGTCACGACCGCGGCGATATCGACTTCCGACAATTGTTTGCCGAACGCGGCCATGGAGGTGCCGGGCTTGCCGTGGAAGACGATGTTCAAGTGATCCTTGATCGGCCCGGTGGCGATTTTCGAGCCCTTGAGCGCCGGGAACATCGGCGGCAGGCCTTGGCCTTCGGCCTGGTGACAGGCCACGCAGGTGGTGTGGTAGACCTTGTCGCCACGCTCGACGAGTTCTTCACGCGTCCATTCCTTGCTGGTCAGCTCCTTGAGCTGCGCGGCTTCGGCCTTGCGTTCGCCCAGCCATTTCTCGTAGTCGGGCTTGCTCTTGACCTCCACCACGATCGGCATGAAGCCGTGGTCCTTGCCGCACAGCTCGGCGCATTGGCCGCGATAGATGCCGGGCTTGTCGACGCGGGTCCAGGCTTCATTGACGAACCCCGGAATGGCGTCGCGCTTGACCGCGAAGGCCGGCACCCACCAGGAGTGGATCACGTCGGCGGAGGTCACCAAAAAGCGCACCTTGGCGTCGACCGGCAGCACCAGCGGCTTGTCGACCTCCAGCAGGTAGTGCTCGCCCTTGGCGCTCTGGTTATGAATCTGTTCGGCGGGGGTAGCCAGGTTGCTGAAGAACTCGACGTCCTGGCCCAGGTATTTGTAGTGCCACTTCCACTGGTAGCCGGTGACCTGGATGTCGATGTCCGACTCGCTGGAGTCGTACATCTTGATCAGCGTGGCGGTGGCCGGAATCGCCATCAGCACGAGGATCAGGAAGGGCACGATGGTCCAGAGGATTTCGACGCGGGTGTTTTCGTGGAAATGCGCGGCGTTCTGGCCGGTTGAGCGGCGGTGCATCATCATCGACCAGAACATGGCGCCGAAGACGATGATGCCGATGACCACACAGATCCAGAAGATGGTCATGTGCAGGTCGAAGACTGCGTTGCTGATCTGTGTGGCTCCAGGCGCCATATTCACAGTCCAGGCCGCTTGCGCCTGACTGAAAATCGACCACAACAGGAGGCCCATCCATACGTGTGGATGTCGCGTCATTGCGGGTTCCCCTTATCGTTCTTGTTATCCCGTAGGCGTAAAGCCTGCGGCAAGGGATCGGCTTTTCAGACTGCTTAATTGACTCGCCGCGCCTTGCTGCACATGCAATCGGGTGTCATCAGCTAACTCCATTCCAACCCGAGTATAGACAGCACCTGCAACCTCGCAACGCGATGGCGTAAATCGTTTGAAACAGCCGGGGCTTGCGCTAGAGCCCACGAATGGAGAAGGATGCGAACCTGAGTGATGGCAAACCGATATAACGGCGACGCAGCAAGGAAGGGGCAGTTATGAAAAATAGGTCTTAGGAGTTTTTTTACGCCAGCTAAGTTATGTCATTCCTATTTCATTGCCTGTTGTTTCCTGGAGTTGTCATGAACACCGCCGCATTGCGCGAGCAGATCCAAAAAGCCCAACAACACGAAGCCGAGACCGGCCTGTTGAGCCGTCAGCTGACGGCCCAGTTACCAACGCTGCACCCCGCTATCCAGCTACCGGATGCGAACGCCAATGATGTCCTGGCGCGTTTTGTCGCTGCCTACATCAACGAAGTGCCTGACTTGCTGGATGCGGCCAATGACGTCGCCAAGGAGGCGGGTATCGAGTCGCAGATCAAGCCCGTACTGAAGATTGCCGAGCAATACTTTCTCCAGCCTCCGACGATCATGGCCGGGCATGTCGGGCTCAACAGCCTGCTCGACGAAGCCTACCTGGCGCACCGCTTCGTCGAAGAGGTGAACGACCTCTACATCAAGCATTTCGGCCAGCCACTGATCCCCTTGGACATGA
Source organism: Pseudomonas alvandae (assembly GCF_019141525.1). Taxonomy (GTDB): domain Bacteria; phylum Pseudomonadota; class Gammaproteobacteria; order Pseudomonadales; family Pseudomonadaceae; genus Aquipseudomonas; species Aquipseudomonas alvandae. Next base: position 321,049 of record NZ_CP077080.1, read on the forward strand.
CGGTCGCCAACCTGATCGCACACCAGTTGATCGGCGAGGCATTTGCCAACCAGCTCGACGAAGTGGTGCATCACACGTTCGATGAGATGCTCAACGACGAAACCTTTGCGTTGGAGTCGGTGGAAGCCTATCGCGAGAAACTCAGCAGCCCAGAGACCGGCGCGGCCTGGAAGCGCTGGCCGTGCATGTCCCGACGCCTGGGCGTGGGCCTGGAGCTTGACCAGCCGGCGGCTTGATCCATCAGGCACACATAACCCCCTGTGGGAGCGGGCTTGCTCGCGAAGGCGGAGTGTCAGGCTACATCCAACTGACTGATCTACCGCTTTCGCGAGCAAGCCCGCTCCCACATGGGGGGCTGTGTTGCTGGTCAAGAGCCCTGCCGAAACAGGTCAGCTGGCCGCTGCGCCAACCCCCACCGTCGTGCGCAACCGGCCTTCCAACCGACGCTTGAGCCCGCGGGATTCAATCAGCAGCTTCGAACCTTTGCTGGCATTCGCCCGGCCCCATTCTTCGAGCAATTCCAGGCACGAGTGATCGATGTAGCTCAGGTTATTGAGCGGCACATGCACCGTCGCGCCTTCCGGGATGGAGCCCAGCACCTGGGTCAACGCCGGCACCTTGAGGAACGTGGCCGCACCTACCAGCCGCAGCTCCATCTCGCCTTCCTGCGGCAAGTCGATCAGGCTGATCTTCAGGCGCGAGGCTTTCCAGGCCAGTTTCACCAAGGTCAGGCCGAAGCCGATCAGCACGCCGGTCAACAGGTCGGTGAAGATGATCGCCAATGCCGTCGCGGCGTAGGTGAACATCGGCATCCGCCCATAACGGCCCAGGCTGCGGAATGCCTTGAGGTCCACCAGTTTGAAGCCGGTATAGACCAGCACACCGGCCAGGCTCGCCACCGGAATGCTTTGCAGCACGCTGGACAGCAACAGCACGAACAGCAGCAGCCACAGGCCGTGGAAAATCGTCGACATCCGTGTGGTCGCACCGGCCTGGACGTTGGCCGAACTGCGCACGATCACCCCGGTCATCGGCAGCGCGCCGAGCAAGCCGCAGAGCATGTTACCGATGCCTTGGGCCGACAATTCCCGGTCGAAGTCCGCCCGTTCGCCACTGTGCATGCGATCCACGGCGGCCGCCGACAGCAGGGTCTCGGCGCTGGCAATGAAGGCCACCGCGAACGCAGCGATGAGCAACGTCGGATCGGCCAGGTTCAGCAAATCCGCCGGGCGCAGCCAGTCGATGGCTTCGGTCATGTTTTCCGGAACATCCACGCGCTTGACCTGCAAGGCCAGCAACAGGCTGGCAAGCGTTGCCAGGCCCACGCCGAGCAGCGCGCCGGGGATGAAGCGCAGCGTGTGAGGGCGAAACTTCTCCCACAGCCACATCACCGCGATCGTCGACAAACCGAGCAAGCCGGCCTGCCAGCCAAAGGACGGCAAAGCCTGGGCGACTGCCGCAGGGAACGCCGCCAGGTTATCCAGGCCCGAAGGCTTGGGTGCCGCATCGAGCATCACATGGACCTGGGACAAGATGATCAGCACACCGATACCGGCCAGCATCCCGTACACCACGGCGGGCGCGGTGACCCGGAACCAGCAACCGAGGCGAAAGCGCCCCGCCAGCAATTGCAACAGGCCGGCCAGCAACAGGATCGGCCCGAGCATTGCCACGCCGTGCTGGCGCACGAGTTCGAAAACCAACACCGCCAACCCGGCGGCCGGACCGCTGACCTGCAGCTTGGAGCCGGCCAGGAAACCCACCACCAGGCCGCCGATGATCCCGGTGATCAGGCCTTTGGCCGGTGGCAGGCCCGACGCAATGGCGATGCCCATGCACAAGGGCAGCGCCACCAGAAACACCACCACCGAAGCCAGGAGCTCCCGTGGCAGAACAGCTTTTAATTGAGCAGCACGCATGGCGACTCTCCCGAAGTTTCTTCAGGCATGGCGAGGCCCTACCGCTCAAATGGCGGCAAGGCTTGAACCATACAAGGATGATTAGGAGTGGTTAGAAGCGCGCTTTGGGCGTCGCCACCGGTATCGGATGGCTGCCATCGAGCGGCAGGAAACAGCCCTGGTCCGCGTCAAAGGCTTTGATCTCGCTGGTCTCGATGTTGTACACCCAGCCATGGATGAACAACTGGCCGCTGGCCATGCGCGAAGCCACCGACGGGTGCGTTCGCAGGTGATGCAACTGCGCGATGACGTTTTCTTCGGTGAGGATGGGCATGGTCTGCTTTTCATCACCGCACGGGCAGTTGTCATGGACCATGGTCTTGGCGACTTCGGCGTGGCGCAGCCAGGCCTTGACCGTCGGCATTTTTTCCAGGGTATCGGGGTTGAGCACGGCACGCATGGCGCCGCAATCGGAGTGGCCGCAGACGATGATGTGCTGCACGCCGAGGGCCAGCACGGCGTATTCGATGGCGGTGGAAACGCCGCCATTCATCTGGCCGTAAGGCGGAACGACGTTGCCGACGTTACGGGTCACGAACAGGTCGCCAGGGGAGCTATGGGTGATCAACTCGGGCACGATGCGCGAATCGGCGCAGGTGATGAACATCGCCCGGGGTTTCTGGGCGGTGGCGAGTTTCTTGAAGAGTTCTTCCTGCTGGGGAAAGATCTCGTGATGGAAATGCAAAAAGCCGTCAACAATGTGCTGCAGCGCTGCATCGGCGGTTTCCGCCTCGGGTTGGGCTGAAGCCGACGCAGCCAACGGCTGTTTATCCTTGTCACTCATGATTCATCCTCTTTGAGACGCCAGTGGCTGGTTAAAAAACATCCAGGCCGAAGTGCTCGACCCGTCAGTCACTCGATGAACAAGGTAGCGGCCGAAACTTAACTCAAACTGAAATCGAAGGCTCTAGGACGCGTCCTACGAGGCGTAAACAAAGCGCCATGGACGTTTGCGCCTCGCAATGTTCAAGCTCAATTTAAAGCGAACTGTATTTAAATCAACGACATCTGCCGCCCCGGCGGACAGAAGGCTTCGCAATCGAGGTCGTAACCGTCGCGTCGTTCCATCCCCAGACGTTTAATCGCCTTGGCGAAGCGCTGGGCCAGCAAGTCCGCAAAAGGGCCTTCGCCGCGCATTCGCACGCCAAACCGGCTGTCATAAAGTTCGCCACCGCGACTCTGGCGCACCAGGCTCAACACATGGGCGGCGCGCTGCGGGTAGTGCGCCTGCAACCATTCTTCGAACAGCGGCGCCACTTCGAGGGGCAGGCGCAGCATCACATAGGCGGCATTCTGCGCCCCGGCGGCATGGGCTTCGGCCAGCAGGCTTTCGATTTCGCTGTCGTTGATCATCGGGATCATCGGCGCGCACAGCACGCCCACCTTGATGCCTGCCTCGCGCATCACTTTTATGGCCCGCAACCGCGCCTTCGGTGCCGCCGCGCGGGGTTCGAGGATGCGCTTGAGCTCATCGTCCAGCGTGGTCAGGCTGATCATCACGTGCACCAGGCGTTGTTGCGCCAATTCGGCCAGCAGGTCCAGGTCGCGCAGGATCAGCGAGCCCTTGGTAACGATCGTGACGGGGTGTCGATAGCGCAGCAGCACCTCGAGGATCCGGCGGGTGATGCGTTGCTCGCGCTCGATGGGCTGATAGGGATCGGTGTTGGAACCCAGCGCGATCGGCGCGCATTGATAGCCGCGCCGGGACAATTGTTCTTCCAGCACATCGGCGGCATTGGTCTTGGCGATCAACTTGGTTTCGAAATCCAGCCCCGGCGACATGTCCCAATAGGCATGGCTGGGCCGCGCATAGCAGTAGATGCAACCGTGTTCGCAGCCTCGGTAGGGGTTGATCGAGCGGTCGAACGGGATGTCCGTGGAGGTGTTGCGGGTGATGATGGTCTTGGCCGTTTCGATGCGCACTTCGGTGCCCTGGGTCGGCGGGACTTCCTGGTACCAGCCGTCGTCCTCGGCCACCGAGCGGCTCGGGGCGAAGCGGTTGTGCGGGTTGGTCGCGGTGCCGCGCCCGCGCGGTGGAAGGGTGGCGGACATGGGGATACTCCGATGGCTGTATGCGCATACAGTATTCGCTGCATTCGATTAAGGCCAGTGCCATTCGGCAGCCAATAACCCGACGAACCTTCACAAGCCTTTGACGTTCCGCTCACAGGCTTTTAACCGGAACGAGCCGACACTGAGCAACTCGTACTCCCTCGTCTTCGGTCGCCCGTGCATGCTCAAGCTCTGTTTCCGTTCACTCCTCTGCCTGGCCTTGTCCGTCGGGCTGGCCGAGGCGTCCGCCCAAGCGGCCGATTCCACCGAGGCACGGCCCGCTGAATGGGCCCAGCCAGTGGAAAAGGACTACAACCTCTATCAGATGTCACCGACGCTCTACCGCAGCTCGCTGCCGGACGGCGGGGCGCTGCCCTTGCTCAGCAAGCTCAGGATCGGCACGGTCATCACCTTCCTGCCGGAGTCGGATAAGCGCTGGCTGTCCACGCCCGCCATCCAGCAAGTGAAGTTGCCCTACCGCACCAATCACGTCGATGACAGCGATATTCTCAGGGCCTTGCGTGCCATCCAGGCGGCCGAGGCCAAGGGCCCGGTGCTGATGCACTGCAAGCACGGCTCGGACCGCACCGGCCTGGTGGCCGCCATGTACCGGGTGGTTGTGCAAGGCTGGAGCAAAGAAGACGCCCTGGACGAAATGACCGAAGGTGGCTTCGGCGACAGCCATCACTTCAAGGACGGCGTGCGCTACATGATGCAGGCCGATGTCGACAAACTCCGCGTGGCGTTGGCGAACGGCGATTGCAGCACCAGCGTCTTTGCGTTGTGCTCGTTGAAAAGCTGGGTCAACTCAACGACCACCGCGCATCACCTCGACCCTCAAGTGCTGACGCCCGCTCGGTAGTCGGTCGCTTGCATGAACGCGGCGATGGATTCGGACAACGGCCGTGAATCCCCCGCCGCGTATATGGCTTCGCGCAGCGCCCGGCCTGTATGCCTATCGAACAACCCATTGCGCTCGAATCGCTCGAATACACGCCCGGCCAGGGTTTGCGACCAGAGGTAAGTATAGAGTCCGGCGCCATAACCTGTGACGAGGTAATCCAGCCCGTTGGGCCAACGTTCCTCGGGGGAAACGGGCAGATGCCCGACTTGCGCATTGACCTCATCGAATACTTTCTGGGCTGTGCGCCCGTCGCCATGGCTGCGGTGCAGCTCCATGTCGAATAACGCGTCTCGCAGCAACCGGGCAGCTTCCCAACTGGTTTGTCTGTTGAGATAGACCAACAACTGATCGGCGACGTCTTCCGGCAGGGGAGCGCCGGTCTCGTGATGCCTGGCTATACGGAGCAGGCATTGTCTGGAGAAGCACCAGCGCTCCAGCAGTTCGCCGGCAAACTCGGCAGCGTCCCGGGAAAGCTCGGAGATACCCGAGATGTCGCGATAGTCCGCCCGACTCAACACGTGCTGCAAGCAATGGCCGAACTCATGGAACAGGGTCCGCAGGTGCTGATGATCCAGTAACGTCGGCCTCGAACCGGAACCGCGTGGCAACCAGGCATGCAACGCCGCGACGGGGTAGCGCGGCCTGCCCTCTGCGGTGATGCGCCGGTTCCGCAGAGTGGAGGTGTGGGGGTAACCGTTGAGCCTGCCGTCTTCAAACGGATCGAAATAAATATAACCAAGGGTGTCGTCCCGCTCGCGAACTTCGAATAGACGCACCTTTGCGTGCCAGGCAGGTAGGTCCTTGCGCTCGATGAAGTCAATGCCGAATAGGTCGCGCGCGATCAGCAACAATTGCGAAAAGGAGGATTCCAGTTCAAACCAGGCGCTAGCCGTTTGTTCTGAAACGCCGGTCGTTTGGCGGCGAAGTTTTTCCGCCAGGTACTGATAATCCCAGGGCCGGAGTTCGCCGAAGCCTTCCTGCGCCGCGAAGGCCTTCAGTTGCTCAGCGTCCTGCTTGAAGACGCTTTGTTGTTGCCCCAGCTTCTCCATCAGGAACGCGGTGACCTGCTCTGGCGACTGCGCTTGCTCCGGCTCGATGGCCAGTTCGGCGTAATTCGAATAACCCAGCAGGATGGCGAGTTGATGACGGTCACTGAGCAACTGCCGCAGCACCTCGTTATTGTCGAATATGCCTGCATTGGGCCCTCGATCCGACGCCCGAGCGCTATAGGCGACATAGACCTGTTCGCGCAGGAGCCGGTTGTCGGCATAGCGAGTCACAATGCGAAACGATTCGTCTGTAAGCTTCAACAACCACCCCGCACGGCCTGCCTCACGTGCCTGGTCGGCCGTTTGCTGTATGAAATACGCCGGCAAGCCCGACAAGCGGGCCTCATCGTCGAACGTTTGGCTCCAGGCTTTGTTGGCTTCTTCCAAGTGCTCCAAAAACAGCATTTCGGCACCACGGATACGCAGCTTCAGGTCCCTCAACGCTTCTTGGGAGGCGGATGCCGTTGAGTTCTGGCGAAACCGGCGGAGGATCTTGCCCAGCGTCCTTTTTCTCGCCGGTGAGAAATGCGCGGCAATCTGGCTATCAGCCAAGCGTTGATAAAGCTGGAACAGCTCGGGGTCCTGCCTCAGCGAGCGGCGATAGTCATTCAGTCGCTCACGGCAATCGACTGAGACCTGCTTCCAAGCGTTTCCAGCCCTGGCGCAAACCAAGCGCTCCAACACGTAGCCGAAACCCTTCAGCCGCGCATGGATTTCATCCATGGCCAGCACCAGGTCGTCCCAGGTAGGAAAGGGCGTCTGAGTCTTGATGGTTTCGGCGACTTTGGCGCGGCTTTCGACAAGGATCTGGTCGAGGGCGGGGGCGAAGTGTTCGGCTTGAATGTCTGAAAATGGCGGCAGGTCGTAGGCCTGCAGCAGGGGGTTATCAGGGTGGCGCATGGATGGAGACTTCCTGTCAGTGGACGTGTCACGACAGTCTGGGCAGGAAGGCGAATGGCGCTGCGGTACATATTTATCGCTTCCGGGCCGGGCGGCCCGGAAGGTGATGCCGAAGATGTCAGTCGGTTTTTTTCTTCAACTTGGGGTTAGGGAAAAATTGCACCGCCTGGACTTTCGCGTCCGGCGCCTTGAGCGCCGAGGTGTTGACCCGGGTGCCCAACTCCTTGGGCACCGACAGGCCTTGCTCGTTGAGCGTGTCGGAATAACCGCAGGCCACGCATTCGCGGTGCGGCACGCCGTCTTCGTTCCACATCATCAACTTGTCCGGCTCACTGCACGCCGGGCAGACCGCCCCGGCGATGAAGCGTCGTTTGGTAATCACAGGCCCCTCGCTCATGCTGCCGCGTCCTCGCTCAGGCCGCTATGGCGCAAGAGTGCGTCAATCGACGGCTCGCGGCCACGGAAGTCGACGAACAGCACCATCGGTTCCTGGGAACCTCCGCGAGCCAGGATCGCCTCACGGAAGGCGCGACCGGTGTCGGCGTTGAGCACACCGTCCTCTTCGAACTTCGAGAACGCATCGGCCGAGAGCACTTCCGCCCACTTATAGCTGTAGTAACCCGCTGCGTAGCCGCCGGCAAAGATGTGGGCAAAACTGTTCGGGAAGCGGTTGTAGGCCGGCGGACGCATCACCGACACCTCGTCGCGCACGCCTTCGAGCACTTCCAATACGCTGCGGCCGTCACCGTGGGTGGCGTGCAGCTCGAAGTCGAATAGCGAGAACTCCAACTGGCGGACCATCATCAGGCCGGACTGGAAATTCTTCGCCGCGAGCATTTTTTCCAGCAGGTCCTGGGGCAGCGGCTCGCCGGTTTCGTAGTGACCGGAAATCAGCGCCAGGCCTTCAGGCTCCCAGCACCAGTTTTCCATGAACTGGCTCGGCAGCTCGACGGCGTCCCAGGCCACGCCGTTGATGCCGGACACGCCGGCATGTTCGACGCGGGTCAGCAGGTGATGCAGGCCATGGCCGAATTCGTGGAACAGCGTGGTGACTTCGTCATGGGTCAGCAGCGCTGGCTTGCCGCTGTCGGCTGGAGTGAAGTTGCACACCAGGTTGGCAACCGGGCTTTGCAGTTCGCCGTCGAAGGTGCGACGACGATCACGGGCGCCGTCCATCCAGGCGCCGCCACGCTTGTTGGCGCGGGCATAGAGGTCGAAGAAGAAGCGGCCGACGTGCTGGCCGTTTTCCTTGATCTCGAACAGGCGCACGTCCGGGTGCCAACTATCGAAACCTTTCAGCTCAGCGATCTCGATGCCGTACAGACGTTGCACGATGGTGAACAGGCCGCCCAGCACCTTATCGATCGGGAAGTACGCGCGCAGGGCTTCCTGGGCGACGCTGTAACGTTGCTGGCGGAGTTTTTCGCCATAGAAACCGCTGTCCCAGCTTTGCAGGTCGGGGCAGCCTTGTTCGGCGGCGAACGCCTTCAGTTGTTCCAGGTCCTGGGCGGCGAAGGGTTTGCTGCGCTTGGCCAGGTCACGCAGGAAACTGAGCACCTGATCGCTGGATTCGGCCATCTTGGTCGCCAGGCTCAACTCAGCGAAATTGGCGAAGCCCAGCAGGTGAGCCAGCTCCTGGCGCAGGTCGAGGATCTGCTCCATCACCGGGCCGTTGTCGTTCTGGCCAGCGTTCGGGCCCTGGTCCGAGGCGCGGGTGCAGTAGGCCGCGTAGACTTCTTCGCGCAGGGCGCGGTCTTCGGCGTAGGTCATCACCGCGTAGTAGCTAGGGAATTCCAGGTTGATCAGCCAGCCATCCAGCCCTTTGGCCTGGGCGGCGGCAGCCATTTGCGCCTTGGCCGAGTCGGTCAGGCCGGCGAGGGCGGCCTCGTCGGTGACGTGCTTGGTCCAGGCCTGGGTCGCGTCGAGCAATTGGTTGGAAAAGCGGCTGCCCAGCTCGGACAACTTGCTTTGCACCTCGGCGTAGCGCTTCTGCTGCTCGGGCGGCAGGTCGATGCCCGACAGGCGGAAATCGCGCAGGGAGTGTTCGAGAATGGTTTTCTGCGCCACATCGAAACCGGCCGCCTCGGGGCTGTTCGCCAGGGCTTCGAAGGCCTGGAACAACTCGCGGTTCTGGCCCAGTTCGGTGGAATAGGCACTCAGCGCCGGCAGGCACGCCTCATAGGCTTCGCGCAGTTCCGGGCTGTTGCGCACGGCGTTCAAGTGGCTCACCGGGCTCCAGGCCGCACCGAGGCGATCGTTGAGCTCGTCCATCGCCAGCACCAGGCCGGCCCAGGTAGGCTGCTTGACTTGAGTCTTGAGGATTTCGGCGATGGCGGCACGGTTGTCAGCCAGGATCTGCTCGATGGCCGGTTGCACGTGCTCGGCACGGATCGCCGAGAATGGCGGCAGGTCGTAGGGCTGCAAAAGAGGGTTGTTCACGCTCACGGTTGACACCTTCGCTGGAAGAAACATGGGCCCATCTTAATTACAATCGACCTTCACCGCAGCTAGCAGCGCCTATCACCCGATAAGAGAGAGCCTATCGTGACCCTTCGCACGTACCAGAACCACAGCCCCAAGCTTGCCCGTGGGGCTTTTGTCGACAGCACTGCGGTGGTGATCGGCGACGTCGAAATCGGCGAAGACAGCTCCGTCTGGCCGCTGACGGTCATTCGCGGCGACATGCACCGCATCTGCATCGGCGCGCGCACCAGCATCCAGGACGGCTGCGTGCTGCACATCACCCACGCCGGCCCGTTCAACCCCGACGGCTTCCCGCTTTTGATTGGCGATGACGTGACCGTCGCCCACAAAGTCATGCTCCATGGCTGCGCCGTCGGCAGCCGGATTCTGATCGGCATGGGCAGCATCGTCATGGACGGCGCGGTGGTCGAAGACGACGTCATCATCGGCGCCGGCAGCCTCGTGCCGCCGGGCAAGCGCCTGGAGAGCGGCTTCCTCTACGTGGGCAGCCCGGTGAAACAGGCCCGCCCGCTGACCGACAAGGAGCGGGCGTTCTTCACCTACAGCGCGGCGAACTACGTAAAGCTCAAGGACCTGCACCTCGCCGAAGGCTACGACCAACCCTGAAGCGCCGAGTGAACCATTGTGGCGAGGGGATTTATCCCCGCTGGGCTGCGCAGCAGCCCCCCAAAAAAACTGAATGTGACAAACCAGGCACACTGCGGTGGCAGGTTTCGGGGCTGCTGCGCAGCCCAGCGGGGATAAATCCCCTCGCCACAGTTTCATTCATGCCTGTTGAGTGAACTGCACGATCACCTAGGACCCACCATGCACTACCAAACCGTACTCTTCGACCTCGACGGCACCCTCACCGACCCACGGGAAGGCATCACCCGTTCGATCCAATTCGCCCTCAGCAAACTGGGCATCGACGAACCCGATCTCACCCGCCTCGAACACTTCATTGGCCCGCCGCTGTTGCAAGCCTTCATGCAGTTCTATGACTTCGACGAAGCAAAAGCCTGGGAAGCGGTGAACTTCTATCGCGAACGCTTCAAAGTCACCGGCCTCTACGAAAACCGCGTATTCGACGGCGTCATGCCCCTGCTGGAAACCCTCGGCGGCCAAGGCCGGCAGCTGTACATCGCCACCTCCAAACCGTGGGTCTTCGCCCGGGAAATCGCCCGCCACTTTGACTTCGCCCGGCACTTCAAAGTGATCTACGGCAGCGAACTGGACGGCACCCGCACCAACAAAGTCGAGCTCATCGCCCACCTCCTGGCCGAAGAAAGCCTCGACCCGGCCAACACCCTGATGATCGGCGACCGCAAACACGACCTGATCGGCGCCCGCAGCAACGGCCTCGACGCCGCAGCGGTGGGGTATGGGTTCGGCAGTTTCGAAGAACTGAACGCAGAAAACCCGGCGCACCACTTCCAGACACTGGAAGAGCTGCACCGGGCGTTCCTGCGGGGCTGAAAAACTAAAGCCAAGCGAAAAGTGGCGAGGGGATTTAGCGAAACGTCGCACCGCCCCGCTGGGCTGCGCAGCAGCCCTAAAACAGTGGACTCAATTTTGCTGGTACACCGAGTTGCCTGGTTTGGGGCCGCTTCGCAGCCCAGCGGGGATAAATCCCCTCGCCACAGTGGCTTGCGGTGTAGCGGCTATCGGGGATCGACGTTATCCAACGCCCGATTCGCCAGCAACGACCCCAGCTCGATCAACTGCTGGATCCCAAGCAGCACGTGGCGGTTGGAGCCTTCCATATCGAAAGCCAGTTCACTGACCATCGCATCGGCTGACGCCAGGGTTTCGCTGAGGTTGGCCAGCAGGCATTCGTTGTCGAGGTCTTTTACGACGGTGAATAACTGGCCGGGCTTGATGGTTTCTTTTGGTTTTGCTGGTTTGGGCTTTAGATAAAAGTCCAATGCGCGGGTAGCGGCTTCTTCGAGTTTTTTGGCGTTGAGGCCGTCCAGATAAGGAGAGTTGGGATCTGCTTCTGGAGGGTTTGGCGTTATTTTGAACATTTGTTGAGAGCTCCTTGAGTTAAGCCGCAACTCTTCCCTACTAAAAGAAGGGTGGCGGCTGTACGCAGGTTAGTAGACCGGGGAGCTCAGCATTGCCGGCGCGCCGAAGCGCCCTGCGTACAGCCACCATCAAGGACAGGATAGACCCGCCTGAATGGAGACTCATACATCTTACCGAGAACCTCGGGCTACTAAACCCGACCACTGATGGGCAGTGGCAGGCAAACGATAGAGCCCGGGGGCAAGGCGCACAAGCCGGCGGATTCTGGCGTAGTTGTAGGTAACGGCGCAAGGATACGTAGCCCGACGGAGTCATAGCGCTCAGCAATTAAACAGTGTCGAAAAACGCTTAAATAATTTTACCCATAACGTGGCTTGCCTTTGTTTTTAAACAATAGTAGCGGGCCGCTTCTTGGGAGAACTTAATAGCCCTCGTTGTTAATGGCATCCGTATTTACGGAAAAATCCTACATTTTTATCTTTCAAAACTGGGCATTCTTCGCGCCGATCAAAAGGCCGTCAGCGGCGAATACATCTCGCCCCTATGCTGCCATTTAATGTGCTGAAACTTCCTACAGGTTGCGCTGAAATTCATATCGCTGCCTGTCCATAAACTCTTCAAGCCGTCGCGCCTGAATAGTTATTAAAGGCTGTAAATGTCTTATCCCGAAAAACTGTCCGCGCATTACCTGGCACTTGCCAGCGCCCCCATTCCCAACGGGAATTTTTCGGGTGTGGACGTCCGTTTTTCAGATGAGTTCGAAGCCTTGGAGCGTGAGCTCGGCAAGGCCCAGTCGATGCATGGCAGCGGTCAAGTCGACTGGCTGAAAATCCAGGAACACAGTGAAGCCCTGCTGCGTACCCAATCGAAAGATCTGCGCGTGGCGATCTGGCTCACATGGGCGTTGTATCAACGAGAGTCTTTCCAGGGACTGCTCGCCGGCCTCGGCCTCCTGCGATACCTGTGTGACAACCATTGGCTGGTGCTTCACCCGGCCAAGGTCAAAACCCGCGCCGCCAGCTTCCATTGGCTGGTGACCCGCCTGGAAGGGGCGTTGAGCGATGACGTTGCGATAAAGAACCAGCTGGCCCTGTTCGAACGTTTGGCGGAGCAGCTCGAAGCCCTCGATGCCGCCTGCGTCGCTCACTTCGGCGATGACGCGCCTCTATTGCTGCCGCTGTGCCGGCGTCTCAAAAACCTGATTATGCGTGCCACCGACGTCCCGCCGCCCGGCGCTGTCGGGGCCATGGTCGCCCACGTCAAGCAAGCCGCCACCCAGTTGCTGGCCTCTGGCGCCCCGATTGAACATGAAAAGGACGCCCAGAAGGCGCTGCGGACCCTTCAGGAAAGTGCGCGTCCATTGTGCGCCTGGTGGCTCAGGCAAAAGGCGACCGACGCTCGCGCGCTGCGCCTCAACCGTACGCTGCTCTGGCTGGGCATCGACGCCGTGCCCGAGCATGACGCCGAGCAGATCACTCCATTGCGCAGGCTGCCTGCGGACAAGCTCAAGGCATATCAGGAAAGTCTCCAGCGGGGCCATTACGCCGATCTGCTGGTGGACATCGAGGCCAGCCTGGCGAAGGCGCCTTTCTGGTTCGACGGTCAAAGGCTCGCATGGGAATGCCTCCAAGGGCTGGGGGCCGACTCGGCCATGCGTGAGGTGGAGATTCATTTCGCCTTGTTCATCCAGCGTCTGCCGAGCGTCCTCGAGCTGCGCTGGCATGACGGCGAGCCGTTCGCGGATGCATCTACCCGGGCGTGGATCGCCGCCCAAGTCTTGCCTCGCCTGGACACATCGAGCGTTGCGCCCCGCGCGGAGGCCATCGACTCCTCGGCGCCTTGGGAGCGAGCTCTGGAAGAAGCCCAGCTCATCGTGGGCTCGGACGGCCTCAAGGCTGCCGTCCAGTTTTTCAAGCAGGAAATGCACACCATCGACGGCGAGCGCGCGCGTTTCCTTTGGCGGTTCGCGATGGCTCGCTTGTGCTTTTCGGCCAAGAAATACGAGCTCGCCAAAGTCCAGCTCGAGGCGCTTGACCAGACGCTGCAAGACACGACTTTGCATGCGTGGGAGCCCGATCTCGCATTGCAGGTATTGCACCTGTTGCATCGCTGCTGCGAGTTGTTGCCCCAGAACCACCTCGTGCGCGAGCGCAAGGATGAAACCTACCGCAGGTTGTGTCACCTCGACCTGGAGCGGGTCATTGAACAGGCCTGCGGGTCCCCATTGTAAGGAAGGAAAATCATGGCCAAAGAAGGCTCTATCGCGCCAAAGGAACGTATCAATGTCACTTTCAAGCCCGCTACAGGCGGTGCTCAGGAAGAGATTGAGCTGCCGCTCAAGTTGATGGCGATTGGTGACTACATCCATCGCAAGGACGAACGCAAGGTCGAAGACCGCAAGCCAATCAGCATCGACAAAATGACCTTCGATGAAGTGTTGGCCAAGCAGGAATTGAGTCTGGTCCTGAGTGTGCCAAACCGCCTCCTGGAAGAGAGCGACACCGAGGAGCTGGCCGTGCAACTGCGCTTGAGCACGATGAAGGATTTCAATCCGGCGAGCCTGGTGGAGCAAGTCCCCGAGCTCAAGAAGTTGATGGAACTGCGTGAAGCGCTGGTCGCGCTCAAGGGGCCTCTGGGCAACGCACCGGCGTTTCGCAAAGCCATCGAAAGCGTACTCGCCGATACCCAGTCCCGCGATCGCATATTGGATGAGCTGGGCCTGACTCTCTCAGCCCCGAGCGTTTGATCTCTAGCCAAGGAAAGCCGACACATGAATCCCAATGCAGCGCTGCAGCACAGCCAGGAAAATGGCGAGCACAGTATTCTTGAAAGCATCATCGCCCAAACGCGCCTGACGCCAGAGGACGATGCCTACGACATTGCCAAGCGCGGCGTGTCGGCGTTCATCGAAGAGCTTCTCAAGCCCCAGAACAGCGGTGAGCCGGTCAAGAAGGCCATGGTCGATCGCATGATCGCCCAGATCGACGCCAAGCTCAGTCGCCAGGTCGACGAGATCCTCCACCATGCCGACTTCCAGGCATTGGAGTCGGCGTGGCGTGGTTTGCAGTTGTTGGTGGACCGCACCGACTTTCGCGAGAACATCAAGATCGAGATGCTCAATGTCTCCAAGAGCGACTTGCTGGATGATTTCGAGGACTCGCCGGAGATCATGCAGTCGGGCCTGTACAAGCATATCTACACCGCTGAATACGGTCAGTTCGGTGGGCAACCGGTTGGCGCGATCGTCGCCAACTACTTTTTTTCGCCAAGCTCACCCGATGTGAAGCTGATGCAGTACGTGTCCAGCGTCGCCTGCATGTCCCACGCGCCGTTCGTTGCTGCGGCCGGCCCCGAATTCTTTGGCTTGGAAAGCTTCACCGGACTGCCGGACCTCAAGGACTTGAGGGATCATTTCGAAGGCCCGCAATTCGCCAAGTGGCAGAGCTTCCGTCAATCCGAAGACGCTCGCTACATCGGCCTGACCGTGCCGCGCTTCTTGTTGCGCAATCCCTATGACCCGCAGGAAAACCCGGTCAGGTCGTTCGTCTACAGGGAAACGGTCGCCAACAGCCATGAGCATTATTTGTGGGGCAACACGGCGTTCGCATTCGGCACAAGGCTCACCGACAGCTTTGCCAGGTTTCGCTGGTGCCCGAACATCGTCGGTCCGCAAAGCGGTGGCGCGGTTGACGATCTGCCGTTGCACCATTTTGAAAGCATGGGCGAAATCGAAACCAAGATCCCCACGGAAGTGCTGGTTTCCGACCGCCGCGAATACGAGCTGGCCGAAGAAGGCTTTATCTCGCTGACCATGCGCAAAGGCAGCGATAACGCCGCATTCTTTTCCGCCAGTTCCGTGCAAAAGCCGAAGTTCTTTGGCGCCAGTGCCGAAGGCAAGGCCGCCGAGTTGAACTACAAACTCGGCACACAGTTGCCATACATGATGATCGTCAATCGCCTGGCCCATTACCTGAAGGTGCTCCAGCGCGAGCAACTCGGCTCGTGGAAAGAACGCACCGACCTCGAACTCGAGCTGAACAAGTGGATCCGCCAGTACGTCGCCGACCAGGAAAACCCGAGCGCTGAAGTACGTGGTCGCAGGCCGTTGCGTGCGGCCCAGGTGTTGGTCACCGATGTGGAAGGTGAGCCGGGCTGGTATCGCGTGAGCTTGAATGTGCGCCCGCACTTCAAGTACATGGGGGCCGATTTCACCCTGTCGCTGGTTGGCAAGCTGGACAAGGCGTGAGCGGGACCTGACCGATGACTGGATATGGCAGCCTCTTCGAACGCTTGAATGGCGATTGCGACACTCGCGCAGGCATGAGCCGCGAGGCTTGTGCCGTGGCGTCGGTGGCTGCCCATTTGTCGAAGATGCTCAGCACTCGTGCGGGGAGTGTGCAGGTTGCGCCCGACTACGGATTGCCCGATCTCAACGACATGCGCCTGAGCTTGCACGATGTCCGTCACCAGGCCTGTCGCGCCATCCAGGCCTGCATCGAGGCCTACGAGCCACGCCTGAGCCATGTCCGTGTCACGACGGTGTCGACTCACGCTGATCCGCTTCGCCTGTCCTTGCGCATCGATGCGTTGCTGGACATGGAAGGGCTCAAGGGGCCGGTGAGCTTTTCCGCAGGTCTGGACGGCAGCGGCCAACTCACGGTCAACCAAGGATAGGTCATGTCGTTCAACCATTATTTCCAGAGTGAGCTGACTGCGCTTCGCCAGTCGGGCCGGCGTTTCGCCGAGCGCAACCCGGCCTTGGCACCTTACCTCGGCCAGGCCGGGCAGGACCCCGATGTGGAGCGACTGTTGGAGGGGGTAGCGTTCCTGACCGGTCGTCTTCGCCAGAAGCTCGATGATCAACTGCCGGAGTTGAGTCATTCACTGATGCAACTGCTATGGCCGAACTATATGCGGCCGTTGCCGGCGTTCAGCATTTTGCAGTTCGATCCGCTGCAATGGTCGGGGCCTGCATTGCGCGTGGAGCGTGACACGCCGGTCGAGAGCAAGCCGATCCAAGGGGTACGTTGTCGTTTTCGCACGTGTTACCCGACCGAGGTGTCGGCACTTGATCTGACAAGGGTCAGTCACTCAGTAAAAGGCAACGGTTCGGTGCTGGGCCTGCGCCTGCAGATGCATTGCGAGGGCAATCTGGGTGAGTTGCAGTTGGGCAGCCTGCGCCTGCACCTGGCCGGTGAGCGTTACATCAGCCAGACTCTTTATCTCAATCTGTTACGCAATCTTGAACATTTCGATGTGGTCCTTCTGGACGGCGACGGCCAGCCCGTCAGCGCCACGGACGGAGTGCCTGTGACATTCAGGATCCCCGCCACTCGGGTTCAGCCCGTGGGGTTTGCTGAAGAGCACGCACTGGTCCCGTATCCCCTGAATACCTTTCGCGGCTATCGCTACCTGCAAGAGTATTTCGCTTTCCAGGAGAAATTCCTGTTTGTCGACATCGACGGCTTGGACGTCATCAACGGGTTGCCGCAAGCGCTGCTGGAACAGGCGCGCGGGTTGGACCTTCGCTTCGATATTGGCAATACCGGTACCCAGCGGATACGGCCAACGCTGGATAACGTGAAGCTTTACTGCACGCCTGTCGTCAACTTGTTCAAGCACGATGCCCAGCCGATTCGCCTGGACGGCAAGCAGGAGGATTACCTGCTGTTGCCGGCCCAATATGCCCCCGAGCACTGCGGTGTGTTTTCGGTTGAAAGCGTCACCGGGTGGAGCCCGGGCGGGCTGGGGTACCAAGCCTACGTGCCGTTCGAATCATTCGAGCATGACGCCAGTTTCGATGTGCCCGGCAACCGCGCCTATTACAGCATTCGCCACCGCCCGTCGCTCCTTCATGGTGGTCTTGATACGTGCTTGAGTTTTGATGTGCGGCACAAACCGGGCCACGAAACCCTTTCGATCGAGCTGATGTGTACCAACCAGAACCTGCCCCGCCAGCTCAAGCCAGGCGACATCAACCAGCCGGGCGAAAAAAGCCCTGAGTCGCTCGGCTTCCGCAATATCGGCCCGGTCACCCAGAGCTTCGCGCCTCCCCTGGAGCGCGATTTCCTGTGGAAACTCATCAGCAACATGTCGCTCAACTACCTGTCGCTGGCGGACGTCAACGCGCTGAAGGTGATACTCGAAACCTACGATTTCCCCCGCTACTACGACGAGCATTCGGAGAAAGTCAGCAGGCGCCTGCTGGATGGCCTCAAGTCGATCAAGCATCAGCCTGTCGATCGGCTTCATCGCGGTCTGCCGGTCAGGGGGTTGTGCACAGAGCTGACGATCGACCCACAGGGATACATCGGCGAGGGCGACGTGTTTGTCTTTGCATCGGTTCTCAATGAGTTTTTCGCGCTTTATGCCAGCCTGAATTCGTATCACGAGTTGCGGGTAAACAGCACACAGGGAGAGGTGTACCGATGGACACCCCGCATGGGCCAGCAGCCGCTTCTATGAGCGCGCTGACACGAGGCATACGCGAATATTCATTGTTTCAGGCGGTGTTGCTGGTGATTGATCGGCTGCGCGAAGCCCATCCTCACCTGGATGACGAGGCACTGTATGAGCACTTGGAATTCCAGGCCAACCCGAGCCTGGGCTTCCCGGCCAGCGATATCGAATACGTCGAATTCTTTGAAGAGCATGGGCAACTGCGGGCGCGCCTGTGCCTGAATCTGATCGGCCTGGTGGGCTCAGGTTCGCCTTTGCCGGCGTTCTATGGTGAGCAGGTGTCGGGTGAGGGTGACGACAAACCGACTCGTCCGTTTCTCGACGTGTTCAATGATCGCCTCCAGCGCCTGATGTTGCCTATCTGGCGCAAGTACCGTTATCGGGCGAGTTTTCGCAATGGCGCCGAGGACCGGTTTTCCGAGCAGTTATTCGCCCTCGTCGGCCTCAGGGGCGAGGCCATTCGCAGGGATACCCAACTGAACTGGAAGCGCTTGCTGCCTTACCTGGGGCTGCTGAGCCTTCGTGCCCACTCGGCGGCCTTGATCGAAGCCGTGCTGCGTTACTACTTCAAGCACCCCGAATTGCACCTGGAGCAGTGCATCGAGCGGCGAGTGGACATCCTCGACGAGCAGCGCAACCGCTTGGGAAGGGCCAACAGCCTGCTTAGCGAAGAGCTGGTGCTGGGCGAGCGGATTCGTGATCGCAGCGGCAAATTCCGCATTCATGTCCTGGAACTGGATTGGCAACGCTTCCATGAGTTCCTGCCGATCGGTGTCGCTTACCAGCCGTTGTGCGCGTTGGTGCGATTCACCCTGCGCGACCCCCTTGAATACGACATCCGCCTGGTCTTGCGGCGGGACGAAATACGCGAATTGCGCATCGGCGAACGGAACACCTGCCGATTGGGATGGGCCAGTTGGCTGGGGCACGAGCGAGCCGCTGGCGTAGTGACCCTCAGCAGTAGAATTCATCAGGAACCAACGAAATGATCAACGTAGACCTTCAGCAACTCATTCAGGCGCTGGACGCGGATACCCGCCGCGACCTGGAGCGCTCGGCCGAGCGATGCGTGGATCGGGGCGCAAGCAAGGTCCTGGTGGAAGATCTGTTGCAGAGTTTGCTGGAGCGAGGACAAGGGCTGCTCGGGCGCGCGTTGCAGGATGCCGGGATAAGCGCGAGCGAGCTGGACGCAACCTTGCAACCGCGTGCGGAACACGGCGCTTCGCGTAACCCGGTCTTCGCGCCGGAGTTGATCCAATGGCTTCAGGATGCGCTGCTGTTGGCCAATCTCGAGCTGGGCCAGAGCAACGTCACTGAAGCTGCGCTGATCCTGGCGTTGTTGCGCAACCCAGGTCGGCATGCCGGTACTCATTACCAATCGTTGCTCGCTCGGTTGAACATCGACCGGCTGAAGGCGTTCGCCTTGTCACGGCAGGCTCAACAGGCGACTGGACACGCCATTGCTCAAGGCGATTCGCTTCTGCAGCGCTTCACTCACAACCTGACGCAGCAGGCCCGTGACGGCAAGCTGGATCCCGTGCTTTGCCGGGACGGCGAAATCCGCCAGATGATCGATATCCTGTCTCGCCGACGTAAAAACAATCCGATCGTCGTCGGTGAGGCAGGCGTGGGCAAGACAGCCATTGTCGAAGGACTGGCCCTGCGCATTGCCGCCGGGGCAGTACCGTCAGGGCTTGAGGGTGTAGAGGTCTTGTCGCTGGACATGGGCCTGCTGCAGGCCGGAGCCAGCATGAAAGGCGAATTTGAGCGGCGGCTCAATGGGGTAATCGAGGGCGTAAAGACATCGCCCAGCCCCATCATTCTGTTCATCGACGAAGCTCATACATTAATCGGCTCGGGTGGAAATGCTGGTGGTTCCGATGCGGCCAACCTGCTCAAGCCGGCCCTGGCCCGAGGCGAGCTGCGCACCATCGCGGCGACGACTTGGAGCGAATACAAAAAATATTTCGAGAAGGATCCAGCCCTTGCCCGTCGTTTCCAACCGGTGCAGTTGCACGAGCCGACCATCAGCGAGGCGGTGACCATCCTGCGGGGGCTGGCCGGGGTCTACGAGGCGAGCCACGGTATCTATCTGCGCGATGATGCGGTGGTCGCGGCGGCGCAGTTGTCAGCACGCTACCTGGCGGGGCGTCAGTTGCCGGACAAGGCGGTCGATGTGCTGGATACCGCGTGCGCCCGTGTGCGCATCAGCCTTGCTGCCGCGCCGCAACGCCTTGAGCGCCTGCGTGGCGAATTAGCCGAAGGTGAGCGCCAGCGGCAGGCGTTGTGTCGCGATGCAGAGGCCGGCTTGTCAATCGATGCCCAGGCATTGGAAGCGCTGCGGGTACGACTGAAGGCCATCGAAGAGGAATGCCAATGCCTGGAAGTCCAATGGACAGAGCAGAGCGTTCTGGCCGAACGTTTGTTATCGCTGCGCCGGCAACTGGCTGGGCTGCGGGAAAATCGGGCGGACAAGGGCCTGGAGATCGAAACGCTGGAAGCGGCGTTGCATGAAACCCACAACGCCTTGGTGGATGCACAGGCCGAAGAACGCCTGGTCAGTTTTGAGGTGTGCCCGCGCTTGGTGGCGGAAGTGATCAATGCGTGGACGGGTGTCCCGCTGTCGCAGCTGGCCTGCGAGCACAACGTGAAAATCGCCCGTTTCGCGGCAGATCTACGCAGCCGAATCAGGGGGCAGGAACCGGCGGTGCAGACGCTTGATCGAGCGATGCGCGCAGCCGCCTCAGGCTTGAACAAACCCGACGCCCCAGCGGGTGTGTTTTTGCTGGTAGGGCCGAGTGGGGTTGGCAAGACCGAAACGGCATTGGCCTTGGCCGAGTTGCTGTACGGCGGCGACCGGTTCATCACGACACTCAACATGGCCGAGTTTCAGGAAAAACACACGGTTTCGAGGCTCATCGGTGCGCCTCCAGGTTATGTCGGATTTGGCGAAGGCGGGATGCTCACCGAGGCTGTTCGACAAAAGCCTTACTCGGTGGTGTTGCTCGATGAGGTCGAAAAAGCCGATCCGGACGTGCTGAATCTGTTCTATCAGATATTCGACAAAGGCCTGGCCAACGATGGCGAAGGGCGGGAGATCGACTTTCGCAATACGCTGATTCTGATGACGTCGAACCTGGGCAGTGAGCGTATCAGCGCGTTGTGCCAAAACGGGGCAGCGCCGAGTGCCGAACAACTCGAAGAAGCGATTCGGCCGCTGCTCAGCAGGCATTTCAAACCGGCGTTACTGGCCCGTATGCGTGTGGTGCCATATTTCCCCGTCAGCGGCTCGGTGCTGCGCGAGCTGGTGGAAATAAAGCTGGGTCGTCTGGGCGAGCGGCTGCAGCGTCGCCAGTTGGGCTTCAGTTATTGCACGCAGCTTGTTGATTACCTTGTCCAGCGCTGCACCCACAGCGACAGCGGTGCGCGGCTCATCGATCAATTGCTCGAACTGCATCTGATGCCCGGGTTGTCCGACGGCTTGCTCGCGGCCATGGCCATCGGCGAACAACCACAGCAGGTACACGCCACGCTCGATGAACAAGCCCGCGTGACGTGTGAGTTCAAGTGATGGGGCCGTTGTTGAGTCATGTGCCTGAACCGCTGGCTTACGCCGAAGCGCTGCTGGGACAGTTTTCCAGCCTTTCGCAATCGGCGGACGATGCGACCTTGCTCGGCGATTTCATCAGGGGGACGGCGCGGCTCAGTGGCTGTGAGCTGGCGCAGTTATTTCTGGTGGATGCCGCGCACTGTCGCCTGGAACTGAGTACCGAATGCCTGGAAGACCGATTGCAGTTTCGTGACCCGGCCGGCTTGCCTGTCGATTACGACGGTGAGCAACTGTTGCAATTCGTCCTGCGCCAGAATCGCAGGGTATGCCTTGGTGCGTTGAGCGACAGCCTGCACGATACGCGTTTCCTGCCGGCCCGCGCTGCGCCGTGGCAATCGCTGCTCTGTGTGCCGCTAGCCACCGGGGACGGGATCAAGGGGGTATTGGTTTGCGCCAGCACCCAGCAGATCGAACTGCAGGGATTCGCTGATTCCCTGGGTTATCTGGGGGCGTTCGCGCTGAAGCAGATCCAGCTGTTGCAACACCAACGGCGTCCTGCCGCTGAAGGTCGGCCTGTGGCGATCAACCTGCCGAGCGCCAATGGTTTCGGCCTCATCGGCAAGAGCGCGGCAATGCGCCAGAGCTGTCAACTGATCAGCAAAGTCGTGAACAGCCCGTACACGGTCCTGTTGTATGGCGAGACGGGTACCGGCAAGGAAGTCGTGGCCCGGGCGATCCACGATTGCGGGCCGCGTCGCACGCAGGCGTTCATCGTCCAGAACTGCGCGGCGCTTCCCGAGCAACTGCTGGAAAGCGAATTGTTTGGTTATCGCAAGGGCGCGTTTACCGGCGCCGATCGTGACCGCATCGGCTTATTCGACGCGGCTGACAAGGGCACATTATTGCTCGATGAAATTGGCGACATGCCCTTGTCCCTCCAGGCCAAGCTGTTGCGCGTTTTGCAGGAGGGCGAGATTCGTCCGTTGGGGTCGAACCTCACCCACAAGATCGACGTGCGCATCATCGCCGCTACCCATCGCGACCTGAAACGGTTGATGAGCGAAGGCAAGTTCCGCGAGGACCTGTATTACCGCCTTGCTCAGTTTCCCATCCAATTGCCGCCGCTGCGTCAGCGTGGCCCCGACATCATCGAACTGGCTCGGCACTTCGCCGACAAGGCTTGTGCGCTTCTGCAGCGCGATCTTGTGCATTGGTCCGACGCTGCGCTGGCCCACCTGGCTGCCTATGACTTCCCCGGAAACGTACGCGAGCTCAAAGGCATCGTCGAAAGGGCGGTGCTGTTGTGCGAGGGCGACGAATTACGCGTAGAGCACTTTGCCCTGCACATTAAACACCGACCCGATGAAGGTCGCATAAGCCTGCGCGACCGGATGGAACACATCGAGCGCAGCCTGATGATTGATTGCCTGCGCAAGAATTCCGGTAACCAGACGCTGACGGCTCGCGAGCTCGGCTTGCCGCTGCGCACGCTGTTGTATCGGATGAGTCGGCTGAACATTCGCCGCAAGGACGCCGAAGTCTGACGCCGTGCTTCTAATCCCATTCACTTATTTCAGGACACTTTGGATGACCGCTCACCCTTGGCAAATCTTCCTGCTGGCCGTTGTCGTGTTGTTCGGCCTCGGTGGTTGCTACGCAAACTACAAATTCAATGACAGCACTTATCGCCCATTGGGTGATCCGCAAGCGGTAAATCGCGGTAAGTGAACGCAAGGAGGAGCATCGGTGGAGGTCATTTTCGAAAGGTTGGATGCCAGGCAGTTTGTCAGCCCGAACCCGAGCCGGAAGATTTTCGGGACGGCGGGCGGCGTCATCGGGCGGGGCGAGGAGTGTGACTGGGTCATTCCGGACAGTGAGCGACTCTTGTCCAAGCGCCATGCGCGGGTGAGTTTCCAGGGAGGCGCGTTTTTTCTCACGGACATCAGCGGCAATGGCATATCCCACCGCAGAAACGGTGCGCGCCTGCCTAAAGGCGGGCCAGTGCCCATTAGGGATGGGGATATCTATGTCATGGGCGAATGCGAGCTCCTGGCGCGGTTGGTGGCTCGTTCGGGTAACAGCATTGCCGATGTCGACCGCTCGGTATCCAGTGGCAACCTCATTCCGGACGACGCTTTCATGGGGCTCGATCCGCTGGAGGGCCTGGACCGACAGGAGCGTGTGTTTTCTGAGATGGATGAGTTGCTCAATCCCAGCGCGATGCCCGCTTACGGCTCGGACTCTGTGCGGGCCGATATGGAAAGCCTGCGACTGCCAGAACTGGTCGACGCGGGCAATGAGCAGGGGCCTTTCCTGACACCCCAACCCTCCGAGCTCGCACAGGAAGACTTCTGGCAACGCTTTGGCCACTCGCTAGGCATGGACCTCGGGGATATGGAGGAGGAGGCCCGCGAGGCGTTGGCGATCCACGTCGCGCAGTTGCTCAAGCAAAGCGTTCGAGGCTTGCAACAGAGTCTGCGTACTCGTTCCGAGTTGAAGGGCGAGCTGCGTCTGGCCCAGACCTTTTTCCACGGCCCTCGGAAAAATCCGCTGAAGTACACCGATGACGCCCTGCCGCTGTTGTTGCAGCCAGGCGTGCCACTCCAGTTGTCGGCCAGCGAGGCTATCACCCGCTCATTTAATGACCTCCAGGCCCACCAAGTGGCCTTGCTGGCCGCCACCCGGTCCACCCTGCGTACGGTGCTGGAACATTTTTCGCCTCGCCAACTGGTCCTGCGGATGGAGCGCGAGCAGCGACCGTTGATCAGTACGTCAGGCGGCCATTGGCGGGCATTCGGTCGTTATCACCAGGCGTTGTGCGAAGACGATGACTGGGTGGAACGCCTGCTGGCCCGGGACTTCGCCAAGGCATACGAGGAACAGGTCCGCCTGGTATCCACTCTGCAAAACGATCTTCATGGATGACGTACATGTCTCGCCGCACCCTGCTTTTTTTCAAGACGCTGACGTTGACGCTAGCGGTTTCGCCGTTGTTGGCCGGTTGTGCCAGCCTGTCGCCGTTCTCAACGATGACCAAACTCAATCTCACCCTCACTGCCAGTGATCAGCTCAACCCGGATCTCAACGGGCGGCCATCTCCTGTCGTGGTGCGCCTGTTTGAACTCAAGCATCCGGTGGCTTTTGAGAATGCTGACTTCTTCAGTCTTTATGACCGTGCCAGGGAGTCCCTGGCGCCTGACTTGATCACTCGCGAAGAACTGGAGTTGCGTCCCGGCGAAACGGTCACGCTCAGGCTCGCCGTCGCAGGAGGCGGTCGTTATGTCGGGGTACTTGCCGCGTACCGTGACCTGCCTCGGACACAGTGGCGCTACACGGTGCCCATCGCTGCGGCACGAGTGACTGAAGCGCATCTGATGCTTGATCAGGATGGCATTGCCAGCCATCTCGAAAGCCTTGCCAGGGCGGACGACCAATGAATCACGATAAGGTCATCTGGCAGGAAGGAATGTTGCTGCGCCCGCAACATTTGCAGCACAACGATCGTTATTTCGATCATCAGCTCAAGCTTCGCACACGCTTGTTGGGTGGTTATGCCTGGGGCTTCCTGACACTGGAAATCGATCTGCAGTTTCTGAACATGGGGCGGCTGATCGTCAGCAAGGCTTCGGGTGTCTTGCCAGACGGCAGTTTCTTCGAATTGGACGGCAACGCCGAGCCGATGGTCCTGGAAGTGCCGTCCAACACCTGCAACACGCCCATCTATCTCGCCCTGCCGCTGGTGACCGGCAATCGGGTCGAGTCTCGTCGTCCCGAGCAAGCCGATGTGCTGGCGCGCTATATCACCTATGAAATGCAGGTAAATGATTCCAACGCCGCAGACGCTTTCAGCAGTCAGATCAGCTGTGGCCGCCCGGATGTACGCTTGCTGCTGGGCGAGCAGCAGGGCGACCAGGCTTTCGTCAAGTTGAAGGTGTGCGAAGTCCTTGATACCACGCCTGATGGTGGGATCAGGCTCGATACGGATTTTGTGCCCGCGTTCATCCAGGCCAAGTCATCCGGCTACCTGCTGTCCTGCCTCAAGGAAGTCATTGGCATGCTTGGCCACCGGGGCGAAAGCCTCGCCGAACGGATTCTTTCCAACGGCAAAGCGGGTGCGGTTCAAGTCGGCGATTTCATGATGCTGCAATTGATCAACCGTACCGAATTGCTGCTGCGTCACTCTCTGGACCTGGAACAGGTTCACCCTGAAACCCTCTATCGAACGCTGCTTTCTCTGCTAGGCGAGTTGGCCACCTATTCAACAGACAGCAAGCGCCCTTCATTCGATCACCGCTACCAACACAGCGATCTGGGTGCGTGCTTTCGAAGCCTCATGCAGGCAATCCGGCAAGTGCTGTCGATGGTGCTCGAACAGCATGCCATTGAGCTGCAATTGCAGGCACGCCAGTACGGAATCAGCGTTTCGCCGATGCATGACCTTTCACTGCTGGACTCGGCTTCGTTCGTACTGGCCGCGAGCGCCCATTGTGACAGCGAGGAGTTGCGCCATCGCTTGCCGTCGCATCTCAAGATCGGTTCGGTGGAGCGCATTCGCCAGTTGGTCAATTTGCATTTGCCGGGCATCAAGATCAGGCCTTTGCCCGTGGCGCCGCGGCAGATTGCGTTCCATGCCAACAAGACCTATTTCCTCCTTGAACCCAGTGTCGAGGACCTTGCCCAGGTGAAGCGTTCAGCGGGCTTTGCCTTTCATGTGTCGGGTGAATTCGCTGAGCTGGCACTGAATTTTTGGGCCATCAGGAACTGACTGACATGGATAAGGACATGCCTCAAGACGACATTACCGTCCTGCTCGATTTTCACGGACAGCGCCCGGCTTCGGGCCCCTTGACCGACGCTGCTGCGCCGCCGCGTATCGAACAGCTGGAAGATCGAATGATTTATGCCGCACGCCAGCCACGGTCCCGAAGGTTCGTGACCAGCCTTAATCCCCTGGTGGCGGCTGCGTCAGGCTTGTTGGCCCAGATGATGGCGCTCAAGCAGGGCCGCGACCGCGCAGATCTGAATGACCTCAAGCAAGAACTGACCTTGGAGTTGAAGCAGTTTGAAGCCTTGGCATTGCACGCCAACATCGAGCAAAGCGAGCTGGTCGCTGCTCGCTACGTGCTGTGCACGGTCCTGGATGAAGCCGTCGTCGTCACGTCGTGGGGATACGGCAGCGGTTGGTCGCAAATCAGCCTGCTCAGCACGTTTCACAATGAAACGTTCGGCGGCGAGAAGGTTTTCCAATTGCTTGATCGGCTGTCGAAAGATCCGGTGAAGCATTTGCACCTGTTGGAGCTGCTGTATCTGTGCCTGTCTTTGGGCTTTGAGGGCAAATATCGGGTCCAGGCGCGCGGGGGGCTCGAGCTCGTTGGCATCCGTGATTCGCTGTATCGCTCGATCCGTCAGGTACGAGGCGATGCGCCACGCCAACTTTCACCCCACTGGGAAGGGCTGGTTGCCCCACCTCGCCGTCCGGTGCGCGTTGTTCCCGCCTGGACCGTGGCGTTTTTTACCCTGGCGTGCCTGGGCGTGATGTACGCGGGCTTCGCCTGGGTGTTGGACGAGCAGCGCGAAAGCATTCTGCAACCCTATCAATTACTAGAGCCGGCTGTGGTTCAAGCGCAGCCGTAAACAGGGACGTGTCATGAAATCGCTTTTCAGAAAAGTGGGGGCCTGTCTGCGCCAGACTTGGGCCTGGACGTTGTTATGTGCGCTTTGTATCGGGGGGCTGGTTTGGTTTTTCGGGCCGTTGCTGGCGATCGACGATCATAAATTCTGGGCATCCCCGACGGCACGCTTGTTGACGATCAGCCTGTTGTTCCTGGCGTGGGGCCTGGGTATGGTTTTCTTCAACGAGCGGTCCGGGAAGATAGAAAAACCCAGCCAACCCGATGCTGACCCGTCTCGCACGCTTGGCCAGGCCAGGGTCGACGATGCACGGCGAGAAATTCGCTCGCGCTTCAAGAGGGCGCTGGGAACATCCTCAAGCGTCTATTCCGGTGGCGGGAAACGCAGTCTCAAGGACTTGCCCTGGTATCTGCTGATTGGCCCGACCGCCAGCGGCAAGACCAGCCTGCTAGAGCGTTCAGGCGTCGAATTTGCGTTCGATGGTGTTGAGCGAAAGCCTCTGCTCGACATGGCCGGTACCCGTGATTGCGACTGGTATTGTTCCGATCAAGCGGTGTTGATAGACACCGCCGGTCGCTATCTGACCCAGACGGATAAAGAGGTGGATGGTAGCGCCTGGAGCGTCTTGCTCGACCTTCTGCGTCGAGACCGCCGGGGTCGTCCCCTCAATGGCGTGCTGGTGGCCGTGCCGGCTGAAGTTCTATTGCAGGGTTGTGAAGAAGACGTCATCGACCTGGCCGGCCAGATTCGTAGCCGTGTGCAGGAGATTCAACGACAACTGCGCGCCAACGTGCCGATCTATCTGGTGCTCAGCAAGGCGGACATCATTCCTGGCTTCAATGAGTTCTTCGATTCGCTGACGCGCGAGGAAGCCGACCAGGTGTTGGGGGCGAGCTTCAGCGGGGCGCAGCGCGGTTGCGACATGGCCATGTTGCGTGGCGAGTTCGAGGCGCTGTTGCAGAGACTCAACAGCCAGTTGCTCCTGCGTTTGCATCAGGAGCGCGACAGTGAATGCCGTGGCCTCATCCTGGATTTCCCACAACAACTGGCGCAGCTCGGGCCTCACCTGTGCCTGCTGTTCGAGCTGGCTTTCAGAGGCGAGGCGTGTCCGCTGCGGGGGTTCTATCTGACCAGCGCTGCCGCGTCATCTCGCCTGGCAGGCGGACAGACATCGCCGCCACGTGAAAGGGGCAGCGGACGATTCATTCATCACCTGTTTACCCGAGTCATGTTCCCGGAGGCCGATTTGGTGGGCCCCGGTCAGCGCGAGCGGAGCCGCCCTATCGAGTGGCGGCAGGCTATCTACCTAGGCGCGTTCGCTACCCTTGGGCTGCTCGGATTGTTGTGGGTAAAGGGTTATTCGGCTAATCACGAGCGCCTGGAACACCTGCGAACGTTGGCGCAACGTTGGGACCAGCACCGTTCGGCGCGGGTGGCAAATGACGATCCTGTCGCGATGCTCGAATCGCTTGATATCCGTTTCAACGCAACAGAGGTTTTTCCACCCGCCAAGGCTCTGCCGCTGTACGAGCGCATTGGTCTGTACCAAGGGGAGGCGGCCAGTCCCGCAGTGCTCGGTGCTTATGAGCGCGAATTGAAGACGCAGCTCCTACCCCAGGTTGCGCAAATGTTGGAGGCGCAGATTCACGGCCGCTTGAATGAGCGCGAAAATCTGCTCAACAGCCTGCGCGCATACTTGATGCTGGCCCAGCCCGAACGTCGCGATCACCCTTGGCTCATGGACTGGGTCACTCGAGAATGGTCGCTGCGCTATCCCGGTAACGAGGCGGTGCAAAACGGCTTGAGGGACCATTTCGAGCGTCTGTTGGAACAGCCTTTTGTCTTGGAAATCAACCAGCCGCTGGTGGCCCAGGCACGGGGCGCGTTGCGCAGTGAGTCCCTGGCTACAGTGGTTTATCGGATGCTGCGGGAGCAGGCGAGCCACTTGCCGAAATACAGCCTCGACCAACACCTTGGCCCCCAAGGGGCGTTGCTGGTCGGCACTGACCATGTCATTCCAGGTTTTTATACCCGCCAGGGTTACGAGCAATATTTTTCAACTCAAGGCACCCGCCTGATCAGCGGGTTGCTACGGGACAATTGGGTCTTGGGCGAAGGCGCAAGCCTCAGCGGCAAAGACATGCGCCAGCTTCTGATCGAGCTCGAACAGTTCTATTTCCGTGATTATGCCGACCGTTGGAGCGAAGCGATCGGACAGGTCACCCTGCAAACGGCGCACAGCGCAGGCGAGATGGCCGATCAACTGGCGCGGCTGACATCTGCCCATTCGCCGGTTCTGCAATTGCTGGTGCAGGTACGTGAGCACACACGCATCCAAGGCCTTGTCGAACCGATGGGCAAGCCGGTGCAAACGCCCGGAAACAGCGACAACACCATTACGCAACTTGTCTCTGCGGCCCTACAAACCGCCGACTCGTTGGCAACCTCACTGCCGGATACCGGGCAAAAATCCCTTCGACGGCGTTTCGAACCGTTGCACCGCCTGCTTGAGCCTGACAACGGCCCCTCCGTGGATCTGACCTTGGCTTTGCAAGCGCTGGAAGACACCCACGCGCAGTTGGCGCCCCTGGCCCGGGCCAGTGATCCGGAGCAAGCCGCATTCGAGTTGGCGAAGCGTCGCATGGGTGGCCAGCGAGACGCACTGGGTAGCCTGCGTAGCGCATCGGCTCGTTTGCCGCGCCCATTCGACGGGTGGTTCAACGGGCTGGCCGACGATGGCTGGCGCATCGTACTCAGTGATTCCTACCGTCACCTCAACCAGCGCTACCAGGGCGAGTTGTACGGTTTTTACCGCAAGGCAATCAGCAAGCGGTATCCATTCAGCGCACACAGCGCCAGTGACGTCGCGATCAATGACTTTCGCGAGTTCTTCAAGGATCAGGGCATCGTCGACCGGTTCTTCGAAAGTTATATGCGCCCGTTCGTCAGCGGTACCCCAGGAAGCTACCGTCTACGTAGCCTCGACGGCCAGAGCTTGCCGATGTCCAGAACCTATCTGGATCAAATGGCGGCGGCCCATACGATCCGCCAGGGTTTTTTCATCGACAATCCAGCCGAGCCACAGATTCAGTTCAAGCTTGAGCCCTACACACTCGACCCGGCCGTGAGCCGATCCGAATTTCGTTTCGGCGACAAGACGCTGGAGTACCGTCACGGACCTATACAGCCGCTGGCCTTCACTTGGCCCACTGACGCGCAGGGCGGCCGGACCTCCCTGCTATTGGAGCGAATGGCCGGTGGGCGGGGAGTCGGTATCGAAAAGAATACCGGGCCGTGGTCACTGTTTCGTCTGTTCGACTTGATGCAGGCCGAGTACCTGGCCGGTCGGGATGTGCGTGTGCTCAAGGCCGATCTTGGCGGGCTGCGGGCTAATTTCCTGTTGACGAGCCAGCGCACACCGAACCCGTTCGATATGACGGCGCTGCGCACTTTCAGAATGCCGGCGCAGCTCTGATGCATCATGCCTGCGACTGGCGTAGTGCCGCGCGGACGGACACTGGCAAGGTTCGTCAGCGGAACGAGGATGCACTCCTGGAATGCCCGAAACGGGGGTTATGGGCAGTGGCGGATGGAATGGGCGGTCATTCGGGCGGCGATATCGCCAGCCAATTGATTGTCGCCAATCTCGCCGATCTGCCCCTGTATCGAGACTTCGACGCGCGCTTGGACGCCGTGCGCCAATGCCTGCGTTGGACCAATCGGCGCTTGAGTCAGGAGCTGACCGTCACCGCGGCAAATCCGCTCGGCATCTTGGGCAGCACGGTGGTGGCGTTATTGCTGGAAGGTCGCCGTGCGGCGTGTGTCTGGGCGGGCGACAGCCGCTGTTATCTCTGGCGCGGTGGGCATTTATATCAACTGTCCAGGGATCACTCGCTGCGCGAACAACTGGTCGCTGAATGCCGCTTCAGTCGCGACGAGGCCAATGCTCATCCCGCCGCGAAAGCATTGACGAGAGCGATAGGCGCTTCGCAAGAGTTGAGGCTGGAAATACTGGAACTGGATGTTCAGCGTGGCGATAAATTCTTGTTGTGCACCGATGGCGTTTATCAGGATCTGGGTAGCCAAACCCTTGGCGACGCCATGAGCCTGTCGTCCCCAGCCAAGGTGCTCGAATGTCTGTTCGAGGGCGTTTTGAGGGGCGCTGCGCGGGATAACCTGACGGCTGTGGTGATTGGCGCGTGAGCAGCCCTGAATCGGCACAAGCGCTCCCACGTGACGGCGAGCGTCATCGGACCTGTTTCGCCTCCACCGATGCATCGCCTACGCTGGAACCGAGCCAATCTTGTGCCGGCGAAACGCCGAAGATACTCGCGGGACGCTATCGCCTGGAACGTTTGCTTGGAGCTGGCGGCATGGGCGTCGTATATCGGGCCCGAGACCTGCTTCTTGAACAATTCGGTGATCCGGATCCGTACATTGCACTGAAGATGCTCAGCGAGGCGTTTGATGGGGCACCGGACGCGAGCACGTTGCTTTACAGCGAGTTCGCCCTGACTCGACGCTTGCTGCATCCAAACGTATTGCGTCCGTTCACCTTCGAAGTGGACGCCACTCACCGGCTTGCCTTTATCACCATGGAACTCATGCGCGGCATGACGCTGGACAAGTTACTTTGCGAACGGCCCCTCGGTCTGTCTTGGCCCGAGCTGAAAATGATAGCCGTGCCGCTGCTCGATGCCATTGCCCATGCCCATGACCGAGGCGTGCTGCACGGTGACATCAAGCCAAGCAACATCATGGTGTGTGAAGACGGTGTGCGCTTGTTCGATTTCGGCCTGGGCCTGGCTGAAATAGGCCCGTTGAACGGCTTGCCCTCGTTGAATCGCCACCGCCTCAACGCTTGGACCCCAGGCTACGCCGCCCCCGAATTGCTCGAAGGCGCACCGCTCTGCGCACGCGCCGACGTCTACAGCCTGGCTTGCGTGCTCTACGAACTGGCGTGCGGCAAACATCCGTTTCAACGTTTACCGTCGAACCAGGCGCGTGATATCGGGTTGGAGCGCCAGCTCAAGGCACCGAGAAAGCTGCCGCGGCGCTGCTGGTTGGCGTTGCGTGAGGCGTTGGCGTTTGATCCGGCGCGGCGCGGGATCAGTGTTGCGAGGTTGCGGGACGCATGGGTAGGTGGAGCTTTTTGGTGGTGAAGGGCTGTTGGGTTTGTCTTTCAGTTGGATATGCGTCGCTCGATGGGCCGCTATCGCGAGCAAGCTCGCTCCCACAGGGGGAGCGGCGGTGCTTTGAAGGTTGGTGCGGGGGCTTGCTCGCGATGAAACCTGTTCAATCGTCAGCAATTTTGGGGGCAGTCAATGCCTCCAAGGCTGCCTTGCGCTCATCAGCCGGCAATCGGCCGAGCTTTTCAACTGCGCTATAAAACGCAACCCAATCCCCACCTTCCCGCTTGAACAACGCCGCAAACGCCGGCACCCATTGGTCATACAGGCCGAACGGCAATAGCCGGGCGTTGTTCAGTGGCGTATAGACCCAGGCGTCATAGCGCTTGTCACCCGCCCATTGGCTGTCGCGCATTCGCTCGTAGTCGCTGCGCAGGCGTTCGAATTCAGCGGCCTTGCGCTGGCGCATCTGCTCGGCCGGCAGGGGTTGCGCGTAGAGGGTTTCCAGGCGTTGGCGGGTGTCGAGGATCAGTTGGATGAACTGGTCGCGTTGGCGCAATGAGTTGCCATTGTCTGGCGCCAGCCCGCGATGGGTGCGCCATTGGCGGGTGCCTTCCTGTTCGACGAAGGTGGCGAAGGATTCGTTGAATGCCGTGTCGTCCTTCACGTAGAACCGCTGGTGCGCCAGTTCATGAAAGATCAGCGTCGCCAGGCGTTCGTCGCCCCAGTGCAGCATCGAACTCAGGATCGGGTCGTTGAACCAGCCCAGCGTCGAGTAGGCCTCCACGCCGCCAATCGACACGTCCATGCCCTGCAATTGCTGCAACGCGGCCTCGCCTCGGGCAGCGCCCTGGTTGTAATAGCCGCGATACGCCACGCAACCGGCGATGGGGAAACAGTGGTTTTGCGGGGCCAGGGAGAACTCCGGGGTGGCGAAGACGTTCCAGACGACAAAGGGGCGGCCGATGTCCGCGTACAGGCGATAGCTGTTGTTATCGGGCAGGTGCAGGTGTGCGCTGGCGAACGCCCGGGCCTCGCGTGCCTGGCTCAAGTGCGCGCGCAGTTTTGGATCGCGGGCGGGGTCGGCGATGACGCGGTCGATCGGCTCGCGGGCTTGTAGCAGTCGCAGTTGTCCGCTGGCGAGCTGGCCGTAATAAGCAACGCTTGCACAACCGTTGAGTAACAAAAGCAGGAGGGCTGGAAACAAAATCCGGAAAACACGGTCGAGTAACCGATGGCGTGAACGCTGCCTGATCAATTTGGAATCATCCTGGGAAGTCTGCCTCCAGACTATCTCGCCTGCCCGGAGCTTCGCTATGCGCGTGTTGATGCTGACTAGTGGCCTGTTGCTGCTGACCGGCTGTGCCGGTTTGCCCGATCCTGATCCCTCCCAAGCGTGGATTGACCTGGGAAACCATCAGGACACGGCGTTGCAAGCGCTGGAAGTCGATGACAAGCAGTCCATCGATCGACGGTACTTCGAAGTTCAACCGGGTAGCCACGAGCTGACGGTGCGTTATCAATTTGCCGTGGAGCCCGGCAACATTGGCCCGAATGCCGAGCCGCTGTGGCGTGATTGTCGGTTGAACGTGAAATTCAAGGATTTCAACGCGGGCCAGCGCTACCAGTTGCAAGCCGGCAGCATCGGTTTCCGTCCGTGGGCCAAGCTTTACGACCAGCAGCGCAAAGTGGTGGGCCAAGGCACGCCAGCCGGCTGCCAGCAAAGCTGATAAGCGCTATGCTCAAGACCTGACTCCAGGATATTCACCATGCGTAAACACATGTTGTGGCTGGCCCTCGTTGCCATGAGCGGTTGTGCTTCGAGCCCGCTGCCGCAGGTCGATCCGAACATGGCGTGGATCGATCTGGCCACGCCGATGCCGGGCGGCAAGCTGCTGATGGCAGAAAGCCTGGATGGTCAAAAATCCCCTGACGGACGATTTTTCCAGGTTTCACCGGGCAGCCATGAACTGAAAGTGCGCTTCGACTTTGAGGTTTTCGTCGGCGGTGGGCTGGGCATGCAGGGCGCGCCTCAAGAACGACTGTGCTACATGCTCGTGCGTTACGACCATTTTGAAGCCGGCCAACGTTATCGCTTGGAAGGGCGCAATATTGCGTTTTCCGCCAGCGCCCGGCTCTATAACGCCAAGCGCGAAATCGTCGCTGAGGATCGGCAAATCAATTGTGTTCCGTAGCGCTGCCTAGCGATCGTTCTTCTGATAGATGATTTTCTTGGTGCCGTTCTCACAGGTGCCCACCACCATGTTCTGGTCGTGGACTTCGTCGTTGGTGACGATTTCCAGGGTGTAGGACGTGACGCCCTGGGCCTGGATCTTGGCTTCGATCTCGGTCTTGAGTTCTTCGCAGGGTTTGGGGGCCGCGAGGGTCGAAGTGGCCAATACGCAACCGATGACTGCCAGGGCAAACCGTTTCATGCTCGAACTCCTCGATACAGCGCGCACTGCCGGTGCGCTGAAACTGCAGACTTGCATTCGATCACAATTGCCTTCGGGTAAATAGATCGCAAATCAAAGAAGACCGCAGCCTTCCAGAGGCTGCGGTCTTCTCGGTCCATCAACTTACCAGCGTCGCATCCAGGGTGATCTTGGCGTTGAGCACCTTGGAAACCGGGCAACCTTCCTTGGCCTTGTTGCTCAGTTCTTCGAATTGCGCCTGGGTGGCGCCGGGGATCTTGGCCTTGAGGATCAGCTTGATTGCGGTGATCGCAAAGCCGCCATCGACCTGGTCCAGGGTCACTTCGGCGTTGGTGTCGATGCTGTCAGCCTTGAGCCCGGCGTCGCCGAGGATCATCGAAAACGCCATGGAGAAGCAGCCCGCATGGGCCGCGCCGATCAATTCTTCCGGGTTGGTGCCCTTGCCGCCTTCAAAACGGGCCTTGAAACCATAGGGCGCTTCGCGCAACACGCCGGTTTCCGTGGAGATGGAGCCGATGCCGGTCTTCAGGTCACCTTCCCAGTGAGCCGATGCTTTCTTGACGATAGCCATATGTGCCTCCTCATGATCCGGCGCGAGGGTTCGCGCCTGGGTATTTTTCAGTGCCAGGATTGTGAGGATAGACCGGTCGATAAAGTTCACCCGGCCGATTAGTCGACCAATTTAGTAGGAAAATTCTTCGCTACTATTGAAACTCGGGTATATGCCCACATTCTTAAGACACACCTAGAGAAACGGCAGGCTTTCGCCCATAGGAAAGTTCGTACGCCGTTGGAGATGCCGGCCCATGAAACAGCTGTCCGAAGTGAAGTTTTCAACCCTCGACCTGGTACCCGTCCGTGCCGATGGCAATGCCGCCCAGTCCTTGCGCAACTCCCTGGATCTGGCGCAGCACGTGGAAAAGTATGGCTACACCCGCTTCTGGGTGGCCGAGCACCACAACATGGACGGCATCGCCAGCTCCGCGACGGCGGTTCTGCTGGGCTACCTGGCGGGAGGCACGTCGACCATCCGCGTCGGTTCCGGCGGGGTCATGCTGCCGAACCACGCGCCGTTGGTGATCGCCGAACAGTTCGGCACGCTGGAAAGCCTGTTTCCGGGCCGGATCGATCTCGGGTTGGGCAGGGCGCCTGGTTCGGACCAGATGACTGCACGCGCCCTTCGTCGCGAGCGCTCCGGCAGCGCCGATGACTTCCCTGATGACGTGGCCGAACTGATGCGTTATCTCGGCCCGCGAACCCCGGACCAACGCATCATCGCCATGCCCGGCACGGGAACGAATGTACCGGTGTGGCTGTTGGGTTCCAGTCTGTTCAGTGCGCAACTGGCGGGAGAACGCGGTTTGCCCTACGCATTCGCCTCCCATTTCGCACCGCGCTTCATGCATGAGGCGATTCGTGTCTATCGCAACCACTTCAAGCCGTCGGCGGTACTGGACAAGCCTTACGTCATGCTTGGCGTACCGCTGGTCGCAGCGGATACCGACGAACAAGCCGATTACCTGGCGACGTCGGTGTACCAGCGGATCCTGGCGTTGATGCGCGGCCAGAGCCTGGTGCAGCGCCCGCCAGTGGAAACCATGAATGGCCTGTGGTTGCCCCATGAAAAGGAAGCGGTAGGCGACTTCCTCGGCCTGGCCATGATTGGCAGCCCGCAGAAAATCCGCGCCAAGTTGGAGGTGTTGATCGAGCAAACTCAGGCCGATGAGTTGATTTTCACCAGCGACCTGTATGAACACGCTGACCGCCTGCACTCGTATGAACTGCTGGCGCAGGTCATGAAAGGCTGAATCGCGGCCATAAAAAAGCCGACGCGGTGCGTCGGCTTTGATATTCAGCAATTATTTCTTGTAGACGATTTCCTTCGAACCGCCCTCACAGGTGCCGACGACTTTTCCGTCCGCCGCTGCGCCTTTCTCGACAATTTCCAGCGTGTAACCCGACACACCTTTGGCATCAAGCTTCGCCGCGATTTCGCTTTTCAGCTCTTCGCACGGTTTGCCGGCCGCAAAGGCGGTACCCGCAAGGCTCAGCAAACCCAGGGCCACCATCCACTTCTTCATCGCTCGCACTCCTTGGTCGGATCAAATAGAGAGGTATCGCAAAGGCGCGACGCACCAACCATAGCGCATCGCCATTCCCTATGGCACTCCGCCAGTGTGCAAGTTCAAAGCGCTCAGCTATTGGCGATCCGGAATCCGACCTTGATGGTGACCTGGAAGTGCGCGGCCCGGCCATTTTCGATGTGGCCGCGGGTCTCGGTGACCTCAAACCATTCCAGGTGCTTGAGGCTTTTGCTGGCCTCGGCCAAGGCATTGTTGATGGCGTCTTCAATGCTGGTGGGAGACGAGCCGACCAGCTCGACTTTCTTGTACGTGTGGTGATCACTCATGACGTTCTCCTTGGTTGTCTGTAACAGCCTAGCAGCGATTTTTCGCCTTACATGTGGCGCCGTTTACGCTCGGAAAGTTCAGATTTACTGCACTTTCCCAAACGGCCGCAGTCCCAATCCACACACGCTACTCAACCACTGCAGGAGAGAGCCACCATGGCCAGCACTTCGTTACGCAAAGCCTCGTTGCAAAGCATGGAAGCGGAGATCGAGAGTCTGCTCAAGTCGTTGGAAAGCCTGAAGGACGACGCGTCGGACGAGTCGCGTAGGACCCTCAAGTCGCTCAAGGCAAACGCCGAAAATGCGCTGAAACATTCCCGGCATCTGCTCAGCGATGCGTATGAAGAGGTCAAGGTGAAAACCCGTGAAACCGGGATCGCCACGCGCGACTACGCTCAGGAACACCCTTGGACCACGGCCGGCGTTGCAGTTGGCGCGCTGGGTCTGCTGGCCGCTTACTTGTTGTGCAAGCGCGGTGACTAGTTCGATGGGTTCAGCTCTTGCCTGAGCCATTGCGCCAATTGCCGGGCGCGCCCGTCCGCGGCGCGCTTGGGCAGCCACAACGCCAGCCGCGCCGAGGTTTCACTGAAACCCCACGGCGCGACCAGGCGACCGGCACGCAGGTCCTCTGCGACCAGCGGCTCGGGGGCAATTGCCACGCCGAGCCCGGCCACGGCCGCTTCCAGTAAATAATACAAATGCTCGAAACCTTGCCCGAATTTCAACGCCTGGGGTCCAAGGGCGTTTTGTCGTGCCCAAATTGGCCAGGCCTGGGGGCGGGAGGTTGTGTGCAAGAGCGGCTCGCCCAGCAATTCGCTGGCGGGTGCGTTGCACAAACGGGTGAATTCGGCATAGCGCGGGCTGATCACCGGGCCGATCCGCTCGCTGGTCAGTTCATATACTTGCATGTCGGCCGGCCAGGGCGGTTCGGCGAATACCAGCAGGGCATCCAGACCCGGGCGTCTCGGGTCGAGGTCGCCTTCGCCGGCTGAGAGGTGCAGGCGCAGGTCCGGCAGATCGGCATTCAACCTGCCGAGTCGAGGAATGAACCAACGTGCCAACAAGCTTCCCGAACAGCCCAGCACGAACGGGGCGTCCGCCGTGCTTTGCGTCAGTTCGGCGCAAACGGTGCGCAGGCGCTCGAACGCTTCGGTGCTGGCGTCGCGCAGACGCGCGCCTGCATCTGTGAGTTTCAGGCCTCGCCCCTCCTTGCTGAACAAGCTGACACCCAAGTGTTCTTCCAGCGCCTTCAATTGACGACTGACGGCGCCATGGGTGACGTGGAGCTGTTCTGCCGCCTGGCTTACGCTGTTCAGGCGGGCGGTGGCTTCAAAGGCACGCAAGGCGTTGAGGGGGGGCAGGTCGCGGCTCATGGTATCTGTGAGTTTTCCTGACAGGTTGCGGCGATCTTATCGGTTTTCAGGGCAGGATGTCAGGGGTAGAGTGGCCTCATTGTCTTTCTACGCATTTGCCTGGAGCGCCCGATGACCCAGCCTACGACCCCCTTCAACCTGCGCAGCGGTCCTGATGCCAACGGCCTGTTTGGCGCGTTCGGCGGCCGCTATGTCGCGGAAACGCTGATGCCGCTGATCCTTGATCTGGCCCGTGAATACGAAGTGGCGAAGGAAGATCCTGCGTTCATTGAGGAATTGGCCTACTTCCAACGGGATTATGTCGGTCGTCCCAGCCCGCTGTATTTCGCCGAGCGCCTGACTGAATACTGTGGCGGCGCAAAAATCTATCTCAAGCGCGAAGAGCTGAACCACACCGGCGCGCACAAGATCAACAACTGCATCGGCCAGATCCTGCTGGCGCGGCGCATGGGCAAGAAACGCATCATCGCCGAGACCGGCGCCGGCATGCACGGGGTGGCGACAGCCACTGTGGCGGCTCGTTTCGGCCTGGACTGCGTTATCTACATGGGCACCACCGACATCGAACGCCAGCAGGCCAACGTGTTTCGCATGAAGCTGCTCGGTGCCGAGGTCATCCCGGTGGTCGCCGGTACCGGTACCCTCAAGGATGCGATGAACGAAGCGCTGCGCGACTGGGTGACGAACGTCGACAGTACGTTCTACCTGATCGGCACCGTGGCCGGGCCGCACCCTTATCCAGCGATGGTCCGCGATTTCCAAGCCGTGATCGGCAAGGAAACCCGCGATCAGTTGCAAGCCCAGGAAGGTCGCCTGCCGGACAGCCTGGTGGCGTGCATCGGTGGCGGCTCCAACGCCATGGGCCTGTTCCATCCGTTCCTGGATGACAAGAGCGTCGATATCATTGGCGTCGAAGCGGCGGGCTACGGCATCGAGACCGGCAAGCACGCGGCGAGCCTGAACGGCGGCGTCCCAGGCGTATTGCACGGTAACCGTACCTTCCTGTTGCAGGATGAAGACGGCCAGATCATCGACGCTCATTCGATCTCCGCCGGCCTCGATTACCCCGGCATCGGCCCTGAACACGCGTGGTTGCATGACATTGGCCGCGTCCAATACACCTCGGTCACCGACGCGGAAGCGTTGGAAGCGTTCCATAAATGCTGCCGCCTGGAAGGGATTATTCCTGCCCTGGAAAGCGCCCATGCCTTGGCCGAAGTGTTCAAGCGCGCGCCGAACCTGCCCAAGGAGCACCTGATGGTGGTCAACCTGTCCGGCCGTGGTGACAAAGACATGCAAACCGTGATGCACCACATGGAACAGTCCCAGCAGGAGAAACACTGATGAGCCGCCTGCAAACCCGTTTTGCCGAACTCAAGGAACAGAACCGTGCCGCCCTGGTGACGTTTGTCACGGCTGGCGATCCGGACTACGACACCTCGCTGGCGATCCTCAAGGGCTTGCCTGGCGCAGGCGCCGATGTCATCGAGTTGGGCATGCCATTCACTGATCCAATGGCCGACGGCCCAGCGATCCAGTTGGCGAACATCCGCGCCCTGGGAGCCCAGCAGAACCTGGCGAAAACCCTGCAGATGGTTCGTGAGTTCCGTAAGGACAATGCCGAGACGCCGCTGGTGCTGATGGGTTACTTCAACCCGATCCACCGTTATGGGGTGCAGCGTTTCATCGGCGAAGCGTTGGATTGCGGCGTTGATGGCCTGATCGTCGTGGACATGCCGCCTGAGCACAACAGCGAACTGTGCGAGCCGGCCCAGGCTGCTGGCCTGGACTTTATCCGCCTGACCACACCAACCACGGATGATGTGCGTCTGCCCACTGTGCTTAACGGCAGTTCCGGCTTCGTCTACTACGTGTCGGTAGCAGGTGTGACCGGCGCCGGCGCCGCGACGCTGGAACATGTGGAGGAAGCTGTTGCGCGTCTGCGTCGACATACCGATTTGCCGATCAGCATCGGTTTCGGTATCCGCACGTCGGAGCAGGCGGCGGCTATTGCGCGGTTGGCTGATGGGGTCGTGGTCGGCTCTGCGCTGATCGACCATATCGCCAGCGCCGATACGTCGGAACAGGCGATCGACGGGGTGCTGAGCTTATGTGCCGCTCTGGCTGATGGGGTGCGCAAGGCGCGTCTCGGCTGATATCCGATTCGGCTTTCAGCAACGAAAAAGGGGTTCGGAATTTGCTTCCGAGCCCCTTTTTTAATTGCTTGAAGATGCGGCGGTCAGGGCAACTCCAAGCCGCCTCCAGCCTTGTGCAGCTTGCGCAAATGTTCGCCGATTTCTTTCACATTGGCCTCGCTCGCGGCAATTTCAGCGGCGCGGCTCGGCTCAAGCAGGGCGCGGACTTCCTTGTCCAGGTCGCCGGTCAGCGTTTGAAGCTGTTTCTGGCGCAGGCTGCTTTCCGATTCCAGTCGCTGCCATTCGCTGGGCTGTGGCAAGCCATAGCCAGTGCTGCCCAGCAGTTCGGCCGGGCGGCTCAGGAAGCCGCTGTTGGCGAGGATCTGTTGCAATGTCGCGTTAGCCCTCTCCATGCCGCCGTTCTGAAGTTCACGGGCCCCGAGATAGCGCTGCTTGACTTCATCCTGGGCCAGCAGCAACTGTCGACGAAAGCTGGCCTGTTCCAGCAGGAGCAACGCAGCGCTGGTGCGCAGATCGGCTTGCTCGAACCAGACGCGGCGTTCGGCGGCGTCCAGCGCGAGCCAGTCTTCGACGGTTTGTTGCCGGATGGGTAGACGTTTTTTCAATACGTCGAACATGGCCTGGTAGCGCTCGCGGAACGAGTCGAAACGGTAACCCAGACGCAAGGCCTCCTTGGGATCGTCCAGCACACTTGTGTCGGCCAGGCCACGGCCCTTGAGCACTTCCAGCAAACCGTTGGGCATGATGCTGTCCAGGCCCTTGAGTTGTTCATTATTACTGCCGCTGCGCAGTAACTTCAGGCTCTCCACCGCGCAATTATTGGACAGGAAGTAATAGTTGCCGTCATAGCTCCAATGCATTTCAGCAGCATGCTCGACCGTTTCCTCGATCTCGACACGCGACAGCTTGAGGGGCACCGACGCCAGGCTGCGCAGTTCGGTCTTGGTGTACTCGTCGATCACCTGGGCCAACGGCAGTACGAACAGGCGCGACGGGTATTTTCCTACCAGTCCATCCCAACTCGACAGTTGCACGTCGCCTACGAAGGCGCGGTACGACAGCACCAGATGTTGGTCCAGATCCAATCGACAGTCCGGCCCGCGTGGGCGGCCCGGCGCGCAGATCACCAGCCGGAGCATGCTGTGGCCCCAACGGCTGACCCAGTTCTGGTTGGCTTCGGCCAATAGGTAGTCGATGGCATAGACGCGTTCCGGATCCACCTTGCCGAGAGGCGTCTTGGCGAAATCGTTGCCGGCGTTGAGAAACGCAAACGACTTGGCGCAGCTGTCCTTGGCGGCCGGCGCCCAACCGAAGTGCTCCTGGTAGTAGCGATACAGGGCGGGGCGCCGACAGGCATAGCTCGGGTCCAGGAGAAAGTACTCCATGTTGACCGCGACGAATTCCTTGGGGCTGCTCGTCTCGTAGAGGTCCGGGCTGCGGGCGACCTGGCGGTTGTGCTGTTCCCGTTCACCGCGCCGGCCGACATATTGCGGCCAGCCCGCGAGATCAAGCAGGCGCGGATCATCGCTGAGCGTGAAGCGACGGCCATTCTGGCCCCGGCATTCATCCGGGAGGCCGATCAATCCGGCACTGTCGTTGCGTCGGGTACAGCGTTGGATCAGCGCACGCTCGGCACTTGGCCATAGGCGCGAGCGGTCATAGATATGGGTCAATTCGTGCAGGACGGTGGCGAGCATTTCCCGCCGTACCGTGCCATGGGGACGCTGGGTCTTTTGCGTGGCAGCGCTGCCGTCGGTGAGGCTGTCCAGCAGGTTTCGGTTGAGATCCAGTTGCGACACCAGCGAAGCCTGGCCGTAGGCATTGGCGGGCATCTGGTCGGTCCAGCCGACGTCGATGCGCCGGTCCAGTCGCTCGATGAAGCGCGGCGGCAAGGCCTGCATGGCTTCATCGAGCAGCGCCTGGCTGGCCTGCTGTTGCGCCGGGCTCAGCCCGTCGCCATTGAGGTATAGCTGCAGGCCGGCCTGGGCATTGCTGCCCATGAGCAGCATGACTCCAGCCGTCAGCCAGGCGGCGAGCCGCCTCACAATGCGAGGATGGCTTCGGCGAGAACCTGGTCGCTGGCGTCACGGGCTTCCGGTACCCGGGTACGCAAAGTGTCGAAAGCGGCTTCGAGATGAGCACCACGAATTTCGCCGTTGCTGGCGACGAAGCTGGCCGCGTCGTCGTGGGCTTCTCGGACGATTTTCGAATCACGGATGGAAGTAGTGGTGTCGGATGTGAAATCGATCGTGCGCTGGGAGGCGCGAACAATGATGTTACTGGTGGCTACCAGGGTATGTGCCTGGGCCACATCGGCCAACACCAGCAGGCCTAGGGCGGCAGCAATCAGCGGGCTACGCATGGAACGACTCCGGAAAATGAAGATAACTATTGGACGAGAATTGCTTGTGCCAGTTCAAGGTCGCTGACGTGAAGTTTTGGTTGGGTCCGGCGCAGGTAATCCAGGGCCGACTCCAACTGCGCACTTCGCAACTGTCCGTCACTGGCCACAAATGCCGCAGCGTCATCGCGAGCGGCAGCGACCAGTTTATTGTCGAAGGGCGCGGAGGTCACCAGGCTCGTGGCATAACCGCTGGCGACCAATTGCTGGGTGGACACGTCGAAAGCATGGGCCGGGACAGTCCAGCAAGAAGCGACACAGAACGAGACGAACAAATGTTGGTAAAAACGCATGGGACTCGACGGTTGATGGCGAGCCTGAAGGCTAGCGCAAACCGGCGTGCCAGAGCCAGCGTTGAAACATCGGAGCACCTTTTGGCGCCCGATGTTTCATGTTCCATCAGATGACCAGGATGGCCTGGGCCAGCTGTGCATCGGTTGCGTTGAGCTGCGGTGCCTGCTGGCGGATGTAATCGAGGGCGCTTTCCAGCTTCACACCGCGAATCGCGCCGTTGCTGGCGACGAAGCTTGCCGCGTCATCTCGGGCGGCCTGGACGATTTTGTTGTCTCGCAGCGATGAGGTGGCATCGGAGGTTACGTCGGATGTGGCCTTGAGCGCACCTACGATGGAGTCAGTGGTGACGATAAAGCTGCTGGCATTGGAATGGGCGGCTACGGCCAACAGGGCAACTGCGCTGAGCAGGCGAAGACGGATCATGATGAGACTCCTTGGGTATGAGGGTGATGCAGGTGCATGTAGCTGAAAGGGGAGACTGGCTCGCTTCGCCACGTTCGCCTCGATATTAGGACAGAACACGGTTCGCTGGCAGCTTTGCAATGTCCTTTAGCGTGCGGCGCTTCAGCGTCAAGCGCTTACTTGGAACTGTACTGGTCGATTTTAAAAATATAAAAACTGTTGCTGTCTTGTAAATCAGGACCCTGAAACGACAAGACCCGTCGTGGTTTCCCACGACGGGTCTTGTTTGTTCAATTCAGTGCTGGCGGTGGACCCGGTGGGTCAGGGCCAGCGACGCTGAGTTAGCGCCAGAACGGCTTGCTCAGCTCTTCGTAGCGTTGTGCTTCGCTGATACCGGCATCAGCCAGCAGG
Organism: Pseudomonas alvandae; assembly: GCF_019141525.1. GTDB lineage: Bacteria > Pseudomonadota > Gammaproteobacteria > Pseudomonadales > Pseudomonadaceae > Aquipseudomonas > Aquipseudomonas alvandae. The sequence continues at coordinate 365,054 of NZ_CP077080.1, forward strand.
CGCGAATCCAAACGAGCCAGTTGGTGACGGCTGGCAATGCGGCGCTGCCACAACATCAGGTTGGCAATAACGCGAAGAGGCAGGGAAGCCTGGTTTTTTTCAGCTTTGTCTTCGAAAAACAGCTCGGAACTGAGTGTACGTTCCATGGTTGACATCCTTCCGCTTGTGGCGGGATTAGGTAGTGGTTTGACTGGTGCCCATGATCCTCCCGTTTGGCCAGTCTCTCTAGATACAGTTCACTTGTATTGTGAGAGACCAGTTAACTGTTAAAGAGCGGTGTACTGGTCGATATTGAGGCAACTGTACCTGTGCGCGCTATATTGGTGCGTTTTTACGCTTGAGCGGGTGTTTTGTAGGAAAAGACTGTAAGAAAACACCGGTACAGCAGTACAGTTTTCTCCAGTTACAGCTCGGATGACAGCGAGCAAGCAAAACTGTATTCATGACTGCACTGATCCAGCTGTATCAGACAGCCAACATGCGCCCCGTCTCCTCAAGGTTCAGGTGCCAGCTCAGTGCATCACGCAGGATATGCGGGGTATGCCCACCCAAGGCACACGCGGCTTCGAAATAGTCATTCAACGCTTGGCGGTAGGCTGGGTGCACGCAATTGTCGATGACCACTCGGGCCCGCTCCCTTGGCGCCAGGCCCCGCAGGTCGGCCAGGCCGATTTCGGTCACCAGGATGTCGACGTCATGCTCGGTATGGTCCACGTGGCTGACCATCGGCACGACACTGGAGATGGCGCCTCCCTTTGCAATCGACTTGGTGACAAAAATGGCCAGGTGGGCATTACGGGCGAAATCACCCGAGCCGCCGATACCGTTCATCATCCGTGTGCCGCACACATGGGTAGAGTTGACGTTGCCATACAGGTCGAACTCCAGCGCGGTGTTGATGCCAATGATGCCGAGGCGGCGCACGACCTCAGGATGGTTGGATATTTCCTGCGGCCGCAGGACCAATTTGTCCTTGTACCTTTCCAGATTTCCGAACACGTCCGCGTTGCGTCGAGCCGACAGGGTGATGGAGCTGCCAGAAGCGAAACTCAGTTTGCCGGCATCGATCAGGTCGAACGTGGAGTCCTGCAATACCTCGGAGTACATGGTCAAGTCTTCGAACGGGGAGTCGATCAACCCACACATCACGGCGTTGGCGATATTACCGATACCTGCCTGCAGGGGGCCGAGCTTGTTGGTCATGCGTCCGGCCGCGACTTCCTGTTTGAAGAAGCCGATCAGGTGGTTGGCAATCGCCTGGGTGTCATCATCCGGAGGCAATACGGTCGAAGGGGAATCTGCCTGCTGGGTTATGACAATTGCTGCGATTTTTTCCGGAGGAATCGGGATGGCAGTGCTGCCGATTCGGTCGTCGACCTTTACCAGGGGAATCGGCAAGCGAGTCGGACGGTAGCTCGGTATATAGATGTCGTGCAGGCCTTCCAGGTTAGGGTTGTGGGCCAGGTTGATCTCGACAATTACTTGCCGGGCGAAAATCGCGAAGCTCGCCGAATTGCCTACCGATGTGGTTGGCACAATATGGCCTTGTTCAGTGATGGCCACGGCTTCGATCACGGCGATGTCCGGCAGCTTGAGCTGGGCGTTGCGCATCTGTTCAACGGTTTCTGAAAGATGCTGGTCAATGAACATCACCTCGCCGGCATTGATGGCCTTGCGCAGGGTACTGTCCACCTGGAAGGGCATGCGCCGCGCCAACACACCCGCTTCGGTGAGCTCCTTATCGAGATCGTTGCCCAGGCTTGCGCCGGTCATCAGGCTTATTTTCAGCGGAGTGACCTTCGCGCGTTCAGCCAGTGCATGAGGCACTGCCTTCGCTTCTCCGGCGCGGGTAAAGCCGCTCATGCCGACGGTCATGCCGTCTTCAATCAGCAAGGCTGCTTCGGCAGCGCTCATCACTTTATTCAACAACGAAGGCAGGCGGATGCGATCACGGTACATGGATGGTTATCTCGGGCAAGAAGCTGGATGCGCAGTCTAGAGAATTCGCGTCGAGCCCGACCCGCTACAAAAGTCGCATTTAAGGCGTCTATTACGGGCGTTTCAGGCAAAACATTGTTACCGGATCGGTAATGTTTTGCCTTGATACAAATCAAAACGCCCCGACAAGTCGGGGCGTTTTGATAAAAACCACAGTAACTTATTCCACGGCTTTGACCATGTCTTCAATGACCTTCTTGGCGTCGCCGAAGACCATCATGGTCTTGTCGAGATAGAACAGCTCGTTATCCAGGCCGGCATAACCGCTGGCCATCGAGCGCTTGTTGACGATGATGGTCTTGGCCTTGAAGGCTTCGAGGATCGGCATGCCGGCAATCGGCGACTTCGGATCGTTCTTCGCCGCCGGGTTGACCACGTCGTTGGCGCCTAGGACGAGTACCACGTCGGCCTGGCCGAACTCGGAGTTGATGTCTTCCATCTCGAACACCTGGTCGTAAGGCACTTCGGCCTCGGCCAGCAGGACGTTCATGTGCCCGGGCATGCGACCGGCCACCGGGTGGATCGCGTATTTCACGGTCACGCCGTGGTGGGTCAGCTTCTCGGTCAACTCTTTCAACGCGTGCTGCGCCCGCGCTACCGCCAGCCCGTAGCCCGGCACGATGATCACCGTGTCGGCGTTGGTCAGCAGGAAGGTCGCATCGTCAGCCGAACCGGATTTCACCGGGCGGGCTTCCTTCGAGCCTGCCGGGCCAGCCGCATCGGCGGTGTTGCCGAAGCCACCGAGCAACACGTTGAAGAACGAGCGGTTCATCGCCTTGCACATGATGTACGAGAGGATCGCGCCGCTCGAACCCACCAACGAACCGGCAATGATCAGCATCGAGTTGTTCAGCGAGAAGCCGATACCCGCCGCGGCCCAGCCGGAGTAGCTGTTGAGCATCGACACCACCACCGGCATGTCCGCACCGCCGATCGGGATGATGATCAGCACACCCAGGACAAACGCCAGGGCCAGCATCAAGGCGAACGCGCCGAGGTTGCCGGTGAACATGAAGGTCAGGCCCAGGCCCAGCGTTGCCAGGCCCAGGATCAGGTTGAGCTTGTGTTGGCCGCCAAACTGTACCGGTGCGCCCTGGAACAGGCGGAACTTGTATTTGCCCGAGAGCTTGCCAAAGGCGATCACCGAACCGGAGAAGGTAATTGCACCAATGGCGGCGCCGAGGAACAGCTCCAGGCGGTTGCCGGCCGGAATCGAGTCGCCGAGTTGTTTGACGATGCCCAGGGATTGCGGCTCGACAACAGCAGCGATAGCAATGAAGACGGCAGCCAGGCCGATCATGCTGTGCATGAAGGCGACCAGCTCCGGCATCTTGGTCATCTCTACGCGCTTGGCCATGATCGAGCCGGCGGTGCCGCCGATCAGCAGGCCGACAATGACGTAGCCGATGCCGGCGGTGGCTAGCTCGGCACCGAGCTTATAGATGAGGCCCACAGTGGTGAGCACCGCCAGCGCCATGCCGAGCATGCCGAACAGGTTGCCGCGGCGGGAGGTGGTCGGGTGCGAAAGGCCTTTGAGGGCCTGGATGAAGCAGATCGACGCGATCAGGTAGAGCGTCGTTACCAGGTTCATGCTCATTACTTGGGCGCCTCTTCTTTTACGGCTTTCGGGGCTTTTTTCTTGAACATCTCAAGCATGCGGCGCGTTACCAGGAAGCCACCGAACACGTTCACCGCGGCCAGGGCCACGGCGAGGGTGCCCATGGTCTTGCCCAGAGGCGTTACGGTCAGCGCGGCGGCGAGCATGGCGCCGACGATCACGATGGCCGAAATGGCGTTGGTCACCGCCATCAACGGCGTGTGCAGTGCGGGTGTTACGTTCCAGACCACGTGATAACCGACATAAATCGCCAGCACGAAGATGATCAGGTTGTAGATACCGGGGGAGATAAGCTCTTCCATTGTCTGAATCCCTGCTTAGGCGTTTTTGCGGATGACTTGGCCGTCGCGGCACATCAAGCACGCGGCGACGATGTCATCTTCCAGGTTCACGTCGAACTGACCTTCCTTGGTGAAGACCAGCTTCAGGAAGTCCAGCAGGTTACGGGCGTACAGCGCCGAAGCATCGGCCGCGACTTCGCCGGCCAGGTTGGTCGGGCCGACGATGGTGACGCCGTTCTCGACAACCACTTGATCAGCCAGGGTCAACGGGCAGTTGCCACCCTGGGCCGCTGCGAGGTCGATGACCACAGAGCCGGGTTTCATCTGCGCGACGGTTTCAGCACTTAGCAGCGTCGGTGCCTTGCGGCCTGGAATCAACGCGGTGGTGATAACAATGTCAGCCTGCTTGGCGCGCTCGTGCACAGCCTGGGCCTGACGTTGCATCCAACTGGCCGGCATGGGCCGGGCGTAGCCACCGACACCGACAGCGCATTCACGCTCTTCGTCAGTCTCGTAAGGCACGTCGACGAACTTGGCGCCGAGGGATTCGATCTGTTCCTTCACCGCAGGACGAACGTCCGAAGCCTCGATCACTGCACCCAGGCGCTTGGCTGTGGCAATCGCCTGCAAACCCGCCACACCCGCGCCAAGAATCAGCACGCGCGCCGCTTTTACGGTGCCCGCAGCGGTCATCAGCATTGGCATGAAGCGCGGATAGTAATGCGCGGCCAGCAGCACGGCCTTGTAGCCGGCAATGTTCGCTTGAGACGACAGCACATCCAGGCTCTGGGCGCGGGAGGTACGTGGCGCAGCCTCAAGGGCGAAAGCGGTGATGCCACGTTCGGCCAGCTTGGAGATGGTTTCGTTGTTGAACGGATTGAGCATGCCCACCAGCACGGTGCCGCTCTTGATCAGCGTCAGCTCGCTGTCGCTCGGGGCAACCACCTTGAGGATCAGTTCGGCGCCGAATGCATCACTGGCGCTGCCAATGGTTGCACCCACCGCCTCATAGGCACTGTCGATAACGCTGGCCTTGATACCTGCGCCGCTTTGGACGGTGACTTTATGGCCTTGGCCGATCAATTTCTTGATGGTTTCCGGGGTAGCAGCAACCCGTGTTTCACCCGGTTGGGTTTCGAGGGGAACACCAATGTGCACGTCAAATCTCCTGCGTGATCTTATTGAGTAAACCCAGGCACTTCGGATGGCGCGGCTGGGGCGGCCGATCAGCACGATCCCGCCAAACCAGGCGGGGCGCGGCATTTTGCAGGCGAAAATTCAGCCCTTCAAGGGATTATGACGGGTGACGGAAAATTAACTACAAGTCACCCTGTGACCGAATGTCGCAATTATCGGGCTTAACCCCTTGCAGGCCGTGCTTTCCAAGGATTCCGGTTCAATTTTGCAATTTTTCCCATCGGCCAGATGAATAAGCCCTGATGCGCTGTGCGATATGGCTCAAAGCCATGTATTTCCACGCTTTGGAGACTACTGCACGCTCCCTGTAACAGATTGACTGAATGCGACATAAACTTATATCTGTAGCGTTCTCTGTTAGTTGACTACCTAAATTCGATTTAAAATTCTCATTATTAATCAATGAGATAGTTGTTTGCCTGTTTCACGAGCCAATCACGAAAAGCTCGAAGAGAGGCGGATTCGACCTTTCGCTCCGGAATCATCAGGTAGTAGGCCTTGATGCTCGACAGCCCATTGCGATTGGCCACGACCAGCCGTTTTTCTGCCAACTCCCGCTGAATCAGGAAGGGTGGAATCAGCGCAATGCCCATGTCGTGCATGGCTGCCTGGGCGAGCATGGAGAATAGTTCATAACGCGGACCTGTCAGGTCTCGCGCAATGTTCAGGTTCTGGGCGTTGAACCATTGGCGCCACGCATACGGGCGCGTGGTCTGCTGGAGCAGGGGCAGTTCGGCAACGGCCTCGGGTGTCAGATTTTTCCTCCCGGCCAGTAAGGTGGGGCTGCATACCGGCATCGGATTTTCCCCCATCAGCTTGTGGGACTCGGTGCCGGACCAGTCCGCATCGCCAAAATAGATAGCGGCGTCAAACTCCGTGTCGGCAAATAAAAAGGGTCGCGTGCGGTTGGTCAGGTTGACGGTGACTTCCGGGTGCTGCTGTTGGAAGTCCTTGAGGCGTGGTAGCAGCCATTGGGTGCCGAAAGTCGGAACCACTGCTAGCTCGATCACGTTCGCGCCGGTGTGCCCCATCACGGAAAGTGTGTCGCGCTCGACGGCATCCAGTTGGGTGGCAACCCGGCGGCTGTAGGAAAGACCCGCTTCGGTCAGTTTGACCCCACGGCGCGAGCGTCGGAAAAGCTCGACGCTGAGGAAATCCTCCAGGCTGGCGATCTGTCGGCATATAGCGCCTTGCGTGAGGGAAAGCTCCTGTGCCGCCTTGGTGAAGCTTTCATGGCGTGCGGCAGCCTCGAAACTGACCAAGGCGGCGGTACTGGGGATTTTGCGGCGCATGTACGTAAGCCTCACTCAATAGCTGCTTAAACAGGGTTTATGGCGTTTACGGAGTGAGAAATTAGCACAGCATAGTGCGTAATCCTCGTTTGCCCTTGTAGGAAACCGCGCCTAGGATTCAATCCACGATTTTCAAATTCATTGGCGAGGACTTTTTCATGGCCGGCAAAGCGAGCTTCAACTGGATCGATCCACTGTTGCTGGATCAACAGCTCACCGAAGAAGAGCGCATGATTCGCGACACTGCCGAGCAGTTCGCCCAGCAGAAGCTCGCGCCGCGGGTATTGGAAGCGTTCCGTCATGAGAAGACCGACCCGGCGATTTTCCGTGAGATGGGGGAGGTAGGCCTTCTGGGAGCAACCATTCCCGAGCAATACGGCGGCAGTGGGCTGAACTATGTGAGCTACGGTCTGATCGCTCGCGAAGTGGAGCGCGTCGATTCCGGCTATCGCTCGATGATGAGCGTGCAGTCCTCGCTGGTCATGGTGCCGATCAATGAATTCGGGACCGAGGCGCAAAAGCAGAAGTATTTGCCGAAGCTGGCGTCGGGTGAATGGATCGGCTGCTTTGGTCTGACCGAGCCTAACCATGGTTCGGACCCAGGCGCGATGATCACTCGTGCACGTAAAGTGGAAGGTGGCTACAGCCTGACGGGCAGCAAGATGTGGATCACCAACAGTCCTATCGCTGATGTATTCGTGGTCTGGGGCAAAGATGACGCTGGCGATATTCGCGGTTTCGTTCTTGAGAAAGGCTGGAAGGGCCTGAGCGCGCCGGCTATTCATGGCAAGGTCGGGCTGCGCGCCTCGATCACCGGCGAAATCGTCATGGACAATGTATTCGTTCCAGAAGAAAACATTTTTCCGGATGTCCGTGGCCTGAAGGGGCCGTTTACTTGCCTGAACTCGGCCCGCTACGGCATCTCCTGGGGGGCTTTGGGAGCCGCTGAGTTCTGCTGGCATACCGCTCGCCAATACACACTGGACCGCCAACAGTTCGGTCGGCCGCTCGCTGCGAATCAGTTGATCCAGAAAAAACTGGCGGATATGCAAACTGAAATCACGCTTGCCTTGCAGGGGTGCCTGCGCCTGGGTCGCATGAAAGATGAAGGCACCGCGGCGGTAGAGATCACTTCGATCATGAAGCGCAACTCCTGTGGCAAGTCGTTGGATATTGCGCGTATGGCGCGGGACATGTTGGGCGGTAATGGTATCTCCGATGAGTTCGGCATTGCTCGTCATCTGGTGAATCTGGAAGTCGTGAACACTTACGAAGGCACGCACGACGTGCATGCGCTGATCCTCGGGCGTGCGCAAACCGGTATCCAGGCGTTCTATTAATAGGAGAACGGTCATGGGCGCGCTTTCGCATCTGCGGGTATTGGATTTATCGAGGGTCCTGGCCGGGCCATGGGCTGGACAGATCCTGGCGGACCTGGGGGCTGACGTCATCAAGGTCGAGCGGCCTGGCAATGGTGACGATACGCGCGCCTGGGGGCCGCCCTTCCTGAAGGATGCCCGAGGCGAGAACACGACCGAAGCCGCTTATTATTTGTCGGCCAATCGCAACAAGCAGTCGGTGACTATTGATTTCACACGTCCAGAGGGTCAGCGGCTGGTGCGAGAGCTGGCAGCCAAGTCCGACATTCTGATCGAGAACTTCAAGGTGGGTGGTCTGGCTGCGTATGGCCTGGACTATGAATCGCTAAAGGTGATCAATCCACAATTGATCTACTGCTCAATCACTGGTTTTGGACAGACCGGGCCCTATGCCAAGCGCGCCGGGTATGACTTCATGATTCAGGGGCTGGGGGGCTTGATGAGCCTGACCGGTCGGCCAGAGGGGGATGAGGGCGCGGGGCCGGTGAAGGTTGGGGTCGCGCTGACGGATATCCTCACGGGTCTGTATTCAACCGCTGCCATTCTCGCGGCTCTGGCTCACCGCGATCATGCCGGCGGCGGACAGCACATCGACATGGCCTTGCTGGATGTTCAAGTGGCTTGTCTGGCTAACCAGGCTATGAATTACCTGACCACGGGAAATGCGCCGAAGCGGTTGGGCAATGCTCACCCGAACATCGTGCCTTACCAGGATTTTCCTACGGCTGATGGTGATTTCATCCTTACCGTGGGTAATGACGGACAGTTCCGAAAGTTCGCTGAGGTTGCCGGTCAACCTCAGTGGGCGTATGACCCGCGCTTTGCTACCAACAAGCTGCGGGTGGCGAATCGAGCGGTGTTGATTCCATTGATTCGCCAGGCGACGGTGTTCAAGACCACTGCCGAGTGGGTAGCTCAGTTGGAGCAGGCGGGCGTGCCGTGTGGGCCAATCAATGACCTTGCCCAGGTGTTTGCCGACCCTCAGGTTCAGGCGCGTGGGTTGGCGATGGAATTGCCACACCTGCTAGCCGGTAAAGTGCCGCAAGTGGCCAGCCCGATCAGGCTGTCCGATACGCCTGTGGAGTATCGCAATGCGCCCCCTTTATTAGGGGAACATACGCTTGAGGTGTTGCAGAGGGTGTTGGGGCTGGATGAAGCTACGGTGACAGCGCTCAGGGAAGCAGGGGTCCTTTGAGTCTTCCCTCTATATAGAAGAGGGATTCAAGGCGCGAAAGTGACGGGTTTGCCAGTGCTGCGCAACTTATTGATAGAAAAGCGAAATAAAGGGTTGACGGCAGATTCCAGGTGTCTATAATTCGCCCCACTTCCGGCGCAGTCGAAACGGAAAACTTCTTGAGTTTCAATGAGTTAAGTAGGTTTCGATAGGTCAGGCGCTTCAGTTCATCGAAGCGTTGAAGGAGTTGATAGAGCGGTGTTGTTTGGCTCTATTGGCGATTCGATCCTCTCGGTCGAAAGCGGTGAAAAATAGGTGTTGACAGCAGCGAACAACGCTGTAGAATTCGCCTCCCGCTAACGAGAGATCGAAAGCGCAAGTGGTTGAAGTTGTTAAGGATTTCCAAGCGAAACTTTGAAAACTTCTTAAAATAACCGCTTGACAGATACACGGGGCGCTGTAGAATGCGCGCCTCGGTTGAGACGAAAGGCTCAACCCGCCGCTCTTTAACAACTGAATCAAGCAATTCGTGTGGGTGCTTGTGGAGTCAGACTGCTAGTCAACAGATTATCAGCATCACAAGTTACTCCGCGAGAAATCAAAGATGTAACCAACGATTGCTGAGCCAAGTTTAGGGTTTTCTCAAAACCCAAAGATGTTTGAACTGAAGAGTTTGATCATGGCTCAGATTGAACGCTGGCGGCAGGCCTAACACATGCAAGTCGAGCGGTAGAGAGGTGCTTGCACCTCTTGAGAGCGGCGGACGGGTGAGTAATGCCTAGGAATCTGCCTGGTAGTGGGGGATAACGCTCGGAAACGGACGCTAATACCGCATACGTCCTACGGGAGAAAGCAGGGGACCTTCGGGCCTTGCGCTATCAGATGAGCCTAGGTCGGATTAGCTAGTTGGTGAGGTAATGGCTCACCAAGGCGACGATCCGTAACTGGTCTGAGAGGATGATCAGTCACACTGGAACTGAGACACGGTCCAGACTCCTACGGGAGGCAGCAGTGGGGAATATTGGACAATGGGCGAAAGCCTGATCCAGCCATGCCGCGTGTGTGAAGAAGGTCTTCGGATTGTAAAGCACTTTAAGTTGGGAGGAAGGGCATTAACCTAATACGTTAGTGTTTTGACGTTACCGACAGAATAAGCACCGGCTAACTCTGTGCCAGCAGCCGCGGTAATACAGAGGGTGCAAGCGTTAATCGGAATTACTGGGCGTAAAGCGCGCGTAGGTGGTTCGTTAAGTTGGATGTGAAATCCCCGGGCTCAACCTGGGAACTGCATTCAAAACTGTCGAGCTAGAGTATGGTAGAGGGTGGTGGAATTTCCTGTGTAGCGGTGAAATGCGTAGATATAGGAAGGAACACCAGTGGCGAAGGCGACCACCTGGACTGATACTGACACTGAGGTGCGAAAGCGTGGGGAGCAAACAGGATTAGATACCCTGGTAGTCCACGCCGTAAACGATGTCAACTAGCCGTTGGGAGCCTTGAGCTCTTAGTGGCGCAGCTAACGCATTAAGTTGACCGCCTGGGGAGTACGGCCGCAAGGTTAAAACTCAAATGAATTGACGGGGGCCCGCACAAGCGGTGGAGCATGTGGTTTAATTCGAAGCAACGCGAAGAACCTTACCAGGCCTTGACATCCAATGAACTTTCCAGAGATGGATTGGTGCCTTCGGGAACATTGAGACAGGTGCTGCATGGCTGTCGTCAGCTCGTGTCGTGAGATGTTGGGTTAAGTCCCGTAACGAGCGCAACCCTTGTCCTTAGTTACCAGCACGTTATGGTGGGCACTCTAAGGAGACTGCCGGTGACAAACCGGAGGAAGGTGGGGATGACGTCAAGTCATCATGGCCCTTACGGCCTGGGCTACACACGTGCTACAATGGTCGGTACAGAGGGTTGCCAAGCCGCGAGGTGGAGCTAATCCCACAAAACCGATCGTAGTCCGGATCGCAGTCTGCAACTCGACTGCGTGAAGTCGGAATCGCTAGTAATCGCGAATCAGAATGTCGCGGTGAATACGTTCCCGGGCCTTGTACACACCGCCCGTCACACCATGGGAGTGGGTTGCACCAGAAGTAGCTAGTCTAACCTTCGGGGGGACGGTTACCACGGTGTGATTCATGACTGGGGTGAAGTCGTAACAAGGTAGCCGTAGGGGAACCTGCGGCTGGATCACCTCCTTAATCGACGACCGCAGCTGCTTCATGAGCTCCCACACGAATTGCTTGATTCATTGAAGAAGACGATAGAAGCAGCTTTAAGCTCCAAGCTGATAGCTCAAAGCTAACAGTTACAAGCTCGAAATTGGGTCTGTAGCTCAGTTGGTTAGAGCGCACCCCTGATAAGGGTGAGGTCGGCAGTTCGAATCTGCCCAGACCCACCAATTTTGTTATGGGGCCATAGCTCAGCTGGGAGAGCGCCTGCCTTGCACGCAGGAGGTCAGCGGTTCGATCCCGCTTGGCTCCACCATAAACTGCTTCTGAAAGCTTAGAAATGAGCATTCCACCGAGACGGTGATGAATGTTGATTTCTAGTCTTTTGATTAGATCGTTCTTTAAAAATTTGGGTATGTGATAGAAAGATAGACTGAACGTTACTTTCACTGGTAACGGATCAGGCTAAGGTAAAATTTGTGAGTTCTCTTAGTTGAGAAATTCGAATTTTCGGCGAATGTCGTCTTCACAGTATAACCAGATTGCTTGGGGTTATATGGTCAAGTGAAGAAGCGCATACGGTGGATGCCTTGGCAGTCAGAGGCGATGAAAGACGTGGTAGCCTGCGAAAAGCTTCGGGGAGTCGGCAAACAGACTTTGATCCGGAGATGTCTGAATGGGGGAACCCAGCCATCATAAGATGGTTATCTTGTACTGAATACATAGGTGCAAGAAGCGAACCAGGGGAACTGAAACATCTAAGTACCCTGAGGAAAAGAAATCAACCGAGATTCCCTTAGTAGTGGCGAGCGAACGGGGACTAGCCCTTAAGCTTCTTTGATTTTAGCGGAACGCTCTGGAAAGTGCGGCCATAGTGGGTGATAGCCCTGTACGCGAAAGGATCTTAGAAGTGAAATCGAGTAGGACGGAGCACGAGAAACTTTGTCTGAATATGGGGGGACCATCCTCCAAGGCTAAATACTACTGACTGACCGATAGTGAACTAGTACCGTGAGGGAAAGGCGAAAAGAACCCCGGAGAGGGGAGTGAAATAGATCCTGAAACCGTATGCGTACAAGCAGTGGGAGCCCACTTTGTTGGGTGACTGCGTACCTTTTGTATAATGGGTCAGCGACTTATTTTCAGTGGCGAGCTTAACCGAATAGGGGAGGCGTAGCGAAAGCGAGTCTTAATAGGGCGTCTAGTCGCTGGGAATAGACCCGAAACCGGGCGATCTATCCATGGGCAGGTTGAAGGTTAGGTAACACTGACTGGAGGACCGAACCGACTACCGTTGAAAAGTTAGCGGATGACCTGTGGATCGGAGTGAAAGGCTAATCAAGCTCGGAGATAGCTGGTTCTCCTCGAAAGCTATTTAGGTAGCGCCTCATGTATCACTGTAGGGGGTAGAGCACTGTTTCGGCTAGGGGGTCATCCCGACTTACCAAACCGATGCAAACTCCGAATACCTACAAGTGCCGAGCATGGGAGACACACGGCGGGTGCTAACGTCCGTCGTGAAAAGGGAAACAACCCAGACCGTCAGCTAAGGTCCCAAAGTTATGGTTAAGTGGGAAACGATGTGGGAAGGCTTAGACAGCTAGGAGGTTGGCTTAGAAGCAGCCACCCTTTAAAGAAAGCGTAATAGCTCACTAGTCGAGTCGGCCTGCGCGGAAGATGTAACGGGGCTCAAACCATACACCGAAGCTACGGGTATCACGCAAGTGATGCGGTAGAGGAGCGTTCTGTAAGCCTGTGAAGGTGAGTTGAGAAGCTTGCTGGAGGTATCAGAAGTGCGAATGCTGACATGAGTAACGACAATGGGTGTGAAAAACACCCACGCCGAAAGACCAAGGTTTCCTGCGCAACGTTAATCGACGCAGGGTTAGTCGGTCCCTAAGGCGAGGCTGAAAAGCGTAGTCGATGGAAAACAGGTTAATATTCCTGTACTTCTGGTTATTGCGATGGAGGGACGGAGAAGGCTAGGCCAGCTTGGCGTTGGTTGTCCAAGTTTAAGGTGGTAGGCTGAAATCTTAGGTAAATCCGGGGTTTCAAGGCCGAGAGCTGATGACGAGTTACCCTTTGGGTGACGAAGTGGTTGATGCCATGCTTCCAAGAAAAGCTTCTAAGCTTCAGGTAACCAGGAACCGTACCCCAAACCGACACAGGTGGTTGGGTAGAGAATACCAAGGCGCTTGAGAGAACTCGGGTGAAGGAACTAGGCAAAATGGCACCGTAACTTCGGGAGAAGGTGCGCCGGTGAGGGTGAAGCACTTGCTGCGTAAGCCCACGCCGGTCGAAGATACCAGGCCGCTGCGACTGTTTATTAAAAACACAGCACTCTGCAAACACGAAAGTGGACGTATAGGGTGTGACGCCTGCCCGGTGCCGGAAGGTTAATTGATGGGGTTAGCTAACGCGAAGCTCTTGATCGAAGCCCCGGTAAACGGCGGCCGTAACTATAACGGTCCTAAGGTAGCGAAATTCCTTGTCGGGTAAGTTCCGACCTGCACGAATGGCGTAACGATGGCGGCGCTGTCTCCACCCGAGACTCAGTGAAATTGAAATCGCTGTGAAGATGCAGTGTATCCGCGGCTAGACGGAAAGACCCCGTGAACCTTTACTATAGCTTTGCACTGGACTTTGAATTTGCTTGTGTAGGATAGGTGGGAGGCTTTGAAGCGTGGACGCCAGTCTGCGTGGAGCCATCCTTGAAATACCACCCTGGCAACTTTGAGGTTCTAACTCAGGTCCGTTATCCGGATCGAGGACAGTGTATGGTGGGTAGTTTGACTGGGGCGGTCTCCTCCTAAAGAGTAACGGAGGAGTACGAAGGTGCGCTCAGACCGGTCGGAAATCGGTCGTAGAGTATAAAGGCAAAAGCGCGCTTGACTGCGAGACAGACACGTCGAGCAGGTACGAAAGTAGGTCTTAGTGATCCGGTGGTTCTGTATGGAAGGGCCATCGCTCAACGGATAAAAGGTACTCCGGGGATAACAGGCTGATACCGCCCAAGAGTTCATATCGACGGCGGTGTTTGGCACCTCGATGTCGGCTCATCACATCCTGGGGCTGAAGCCGGTCCCAAGGGTATGGCTGTTCGCCATTTAAAGTGGTACGCGAGCTGGGTTTAGAACGTCGTGAGACAGTTCGGTCCCTATCTGCCGTGGACGTTTGAGATTTGAGAGGGGCTGCTCCTAGTACGAGAGGACCGGAGTGGACGAACCTCTGGTGTTCCGGTTGTCACGCCAGTGGCATTGCCGGGTAGCTATGTTCGGAAAAGATAACCGCTGAAAGCATCTAAGCGGGAAACTTGCCTCAAGATGAGATCTCACTGGGACCTTGAGTCCCCTGAAGGGCCGTCGAAGACTACGACGTTGATAGGCAGGGTGTGTAAGCGCTGTGAGGCGTTGAGCTAACCTGTACTAATTGCCCGTGAGGCTTGACCATATAACACCCAAGCAATCTGTAGACTCGAAAGAGGCCAGATTGCGGTGTGTGAAGACGAGATGAACCGAAAGTTCGAAACTCACCAAACACCGAAAGCTGTCACATACCCAATTTGCTGAAGCGAGGCCATGAGGCCACGACTCAGTACCCGAATTTCTTGACGACCATAGAGCATTGGAACCACCTGATCCCATCCCGAACTCAGAAGTGAAACGATGCATCGCCGATGGTAGTGTGGGGTTTCCCCATGTGAGAGTAGGTCATCGTCAAGATTAAATTCCGAAACCCCTATCTGCTGACGCAGGTAGGGGTTTTGTTTTAGTAGAAGTCTTAGATTTTTACCGACACGTTGTTTCTGAACGGGTTGGTCACCGAATTTCTTGACGACCATAGAGCATTGGAACCACCTGATCCCATCCCGAACTCAGAAGTGAAACGATGCATCGCCGATGGTAGTGTGGGGTTTCCCCATGTGAGAGTAGGTCATCGTCAAGATTGAATTCCCGAAACCCCTGTCTGCCAGCGCAGACAGGGGTTTTGTCGTTTAGGGCCGGTAATCGGATCGTCCCCTAAATTGCTGTCCCGCTCCAGCAAACCCCGAGGCCGTTGCTATGCTTTGATTGTTGGGCGTAGGCAAAAGGCGCCCGCGATGTGACTGGTCATGGGGATTCCAATAATGAAAAACCCTTATGCTCCTGGCTTCTGGTGCGCTATTGCAGCGTTGTTGCTGCTTTCAGGTACCTATTTCTATGGCGTCATGCTGACCCATCAGATAGATAAGGCATTGATCTTCCTCGATAGCGTGTCTGCGCTGATCGGCGTCATATCCATAGCTGTTGTCGCCTGGGCTTCACTGCAAGGCCAGCGCATCAAGAAAAAACAACTCGAGCAAGGCAAGACCCTGGTGTTGATCTGGGATACAAAGGTTGCGCTACGAAGGGTCGAGACGGTGTTCGATCGCTATTTCTGGGGCAGTTATTGGCAACCGGGGCGCACCTTCCAGGAGGTCATGGGAGAACTCACCGGGACTCCTCTGGAAAAGAGTCTCGAGGCCTTGAAAATCCAGTGTGCCGCTTTGGACGAGCAGGTCGCGCAAGACGATTGGCATTGGCTCAACAATGCGCGCGAGCTGTGCGATGTCGCCAACGCCATGGCTCGGGAGCGCTACCAACTGGATTTTTGCGATGGGCGCGCAGATTCGTCGGGCACGGCGGTGATCAATCGTGATTTCGAAGTGCTGGTATATACCTGGACCGCAAGGCTCAAGACTTTTGATCATCAGCTCGACGAGATCGAAGTCCAATATTCGTAGACCATTTCTCAAGAACACGCTTTCCCCCCTTTAAACATTGGGCTAGCGTGCCTGCCTGATGCTAATCTCCCCACCACTTTTACAGCGTCGAGCCATAGCCCTTTGCGGGTCAAGGAAGACGACGATTTTTTCAACCATGGAATAACGATCGGGTCACTCATGAATAAATCAGCAAGCGTACTTCTCGGAATCGTTGTGGTTATCGGTGCCGTCAGCGCAGGTGGCGCCTGGTATACCGGCACGAAGCTTGAAGGAGTGCTGAATACCGCTATTGCCGACAGCAACAAGCAAATGCAAACGGCTCTGGCCGGCTCCAATGGCACTGCATCGATCGAACTGGTCTCCCTGGATCGCGGAACATTCAGCAGTACCGCGCATTATCGTCTCAAGGGCGAAGGCGAGATGTTTGGTAGCGAACCGGTCGAACTGCTGTTCGTCGATAACATCGAACATGGTCCGCTGCCCTTTTCCCGCCTGATGACGCTCAAATGGCTGCCAGTCATGGCCACCAGTCACACCGAGCTTGAGCGCACCCCGCTGACCGAAAAGTGGTTCGTTGCCGCCAAGGACAAGTCGCCCCTCAAAGGCGTGTTCAACCTGGGCTACGATCAATCCACCAACGGCACATTCGAGCTGCTGCCCCTGGATACCAAGCTGGATGAACAATCCCAGCTCATCTTTTCAGGCCTGAAGATCGACGTGGCTGCCAGCGCCCAAGCCCAAAAGATCAAGGTCGATGGCTATATGGACAGTTTCAAACTGACCACCGTCGCCGAAGACCAGACGCCGGTGCAAGTTGAGTTCAGCGGCCTGACATTGGCCAGTAACCTGACCAAGAGCACCTATGGCTACTACATGGGTGATAACACCCTGTTGCTGAGCAACAGCAAGACCAGCTTCGGCGAGCAGAAATCGGTGTTGGGCCTGAAGAACTTCGAAATGAAGAACAACAGCTCCGAAAACGGCACCAGCGCTTCGGGCCGTGCCGATTACAAGATCGGTGAGTTGTCGTTCAACGACAAAGTCATCGGTTCGGCGCAAATGGCGGTAAGCCTCAAGAATCTGGACATCCCAGCAACCATGTCGCTGATGCAGGTCTACCAAGCCAAGCTGCAGCCTTACGAAAAAGCCGCTGCCGAAGCGGCTGAAGCGGGCGAGCCAGCGCCAGAGCTGAACCTGACCGAGGCGGAAGAGGCACAGGTCAAGGCTGATCTGGAGAAACTCCTGGCAGGCGCTCCACAAGTCGCCCTGGAGAACCTGTCGTTCAATACCGCTAATGGTGAAAGCCGCGCGAGCCTGGTCGTCGATTTGGCCAAGCCGCAATCCATGGACTTGCCGCCTGATGAACTGGGCCGCCAACTGCTTGCCCTGCTGGAATTCAAGGTGAAAGTCTCCAAGCCGATGCTGGTGGACCTGCTGACTGTGCAGGCGCAGATGGAAGGTCAGACCGATGCCAAGCTGATCGCTGACCAGGCCACCGCCACCAGCGATATGTTCAGTGCCATGGCAGTGGGTACGGAGCTGGCCAAGCTGGAAGGGAACGATGTTGTCACCAACCTGCATTACGCCAACAATCAAGTCGATTTCAACGGCCAGAAAATGACCGTTGAACAGTTCTCGGCATTTGTGATGAGCAAGCTGGGCGGCGGCGTCGCCATTCAGTAATCCCGCTTCAACAGTCCCCCAAACCGGCCTGTGCATTGCGCACGGTCGGTTTTTTTTGCCTGTGAAAAAGTACCACGCTGAAATCTGCATGGATTCTGAAGAATTATGGCGTTCTGAAAGATGACCCTCCGCGCAGTGCCAGACTTGGCCCGTTAGAGCTTGGCTGGGTTCCTTTGACCCGGCCTCCTGTTTGATGGGCAAGGGGGCACTGCGACCCGGCTGGCCATGTAAGGATGCTGACGAATGCCGCGTACTGTGGGTCCTTTTATTCAATTCGGTTTGCGCCCGTTGTTTCGCGTCGCGCTGTGCAGCCAATTGTGCTGGCCGCTTGTGGCGTTGGCCGATTCTGGCTATGACCAGAAAGTGCTCGACGCCCGTGCAGGTCATTACACGCCTGCATTGACCGTGTTGCGCCAGCTATCGGCCGGCCAGGCCAGTACCGCGCAGATCAGTGATCACCTGCAGATTGCCAGTTGGGCTGGCCTCGATGCCGAGGTGGCGACCGTCTATGAAACCCAGGGCCGCTATCACGACCTGCCGGTCCAGGCGCTGACGGCTGTGGCGCGGTCCTATCGCAACCTCAAGCGTTGGGATTCGGCGACCGATTTGTATCGCCGCGCACTGGCGATCGATCCACAAAATCCCGATCTGCAACTGGGCCTGGCCCTGACCCAGGCCGATGCTGGCAAGCCTGATGAAGCCGTCAGCCGTGCCAAGGCGCTGGTTGCCGCCAAACCTGACGATCCAATGCGCCGTCTGGCTTTGGGTTATGCGCTGACCCGCGCCAATAATCCCCACGAAGCGCTATTTGAATACGACCAGGCGTTCACCCGTGCGGGTAGTCACAAGCCTGAGGTTGCGCGCGAGTATATCTATGCACTGCAACGTGCCCGGTTGCCGGAGCCGGCCCTGCGCCTGGCCCGTCTCCAGCCCGGGCTGATCGACCGTGGCGTGCAGCGCCGACTTGAAGGCGATGTAGCGGCCGAGCGGGTGCGCCTGGCGGACATGGCCAGCCGCAGCGAAAAGGATCGCTTCGTCATCGCGGATCGCGCCCTGGTTGATTACGACAAACTGCTCGCCACCTGGACCCCGGTGGCCGAGGCCCATGAGGACGTCCTGCGCTGGCGGATCGACCGCATGGGTGCCCTCAATGCCCGGGCTCGCCGGGCAGAGGTGATTGCCGAATACCAGAAACTGGTCGCTGAAGGCGTCGGCATTCCTACTTATGCCTTGCGTTGGGTGGCCTCTTCCTACTTGGAGCAACGGGAGCCGGAGATTGCCATCGATCTGTATCGTCGCGTACTGACCGCGCCCGATGCCGACCCTGCGGATCGCTTCGAAGACAGCACGGCGCTCTATTACGCTTTGCTGGAAAGTGAACGCTCCGAAGAAGCACGCGCGCTTGCCGAGGATCTGGCGAAATCACAGCCGTCACGCGTGGAGCTTAAAGGGATGCCGATCGGCAACCCTAACGACGAATGGATGGACGCTCAGCAACTCGCCGCCCAGGCGGGCACTTATGGCGCTGACCTGCCTTCCGCCGAAGCGCGCCTGAACGACCTTGTCTATCAAGGCCCCGGCAACATCGGTTTGCGCCTGGCCCAGGCCGATCTGTATCAGGCCCGAGACTGGCCGCGCCGGTCCGAGAACCTGCTCAAGGAAGTCGAGGCGACGACGCCGCGTAGTCGCGATCTGGAAATCGCCCAGGCCCGCGCCGCGATGGATCTGCAGGAGTGGCGGCAGATGGATGCGCTCACCGACGACGTCGTCGCTCGCTATCCGGAGAACGCCCACGTCAAGCGCCTGCAACGCCAGCGCGAAGTTCACGACATGGCCGAATTGCGCATCGAAGCCTACACCGGCAAGAGCTTTGGCGGTGGCAATGGCGATGCTGGTGCGGTGACCGGCAGCCGGGACTTTGGTATTGAAACGTTGCTCTACAGCCCGCCCATTGACGAGGACTGGCGGTTGTTCGGTGGTGCCGGCTACGCCACTGGCGATTTCGAGGAAGGCACCGGTCATCATCGCTGGCAGCGCCTGGGCGTCGAGCGGCGCACCCGCGACATGACCCTGGAAGCGGAAGTCTCCAATCACTCGTATGGCTCCGGTGACAAGCAGGGTGCACGTGTGGCTGTGGCTCGGGACATCAACGACCACTGGCAGTACGGCGGCAGCCTGGATTACCTCTCGGCCGACACCCCGTTGCGGGCTCTCAACAGCGGTATCCGCGCCAATGGCGGAAGCGGTTTCGTCCGCTGGCGGGCCAATGAGAGCCGCGAATGGCGACTGGCTGTCAGCCCGTCGCACTTCAGCGACGGCAACAACCGCCTCGAGACCTTGCTGACCGGCCGCGAAGGCCTCTACAGCGCCCCGAGGTTGCAAGTGGAAATGGGTCTGGAAGTCGGTGCCAGCCGCAACAGCGGTTCCAACGAAGTGCCGTACTTCAATCCGAAATCGGACTTCAGCGTCATGCCGACCGTGACCGCCAACCATGTGTTGTACCGCCGTTACGAAACCACCTGGAGCCAGCAATTCCAGACCGGCGCCGGTACCTACAGCCAGCGTGACTACAGCACCGGTGCGATGGGATTGCTCAGCTACGGCCAGCGTTTGCTCTGGAATGACGTGCTCGAAGCCGGGGCCGCGCTGAGCTGGCTCAACCGCCCTTACGACGGCGATCGTGAAAGCGATCTGCGCCTGCTTGTCGACCTCACCTACCGCTTCTAGAAGAGTTTGAAAATGCCCGTCATTTCGCGATTCATCCTTCTGCTGGGAGTCTTGCTGATCAGCGCTTGTGCCCAGCAAGCCCCGGCGTTCACACCACCTTCGCAACGGCCGGTGGCGGCCAACGACGCGCCGTGGCCGAAAAACCACGTGCTTGGCATCGCCTACCACGATGTCGAGGATCTCGACCCCGACCAGGCTCTCGTGGCCGTGCGTACCGAACGCCTGATCGAACAGTTGGCCTGGCTGCGGGAAAACAACTACCAGCCGGTTACCGTCGACCAGATCATCGCCGCCCGCAATGGCGGCCCGGAACTGCCGCCGCGCGCGGTGCTGCTGAGTTTCGACGACGGCTACTCGAGCTTCTACACCCGCGTCATGCCGATCCTGCGCGCCTATAACTGGCCGGCCATCCTGGCGCCGGTCGGCAGTTGGGTCGACACGCCGCAGGACCAATCGGTGGATTTTGCTGGTGTGCCGCGCAAGCGTTCCGAGTTCCTGACGTGGGAGCAGGTTCGTGAGGTTTCGAAGTCGGGCCTGGTGGAAATTGCCGCCCACACCGACGCCAATCACAAAGGTATCCTCGCCAACCCGCAAGGCAACCAGCAACCCGCCGCGACCACCCGGCACTACGATCCTGCGACTGGTCGCTACGAAAACGAGGCCGATTTCCAGGCTCGCATGCGCAAGGATGTGGCGGCCATTTCCGAAAAGATCCGCAAGGTTGCCGGCTACAGCCCGCGCGTCTGGGTCTGGCCCTATGGCGAAGCCGACGGCACTGCGTTGCAGGTCATCGGCAGCGAGGGCTACCAGATGGCGCTGACTCTGGAGGATGGTCTCGACAGCCTCGATAACCTGATGGATGGCCCGCGTTTCCTGGTGTCGTCCGATCCGGACGGCGCGCACTTCGCCGAAAGCATCTCTTCCGTGCAAACGATCGACCCGATGCGGGTGGTCCACGTCGATCTGGATTACGTCTACGATTCGGACCCGGCGCAGCAAGAAGCCAACGTCGGCAAACTGGTCCAGCGCATCTACGACCTGGGCGCCAACACGGTGTTCCTGCAGGCGTTCGCCGACCCGAAAGGTGACGGCCTGGTCCACTCCCTGTACTTCCCCAACCGTCATCTGCCGGTGCGCGCCGATCTGTTTGACCGGGTTGCATGGCAATTGCGTACCCGGGCCAACGTCAAGGTCTATGCCTGGATGCCGGTGCTCAGCTTTGCCCTGGACCCGAAACTGCCCCGCGTGCTGCGCTGGGATCCGAAGACCGGCAAGACCGGTGTCGCCCCGGACCAGTACGTGCGCCTGTCGCCATTCGACCCGAACGTGCGCAAGGTCATCGGCGAAATCTACGAAGACATGGCGCGGATGAGCTCGGTGGATGGTGTTCTTTACCATGACGACGCGGTGTTCTCCGACTTCGAGGACGCCAGCCCCGCCGCGATGAAAGTCTATGCCGCCCACGGCTTGCCGCAATCCATCGCCGCCCTGCGCGATGACCCGGCTGCCATGCAGCGCTGGACTCGCTTCAAGAGCCGCTACCTGATCGATTTCACAGCCGAGCTCACCGCCAAGGTCCGGGCGATACGTGGCCCGCAGGTGCGCACGGCGCGCAATATCTTTGCCGAGCCGATGCTCAACCCGGAAAGCGAAGCCTGGTTCGCCCAGAACCTCGACGATTTTCTCGCCGCGTACGACTGGACTGCACCGATGGCCATGCCATTGATGGAAGGGCAGACCCGCGAGCAATCGGGCCCCTGGCTCGAGCGATTGGTGGAAACCATCAAGGCCCGCCCGGGTGCGCTCAAGCGTACGGTGTTCGAGCTGCAAGCCCGCGACTGGCACAGCAAGCCGGTGGCCGACATCGAAGGCGAACAACTGGCCGACTGGATGGGGCGCCTCAAGCGTCAGGGCGTGACCAGTTTCGGTTACTACCCGGACAACTTCATCGAAGACCAGCCCGCCGTGAAAGCCGTGCGGCCTGCGCTCTCCAACAAGTGGAATCCTTGACATGTTCGACAGACTGCTCGCCGTCCTGGTGCTGGCGATTGTCCTTGGGGTGCCCCTGGGCCTGATTTTCCTGGTCACCGGGCAATTCCTGATGGACTTCGTGTTCTTCTACCCGCTGTTCATGTCCGGCCTGTGGATCGCCGGTGGCCTGTATTTCTGGCTGCACTGGGAGCGCCACTGGCCATGGAAGGACGACACGCTGCCGCCGCCCCTGGCCGGCGAGCCGCTGATCAGCATCCTAGTCCCGTGTTTCAACGAAGGCGACAACGTTGCCGACACGATTCACGCCGCGCTGGGCCAGCATTACCCGAACATCGAAGTCATCGCCATCAACGACGGCTCCAAGGACAACACTGCCGAAGTGCTCGACCGGCTGGCCGCCGAGGACCCACGTTTGCGCGTGCTGCACCTGGCGGAAAACCAGGGCAAGGCCGTGGCCCTGCGCATGGGCGCCATTGCTGCACGCAGCGAATACCTGGTGTGCATCGACGGGGATGCGCTGCTGGCGCCCAACACTTGCGCCTACCTGGTTGCACCGATGCTGGATAACGCCCGCCTCGGCGCGGTGACCGGCAACCCGCGCATCCGCACCCGTTCGACATTGGTGGGCCGGGTCCAGGTCGGCGAGTTCTCCTCGATCATCGGTTTGATCAAGCGCACCCAGCGAGTCTTCGGGCGGATCTTTACCGTGTCCGGCGTGATCGTCGCGTTCCGGCGCACGGCCCTGCACCGGGTCGGCTATTGGAGCCCGGACATGATCACCGAAGACATCGACATCAGTTGGAAACTGCAACTGGACCACTGGAGCATCTTCTACGAGCCCCGCGCCCTGTGCTGGATCCTCATGCCCGAAACCCTGCGCGGCCTCTGGCGGCAACGCCTGCGCTGGGCCCAGGGTGGCGCCGAGGTGCTGTTCAAGAATATCCGCGGTATCTGGCAATACCGTCACCGTTACCTGTGGCCGCTGCTGTTCGAATACTGCCTGTCCACCGGCTGGGCGTTCACCTTCCTGTTGTCGGTGATCTTCTGGGGCGCCGGTAAATTCGTCGAGATGCCTGCGGCTATCGCAGTGGACCACCTCATGCCGCCGGCCTTCACCGGGCTGCTGCTGGCGGTGGTGTGCCTGATGCAGTTTGCGGTGAGCATCCTGATCGACCGCCGCTACGAAAAAGGCCTGTGGCACATCATGTTCTGGGTGGTCTGGTACCCGCTGGTGTTCTGGCTGATCAGCCTCTTCACCACCCTGGTGAGTTTCCCCAAGGTGTTGTTCGGCCAGCATCAGAAGCGTGCCCGCTGGGTCAGCCCGGATCGCGGGATCAAACCGTTCGATGACGAAGAAGAGGAAGTGATCCGATGAAAATTATCAGGACCCGGCAGCGACCCTTTCTGGTGGTCATCGATGTGCTCTTTACGGTGCTGGCGTGGGTCGGGCTGTTGTATCTACTGGTGAACGGGCTGTGGCCGCTGTTCGACAGTCACGCCGGCCCGCGCCTGGGCGGTTCATTGTTCGACACCCTGGGGACGTTGCAGATCTACGGCTGGATCGCGTTGGTCAACGCAATCATCCTGATCACCTGGGCGCGTTATCAACAGCGCAAGAGCCGTAGCTTTGCCCAGCGACGGCTGCCGAGGCCGGCCGTGGACGACCAGGGCCTGAGCGCCAGTTTCAAGTTGACCGACGAACGCTTGGAAACCTTGCGCCAGCCTGGGTCGAAGATCATCCACAACAATCAGGATGGGGATATCAGCCACGTGGTGCCGCATTTCCATTTGCTGAGCCCGGACTTGCAGCCGCCGCCCCTGGCCCCGTTGGAGCGACCACGGGTGATCCATTTACCGGCGGATCACTCCGCGTAAGCGCAGCTGCGACTATTTCTTTGTGGGAGCGAGCTTGCTCGCGATAGCGGAGTGTCAGGCAACCGTGTTGCTGCCCGAGCAGACGCCATCGCGAGCAAGCTCGCTCCCACAGGTTTTGTGGCGTTTTTAAAGACAAGCTACGCCGAAAAGTCCCGAACCAGCCGCCAAGCCTCATCCACGGGCAGCGGTTGTTTCATGCGCTGGGCCAGTGCTGCCATGGCCCGGCCTTCATCGCAGGCCACGACTGCCGCGACGAGGCCGTCCTTGCCGAGCAGCGCGATAAAGGGCGGATGCTCGGGTGTGCCTTTGAATTGCACCTCATCCCATTCCTCTGCGTGGCCCAGATAGTCGTAGCGCTTGCCGAAGTGATACGTCCAGAAGAACGGCACGTCCAGGTAATGCTCTTCACCACCGAGCATATTCGTTGCGGCGATCCGGGCCTGTTGCTGGGCCAGGCGCCAATGTTCGATGCGCCGGGGCTGGCCGTTGAGGGGAAAGGTCGCGATGTCGCCCACGGCCCATACGCCATCGGTCACGCGCATGCCGTCGTCGACGATCAACGATTCATCATTCTCTCGTGGCAGGTTGGCGAACGGCTCCGTGGCCGGATGCACGCCGACACCGATGATGACCAGGTCCGCCGCAAAGCGTTGGCCGTTATCCAGCACCACGGCTTCGGCCTTGCCCGTGCCTTCGATTCGCGCTGCTTCGCCTTCGCTGTGATACACCACCCCATTGGCGCGGTGCCTTGCCAGGATCGCCTTGCCGATGCTGTCGCCGAACTGCTTGGCGAACGGCACCGGATGACGGGCCAGGACGGTGACGCTCAGTTCGCGTTTGCGCAGGGAGGAGGCAACCTCCATGGCGATAAAACTGTCGCCGATGATCACCGCCTGTTGCCCCGGCTGGGTACGGTCGAGGATCTGCCGGCTGTCGGCCAAGGAGCGCAGGGTGAAAACATTCGGCAGGTCGAGCCCCGACAAGCCGGGCGTCTTGGGCACACCGCCGGTGGCGAGGAGCACCGCGTCGTAGCTCAACGTTTCGCCGTCCGCGAGGCGGATCAGGCGCGCGCCCACATCAAGGTCCGTGACCTCGCCATGGCGCCGTTCGATGCGTTGCTGGGTGAAATAAGTTTCATCGCGCAGGGGCGGGGTCTTGTCCGCCGCCATGTCGCCAGCCAGGACATATTTGCTTAAGACGGTGCGGTCATAGCCGGCCTCGGCTTCCCGGTCGAGCATCAGGATCCGCCCACCGAAACCCTTCTCGCGCAACGCAGCCGCGCACGCTGTGCCCGCCGCGCCGGCGCCGATGATGACGAAGGTACGCGGATCATCGGCCGGCGGGATTTTCTCGGCCGGCAGTGGTTGGTCATCGACCCAGACTTCGTCGCCGCGCACCTCCACGTGATAACGCTCCAGGCTGTCGAGGGCCGGCGGTTCGCACAGGGCGCCGTCTTCGGCGCGAAATGCCGCTTTGTGCCACGGGCAGATCAGCCGGCCGTGGCACACCGCCCCCTTGGCCAACGGTGCGCCGGCATGTGGGCATTTGCCTTGGAATGCCCGCACCTGACCGCCGGCCCGCAGCAGCAGGACGGGTGATTCATTGAGGCTGACTTCGAGGCCGCGGTCCTCTCGCACATCAGCGAGGCGGGCGACTTGATGCATGGGCATGGTCGTTCTCCGGCAGGCGTTTCCCGTTGGAGTCGAGCAATTGGAGTGAGGTTCAGCGTAATTGTCACTGCAACCGGGCCGGCGCTGCGGCTATAGTTCGCAGGCCGTCCATGGCCTGAACCGCATTCAAGGTGCCCGGTATGACCCGATTGACTTCCCTTTCCTCCTGGCTCGCGGCCGTCACCCTCGTGCTGTGCGCACAAGGGGTCCAGGCTGAAGAGCGTTTTACCCTGAGCATTCCCGGTGTGTCGGACGACCGCCTCTTCACCGCAGCGGCCGCCAGTGACGCCAACAAATGCGGCGGCAAGAATATTTCCCCGGCCTTGAGTTGGAACGCTGGTCCTCCGGGCACCCTCAGCTATGCCATCGTCATGCTCGACCCCGACGGCCAGCGGGGGCAGGGTGTCGATCATTGGATTCATTATGGAATCAAGCCCAGCACCCGGCAGATTCCAGCAGGCGCGGGCACCAAGTCCTCGCTGGAAGGCATGAGCGGTCTCAATAGCAAGAACACCCCTGGCTATATCGGCCCGTGCCCGCCCATTGGCGACAGTGCCCACCATTACCTGATCCAGATTTTCGCCCTGGACCTGCCGCCCGAAGCTTTGCCCGCCGGCCTGACTCGCACCCAATTGATGGAAAAACTCAACGGCCATGTACTGCGCAACAGCAGCGTGGTGCGCCGCTATCACCGTTGATCGTGCATAAACCCGGGGCGAGGGCGCTCGCTCCCGCAGGGCTGCAGCACAGCAGCCCCAATCGTCACGGAAGTTGGCATCGAGCGCCAAAAGCGAGCACTATCGGCCCGTGTTCACTCATGCCGGAGGATGGCGATGACGCAGAAAACCGACGGCATCGCCCGCCTCAAGAACTGCCCCACCAAGGGCGACGAGATACGCCGGGCCATCGCCCAGAGCCGCAAGGATTTCCTGCCTGCTGACGAGGCCGCAGACGCCGAGCCAGGCCAATCGCCGGCGCAGCCCGTGGACAAAGATCCCGCTGCCTGAGCCGTTGCCTTCTTTCCACTCACTTTCAAACTTGCCTATGACTGCCTCGACTCATCTGCCAGACGCGCGGTTCAGCCGATCCGACTACAAGACCCTGGGCCTGGCCGCCCTCGGCGGTGCGCTGGAAATCTATGATTTCATCATTTTTGTCTTTTTCGCCCTGACCCTCAGCCAGCTGTTCTTCCCGCCAGAGATGCCCGAGTGGCTGCGCCTGCTGCAAAGCTTCGGGATTTTCGCCACCGGCTACCTGGCCCGGCCCTTGGGCGGAATTCTCATGGCGCACTTCGCCGATCGCCTGGGGCGCAAGCGGGTGTTCAGCTTGAGCATCCTCATGATGGCCTTGCCGTGCCTGCTCATCGGCGTGATGCCGACTTACGCGCAGATCGGCTATTTCGCCCCGTTGCTGTTGCTGGCGTTGCGCATCCTGCAAGGCGCGGCGGTGGGCGGCGAAGTGCCCAGTGCCTGGGTCTTTGTCGCTGAACATGCGCCGCTGCGACATCGTGGCTATGCCCTGGGGTTTCTCCAGGCGGGCCTGACTTTTGGCTATTTGCTCGGCGCCCTGACCGCCACCGCGCTGGCGCGGATTTATACCCCGACGGAAATCCTCGACTACGCCTGGCGCCTGCCGTTCCTGTTGGGCGGCGTCTTCGGCGTGATTGGCGTCTGGCTGCGCCGCTGGCTCAGCGAAACGCCGATCTTCATGGCGCTGCAAGCCAATCGTGAGGGGGCGGCGGAACTGCCGCTGCGCACGGTCCTGCGCGACCATCGCCACGCCTTGCTGCCCGCTGCGATCCTCACCTGCGTGCTGACCTCCGCCGTGGTCGTGTTCGTCGTCATCACCCCAACCGTGATGCAGAAAAGCTTCGGCCTGACCCCCAGCCACACCTTCGCCCTGAGCAGCCTCGGCATCGTTTTCCTGAACATCGGCTGCGTCCTGGCCGGCCTCATCGTCGACCGCATTGGCGCCTGGCGCACCGTCATGCTCTACAGCCTGCTGCTGCCCCTGGGCATCGCCGTGCTCTATGCCAGCCTGATCAGTGGCAGTGCCTGGCTGGGCCTGGCCTACGCAGTGGCCGGGCTGGGTTGTGGCGTGGTCGGCGCGGTGCCATCGGTGATGGTCAGCCTGTTCCCGCCGAAGATTCGCGTGTCCGGCATCTCGTTCACCTACAACATCGCCTACGCGCTGTGGGCCAGCATGACGCCGTTGGTGTTGATTGCGCTGGTGCCATGGAGCCCGTGGGTGTGCGTCGGATATTGCGTGGTGATGGGGGCGGTGGGCGTGACCGCGGCGGCGTATTTCCCGGGGCGGGGTGAGCGTGTTTATGGTTCGGCGTTAGCGTCGGAACCCTGACTACAATCCGCAAAATTTGTTGTAGGCCTTTTCTGAAACAGTATGAACCGACCTGATTCGAGGTAGATTCAACGCACATTGTGTTTACCATGGGCATCTCTTCTGTCGGGGAGCCTTGCATGAAAGCCAGTACAACCATTGCTACGTTTCGTCGGTTGCGGACCCAGCCATTGTGGCGGTTGTTGGCCTCCGATCATGGGCCGCTGACCCTGGGCTTGCTCCAGACCCATCTGTACGAAAGCGAGCGGGGTCTGCCCGCATCCATCTTCCATGAGCGTATCGAGCGGGAACTAGAAGAGCTTCGCGTGCGAGGCGAGCATCTGGGAACAGCGCAAAGCTATATAGCGGGCTGGCTGTCGGAAGGCTACCTCGAACGGCGCTTCCCGCCAGGCGCGTCGGAAGAAGAATATGAATTGTCCACCGCAGTTAGTGATTGAAGAGGTTGTGCATTCGTCAGGCTCCTTACACAGGAATATTGAGGGGGCTACATTTGGAACTGATCGCGCTGCTGACCAAGTCGGAGTCGTTGAGATATGAGCACGGATAACGCCAATACCTCGCAGTTCATCATCTACCAGAGCGAAGACGGGCGAACCCGGTTGGACGTGCGCTTTGTCGATGAAACCGTATGGTTGACCCAAGCCTTGATGGGAGAGTTATTCAGCACCACGCCAGAGAACGTGTTGATGCATCTGAAGAACATCTTCAGCGAGGGAGAGCTTGATCAACACGCAACCACTAAGGATTTCTTAGTAGTTCGTCAGGAAGGTACGCGCCAGGTAAAGCGCAATCTCAAGCACTATAATTTGGACGCCATTATCTCCGTGGGTTATCGCGTACAAAGCCATACGGCAACGCGCTTCCGTCAGTGGGCCACCCGGCAGTTGCGTGACTACATAGTCAAAGGCTTTTTGCTTGATGACGAGCGCCTGAAAAATCCCGATCAGCCGTTCGACTACTTTGAAGAGCTGACGCGGCGCATCCAGGATATTCGCACCAGCGAAGAACGCTTCTACCAGAAGATTACTGACATCTACGCCACCAGTGTGGACTACGACCCGACTCAGGAAGCCAGCATCAGCTTCTTCAAGACTACAAAACAAAGTGCACTGGGCAATTACCGGGCAGACTGCGGCCGAGCTTATTCACAATCGTGCGGACAGTGGTAAACCCCACATGGGCCTGACCAACTGGCGCGGTGCCAAGGTTCGCAAACAGGATATCTCGAATGCTAAAAACTACCTCTCGGCAGAAGAACTTAGCGCTTTGAACAATCTGGTCGAGCAATACCTGGTGTTTGCGGAAGGCCAAGCCATGCGTCGTATTCCAATGTCCATGGCTGAGTGGTTGAGAAAGCTTGATGGTTTCCTGAAATTGAACGACCGCGAAATTCTGGATAACGCGGGCCAAATTTCTCATGACCTGGCCAAGCAGCATGCCGAGTCGCAATACGAGCTATTTCATAAACTGCGCCAGCAAGAAGATACGGCGAGCTCTGATCAAAACCTCGCGGATCTGAGCCAGCTTGTCCACTCGCTATCGAGCAAGACCCAATCTAGGTCTTGACTGCGAGATTCCCGTCTGCGACAGGTGGCTAAGTTTTATTGGAATGGACGTCTAAGGTTTGGGCCTTTATGAGAATTCACCGCCTGGCAAGGTTAAGTGCCCGAAGTTCCAGCATCGCCTTTGACACTTACAAGTATTTGGCTGCGGTCTTTTTAAAGACACTCGCGTAAAAAATCCACAAAGGCCCGGGTGCGCGCCGAGCGGCGTCGGTCGTGGCTGAACACGGCGTTGATGGGGAGCGTCAGTGGCTGGTAATCGGCAAGCAGCGGGACTACCGTTCCCTGGCGAATATCAGCGGCATACAGCCATTGCGGGGAAAGCGAAACACCGAGACCGGACAGCACCATTTCCCGGATCGCTTCGCTGCTGTTGCTGGTGACGTTGCCCTTGATCGTCACTTGGTATTGCTCGGCTCCACGCTCGAATCGCCAGACGTCGTAATGCTCCAGCAGCGTGAAAGCCAGACAGTTGTGGTGGGCCAGATCGGCTGGCCGAAGGGGGCTTCCGTACTGCTGCAGATAGGCGGGGGTGGCATATACCTGTCGAGGACTGCCCCCCAGGGAAACCGCCACCAGCCCTTCGTTTTTCACTGCGCCGATGCGAATGGCAACGTCAATATTCTCCTTCAACACATCTTCGTTCTGATCGCTCAGCCGCAGGTCGAGCCGGACCTGTGGGTGACGCGCCAGAAACTGGCCCACCAGGGGCGCGATGCACAGTCGTCCGAAGCTGACTGGGGCCGTTACGCGCAGGGGGCCGGCGATCTGTTCCTGGCCATTGGCGAAACCGAGGCGTGCCGCGTCCAGGCTAGCGAGTATGTCCTTGCTCTCGGTGTAGAAATGCTGCCCCTGGTCGGTCAGCGCGAGATGGCGGGTGCTGCGCGCGAACAGCGCGCCGCCAAGGTGTTGTTCCAGCGCGCGGATCTGCTTGCTCACCGCCGGTTGGCCCAGGTTCAGCTCCCTGGCCACTGCCGAGAACGAGCCGCGCTCCACGACCCTTACGAATACCTGCATTGCCTCGAACAGATCCATAGGATTTGGCCTTTTGCTGGAATAAATCCTATCCATTATTGCTGACTTATCGGAATGCGTCGGCGCGCCCATGATGAACCTGCCCACTCACTGGAGGTTTACCGTCATGAACAACACCATGTTTGCCGCCGTCGCTGAAACCGCTCAGGCCCCGTTGATCGTCCGCCACATCGCCCGGCCCACTCCTGGCAAGGGACAGCTCCTGATCCAAGTGCACGCTGCCGGGATCAATCCGCTGGATACCAAAATCGCAGCGGGAGCGGGTGGCCATGCCCGGCAACCGCTTCCTGCGGTCCTGGGCATCGACCTGGCGGGCGTTGTCGTTGAGCTGGGCGAAGGCGTTGTCGATTTCGCTATTGGCGACGAAGTGTTCGGCATGGCCGGTGGGATTGGTGGCGCTCAAGGTGCATTGGCCGAATACATCGCCGTCGATGCACAACTGGTCGCGCCAAAGCCCCGCGCATTGAGCATGCGTGAAGCGGCAGCCTTGCCCTTGGTGTTCATCACGGCCTGGGAAGGACTGGTCGATCGAGCCAATGTCCATCCCGGCCAACAGGTATTGATCCATGGCGGCGCGGGCGGCGTCGGACAAATCGCCGTGCAGATCGCCAAGGCCCGGGGCGCTGACGTTTATGCCACCGGCTCGGCCAGCAGCCTGGATTTCATCCGCGAGCTGGGCGCAACGCCCATCGATTACCGGGCCCAGGACACCGACAGCTACGTCCGCCTGCACACGGACGGCGAAGGTTTCGACATTGTCTACGACACCGTGGGCGGCGCGACGCTTGATGCTTCGTTCAACGCAGTGAAGACCTACACCGGCCATGTGCTCAGTTGCCTGGGCTGGGGCCAGCACAGCCTCGCGCCCTTGTCGTTCCGGGGGGCGAGTTATTCCGGGGTGTTTACCTTGATGCCGCTGTTGACCGGAAAGGGCCGTGCGCATCACGGTCATATCTTGCGGGAGGCCGCGGCGCTGGTTGAGGCTGGGCAGTTGCGGATCAAGGTGGATCAGACCCGGTTTGGCCTTGAGGACGTCAACGAAGCCTTCGCTCAGGTCGCCGAGGGGCGGAGGCAAGGGAAGACAGTGGTGGAACTCGGGGCTGAGTGAGCCGATCCGTCAGGCTGGCGTCTGCTGGCGAGGGAAAAATCCCTCGCCAATCATGCTTGGTTACAGCAACCGCCGCTGTACAGCCTCTTCCAAAGTGCTGCGTGTCAGCGCCTGCACGACGTCACGAGTGTCCTGCTGGAACGGAATACCGAAGATCAGCACCAAGTGCATCCAGGTGCGTACCGATTCGCTCTTCTGCACACGTCCCAGTTCCTTGCCATCCTTGTCCTTGAACACAGTTTCGAGTGTAAAAGTATTCTCGGCTGTGGACGGGATCACGAAAAACGTAGCGCCAGTGATGATGGCCGAAGCCATGCTGAACTGTTCATTGTTTCTCAAGGTGGCTTCGGCGTAGATGTCTGATTCGACCTTGTCGGTGCTGACCCGCGCGAAACGTCCGGAGTCTCGGAAGGTCTCGGTCACCGAGCTTTCCCAAGCGGTGGCCTGGGCGCCCGAGGCAGCGACGGCCGGGCCGCTGTTGACCTGGTTCTGCGCAGTGGTGCGCACGAAGGCGGTTGGCTTGGAGGCTGTGGTGGCAGCGGCAGGCGGCCAGGTTTTAACGTCCGGCAACTCGTGTTGCGAGTAAGACACGCAACCCGTCAGCAACACGGCGGCCAATATGAAACTGTGTTTGATGAAACCCATGGTGTCCTGCTCCTAGGAATTATTGCTTGGCCAGGCGCGCCGTGGCGTTGTCCAGCAGTTGCGCCACCAACTGATTCAGTTGCTGTGCACCCATGGTCGGTGCCCAGTATTCGCGGCCATACAGGCCTACGTTGCGTTCAAGCTTGATCTCTTCCTTGGCGGTCGCCAGTTCCTTGCCGTCGCGATCGACGATGCTCAGGTTCCCTGCGACGTCGAAACTGTCGACGTAGATAGGACCGTTCACCCAGATCCAGATGGTCAGGGTCAGCAACGCGCCGGGGAAATAGCCCGGATGCGGAGCGCGATGGCCTTTGAGAGAGGTCATGTCGAACTTGAGCAACACGTCATTCTCGCCCAGGCGCGTCGGGTATTCGGTGACCTGCTTGAAGTAGCCGCCGGTCTGCACGTACTGATTGAGCTGGGCGGTGAGCGAGCGGCTGATGGCCGTGCGGGTGGCATCGTTGACATCGGGGGCAGTCACGGCGACATCGGCAATTTGTGCGATACGTGGGCTGCTGACAGGGGCAGGGTGCTGTGGCGCGCCCACCGGGCCGGTGACGGTGTATGACACGCAGCCGGTCATCGACAGGGTGGCGACCAGGGCGGTGGCCTTGAGGAACGTTTTGAACACGGAATGTCCTTATAGGGGTGATGGCACTTTAGTGTCTCGACTCGGGAGGCGGTAACTTGAGGGGAATTGCAAAAGCATCAAGCTGAGGAAGGGCTGCGAACACTCAGAAAATTATTTTCAGGCGGTTAACCCGAACCGCACAGGCCTCGCGTCTGACCTTGCGTACGGATCATCCATTCACGAGGTTCAGCCCATGTCCCGTCCACTTTCTTTTATGCGTCCTGCCGCCCAGGGCTTTGCTGTCACGATGCTGGTGACGTTGGCCGGTTGTGGGTTGTCTTCGTCCCGGGAGACTGCCAAGCCGGCGGAACCGGTGGTCGTGGCGCCCAGTGTTGTACCGCAAGGCGAGATCGCCGAAGTGCGTCAGCCGACGGTCAAGCGCATGCTCATGAAACCGGCAGCGATGCCTGCCCCAAGCGTGGCGAGCGATTCCATTGCCGAGGGTTACCGTGCCGAGCCCCGCGAACAATACGAAAAACTGCCGGACAACCCCGTCCATAGCGTCGCCGAGACGCCAGTATCGACCTTCAGCGTGGACGTCGATACCGGCAGCTACGCCAACGTGCGACGTCTCCTCAACCAGGGCAGCCTGCCGCCCGAGGGCGCCGTGCGCTTGGAGGAGATGGTCAATTACTTCCCTTATCACTACGCCTTGCCCACCGATGGCTCGCCGTTTGGCGTAACGACCGAAATCGCCCCGTCGCCGTGGAATCCCCATACCCGTTTGTTGCGCATCGGCATCAAGGCGTCCGATCGCGCCGTAGCGGAGTTGGCCCCGGCCAACCTGGTGTTCCTGGTGGATGTGTCCGGTTCCATGGACCGGCGTGAAGGCCTGCCGCTGGTCAAGAGCACGCTGAAACTGCTGGTGGATCAATTGCGCGACCAGGATCGCGTGTCCTTGGTGGTTTATGCCGGCGAATCCCGGGTGGTGCTCAAGCCGACCTCGGGTCGCGACAAGGTGAAAATCCGCAACGCCATCGACCAGCTCAATGCTGGTGGTTCCACCGCGGGCGCCTCGGGTATCGAGCTGGCCTACCAGATGGCCCGGGAGAGCTTCATCGATAACGGCATCAACCGCATCCTGCTGGCCACCGATGGCGATTTCAACGTCGGCATCAGCGACTTCGACAGCCTCAAGCAGATGGCGACGGATCAGCGCAAGAGCGGCGTTTCCCTGACGACGCTGGGCTTCGGTGTGGATAACTACAACGAACACTTGATGGAGCAATTGGCTGACGCTGGCGATGGTAACTACGCCTACATCGATAACCTGCTCGAAGCGCGCAAGGTCCTGGTGGACCAACTCAGCTCCACCTTGGCCGTGGTGGCGCGGGATGTGAAGTTGCAGGTGGAGTTCAACCCGGCCCAGGTCAGTGAGTATCGACTGCTGGGCTATGAGAACCGCGCGTTGAAGCGTGAGGATTTCAACAACGACAAAGTTGACGCGGGCGAGATTGGCGCCGGGCATACAGTGACGGCGTTGTATGAAATCGTTCCGAAGGGCACGCCGGGCTGGTTGGAACCACTGCGTTATGGCAACGCGCCGAAGTCGGACGGCAAGTCCGGTGAACTGGCGATGTTGCGTGTACGCTACAAACCGGTCGAGGGCGGTAGCAGTCGCTTGATCGAGCATCCCATTGCCAGTGTGCAGAGCGAAAAACAACCCAGCGATGACCTGCGCTTCGCCGCGTCCGTGGCCGCCTTTGCCCAGCAGCTCAAGGGCGATGGACGCTACACTGGCACGATGAGCCTGAAGGACACCGCCCAACTGGCGCGCTCGGCCCGCGGCGATGATCCGTTTGGGTTGCGCTCGGAGTTCGTGCAGTTGGTGGAGTTGGCCCAGAGCCTCGAGCCTGCGGCCAAGCGCTGATCCTGCGCATAACGAGGATCAAAATGTGGGAGCTGGCTTGCCTGCGAAGGCGGCGTGTCAGGCACAGACGTTTCGCCTGACACGCCGCCTTCGCGGGCAAGCCCGGCTCCCACAGAGTCCTCTACAATCGGCAGGCCGTGTTCTACATCGAAAGGAGTTCGCCCCCCACATGCCCGCAGCGCTTGATTCACCTAGCGACGAAGCGTTGCTGGCCCGCTACCGCAATGGCGACGGGGCTTCTTTCGAAGTCCTGTATGCCCGTCATCGGCAGGGGCTTTATCGTTTTCTCGTGTCGTTGAGCAACAAGGCCGAACTGGCGGAGGAAATCTTCCAGGACACCTGGCTCAGCCTGAT
The DNA here is from genome assembly GCF_019141525.1 of Pseudomonas alvandae. Taxonomy (GTDB): domain Bacteria; phylum Pseudomonadota; class Gammaproteobacteria; order Pseudomonadales; family Pseudomonadaceae; genus Aquipseudomonas; species Aquipseudomonas alvandae. Next base: position 400,415 of record NZ_CP077080.1, read on the forward strand.
CCGCAGCGCCACCCAGCCACAAGGCCGGGCGAGTTTTCGCACCTGGTTGTTCCAGATTGCCCGCAACCGTCTGATCGACCATTGGCGCAAACACGGTGTCCACAATCCGTTGCACGACAGCTATGACGAGCAACTCCACGTCCAGCCCGACGACGCCAGCAGCCCCGAGCAGCAGTTGAGCTTGAGCCGCGACCAGGCACGGCTCGATGCCGCCTTGCAGGCCTTGCCCGAGGATCAGCGGGAGGTTTTCCTGCTGCGCCTGCACGGCGACTTGGAGTTGCCGCAAATTGCTGCGCTGACTGGCGCCCCGCTGGAAACGGTCAAGAGCCGCTTGCGTTACGCCCAACAGAAATTGCACCGACTGTTGGCCGAGGAGGTACCCGCATGATCGACCGCAAACACACGCCGGATGCCGACGACGAAATGCTGCTCGAGCATTTCCGCCAGCACCCCAGCGGCGAACCGCCACCTTCCCTGGACGCCTTTATCCTGGCCGCTGCCCGCCGTGAAGCGCCGACGCCTGCGCCGAGCCTGTGGCAGCGTTGGTTGCACGCCTGTCAGCGGCCACGTTGGCAGATGGCATTCGCCACGGTCGCCGGTGTGGCGCTGATGATCGGGCTGGTGCTGCGCTCGCCCGTTCCCGAGGATCATTCGTCCCCACTCGCATCCGTGGAATTTTCCGCCAACCGGCAAGAGCCTGCTGTTGCCGCCGCACCACCGCCAGCCATCTCCGCACCCGCGCCGATCGTCCGCATGGCGCCCCAGGGCGAGTTGGCCCGAGCTCCGGCAAGCGCTGACCAGGCCCTGCCGGAAAAACCCGCCGCGAAAATGAGCAAGGCCGCACCGGCTGCGCTGCCGTCGCTGGAACAGGGGTTGATGGAAATCCTGCGTTTGCGCGAGGTGGGTGACAGCAAGGCCGCTGACGAGAAGCTGCTGGCGTTGCACAAGCGCTTTCCCAAGGAGGATTTGCCTGCGCGGTTGGAGGCGTTGCGTCAGCGCTGAGTAAAAAATAGGCAACAAAAAAGCCCCAATCCGCGAGGACTGGGGCTTTTCGATTTTCCATGTATGGTGCACCAGGCGGGATTCGAACCCACGACCCCTGCCTTCGGAGGGCAGTACTCTATCCAGCTGAGCTACTGGTGCAACGCGGGCGCCATGATACTCATAAGCATGGCAGGCGTCCATGCTGCTGATTTGCCGTTTGTTTCTGCCTCGCTCCGCGGCTGTTGGCTACGCTGATCAGAAAAAACAGGCAAATGCAGCTTTTTCGTTCTTTTTTTCGAACAGCCTATTGTCCTCGAACCCCATCGGCCCTAGGATTCGTTTGAGATTTCAAACGCTCTTGTCTGGGTGCTGAACCGCACGTCTGTGCTTATGTGCGTTATTTCTGTGCTTCAGCCCGGTGAATGATTTCCCTGACGGCAGCCCATAAGGCGCCTTTCTACAACTCTAATTCGCTCCGCGTGCGCGCGGTGCTGTTAAGGAAAGCCGACATGCAGCTTAAAGACACCCAGTTGTTCCGCCAGCAAGCCTTCATCGATGGCGCTTGGGTCGATGCGGACAATGGTCAGACGATCAAGGTCACCAACCCGGCAACGGGCGAAGTATTGGGCACGGTGCCGAAGATGGGCGCTGCCGAAACCCGTCGTGCGATTGAAGCCGCCGACAAGGCGCTGCCGGCCTGGCGTGCGTTGACCGCCAAAGAGCGCGCCAACAAGCTGCGCCGCTGGTACGAATTGCTGATCGAAAACCAGGACGACCTGGGTCGCCTGATGACCCTGGAGCAGGGCAAGCCGCTGGCCGAAGCCAAGGGCGAAATCGTCTACGCCGCTTCGTTTATCGAATGGTTCGCCGAAGAAGCCAAGCGCATCTACGGTGATGTGATTCCTGGCCACCAGCCCGACAAGCGCCTGATCGTGATCAAGCAGCCGATCGGCGTGACCGCCGCCATTACCCCGTGGAACTTCCCGGCAGCGATGATCACCCGCAAGGCCGGCCCGGCCCTGGCTGCCGGTTGCACCATGGTCATCAAGCCCGCTTCGCAAACCCCGTTCTCGGCCCTGGCCCTGGTTGAACTGGCGCACCGTGCCGGTATTCCGCAAGGCGTGCTGAGCGTGGTCACCGGCAGCGCCGGCGACATCGGCGGCGAGCTGACCAGCAACCCGACCGTGCGCAAGCTGTCCTTCACCGGCTCGACCGAGATCGGTCGCCAGCTGATGGCCGAATGCGCCAAGGACATCAAGAAAGTCTCCCTGGAACTGGGCGGCAACGCGCCATTCATTGTGTTCGACGACGCCGACCTGGATAAGGCCGTCGAAGGCGCGATCATTTCCAAGTACCGCAACAACGGCCAGACCTGCGTCTGCGCCAACCGCCTGTACATCCAGGATTCGGTGTACGACGCGTTCGCCGAAAAACTCAAGGCCGCAGTGGCCAAGCTCAAGATCGGCAACGGCCTGGAAGACGGCACCACCACTGGCCCGTTGATCGACGAAAAAGCCGTCGCCAAGGTCCAGGAACACATCGCCGATGCCGTCAGCAAAGGCGCCACCGTGCTGGCGGGCGGCAAGCAGATGGAAGGCAACTTCTTCGAGCCGACCATCCTGACCAACGTACCGAAAAACGCCGCCGTGGCGAAGGAAGAAACCTTCGGCCCGCTGGCGCCGCTGTTCCGCTTCAAAGACGAAGCCGAAGTGATCGCGATGTCCAACGACACCGAGTTCGGCCTGGCTTCGTACTTCTATGCCCGTGACCTGGGCCGTGTGTTCCGTGTGGCCGAAGCCCTGGAATACGGCATGGTTGGCGTCAACACCGGGTTGATCTCCAACGAAGTCGCGCCGTTCGGCGGCATCAAGGCTTCGGGCCTGGGCCGTGAAGGTTCCAAGTACGGCATCGAGGACTACCTGGAAATCAAATACCTCTGCCTGGGTATCTGATACCGCTTCAAGCGCAAGGGGCACGAGAGCGCTGTCCCTTTGCGCGTTTCACCCGTTCTGTTTCTTGTGGCCGGAACGCTGTGGCAGTCGATCATCGCATGCTGTCGCAGTTGCCTCCCCGCCATGTATTCCTTGAGCCACGCCGACCGATGAGCGGCGAATGAGGACTGTAATGAGCAAGACTAACGCTGACTTGATGGCCCGCCGTACCGCCGCTGTTCCACGTGGCGTCGGCCAGATCCACCCGATCTTCGCCGAATCGGCGAAGAACGCCACGGTAACCGACGTTGAGGGTCGCGAGTTCATCGACTTCGCTGGCGGTATCGCCGTGCTGAACACCGGCCACGTGCACCCGAAAATCATCGCCGCCGTGACCGCACAGTTGAACAAGCTGACTCACACCTGCTTCCAGGTCCTGGCCTACGAGCCGTACGTGGAACTGTGCGAAAAAATCAACGCCAAGGTTCCTGGTGATTTCGCCAAGAAAACCCTGCTGGTCACCACCGGTTCCGAAGCCGTGGAAAACGCCGTGAAAATCGCCCGCGCCGCCACTGGCCGTGCCGGTGTGATCGCCTTCACCGGCGCTTACCACGGTCGCACCATGATGACCTTGGGCCTGACCGGTAAAGTCGTGCCGTACTCGGCCGGCATGGGCCTGATGCCCGGCGGTATCTTCCGCGCGCTGTACCCGAACGAATTGCACGGCGTGAGCATCGACGATTCCATCGCCAGCATCGAGCGCATCTTCAAGAACGACGCCGAGCCGCGTGACATCGCCGCCATCATCATCGAGCCAGTCCAGGGCGAGGGTGGTTTCTATGTAGCGCCGAAAGAATTCATGAAGCGCCTGCGCGCCCTGTGCGACCAGCACGGCATCCTGCTGATCGCTGACGAAGTGCAGACCGGCGCTGGCCGTACCGGCACCTTCTTCGCCATGGAGCAGATGGGCGTCGCCGCCGACCTGACCACCTTCGCCAAATCCATCGCTGGCGGCTTCCCGCTGGCCGGTGTGTGCGGCAAGGCCGAGTACATGGATGCCATCGCGCCGGGTGGCTTGGGCGGCACCTACGCGGGTAGCCCGATCGCTTGCGCCGCAGCGCTGGCGGTGATGGAAGTGTTCGAAGAAGAACACCTGCTGGATCGCTGTAAGGCCGTGGGCGAGCGCCTGGTCACTGGCCTCAAGGCTATCCAGAAGAAATACCCGGTGATTGGTGAAGTGCGCGCCCTGGGCGCGATGATTGCCGTGGAACTGTTCGAAAATGGCGACAGCCACAAGCCGAACGCTGCCGCGGTGGCGCAAGTCGTCGCCAAGGCCCGTGACAAGGGCTTGATCCTGCTGTCCTGCGGCACTTACGGCAACGTCCTGCGGGTGCTGGTGCCGCTGACTTCGCCAGACGAGCAACTGGACAAAGGCCTGGCGATCATCGAAGAGTGCTTCTCCGAGCTCTGATATTCAAGAGCCTTGAGCTGTGCGTTGATCCACAAAAAACCCGCTTCGGCGGGTTTTTTCATGCCCGAGGAAAGGGGGCGGTGTTTTTGGACTGTCTGGAACGGCCGCAATTGTCTAAGGTGCATGTATTGCAAGGGAGCGATGCGGCATGACTGCTGTGGATTTACCTGCTGTACCGCGTGTGCTGATCGCCGAGGCCGATCCAGCGTCCAGGGAGCTGCTTGAACAGGTCTTGTCGGGCGTGCGTTGCGATGCCCGGGTGGACACCTGTGACGAGGGACGGCAGGCCCTGGAATTGCTGGCGCATAACCCCTATGACCTGGTGATCGCCGACTGGGAGTTGCCAGGTGTCGATGGCCTGAGCATTTTGCGCAGCTTGCGCCAGCAGCACCGTACACCGGCGTTGCCGTTCATCCTGGTGAGCCGCCGCAACGACGGCGCCAGCGTGCGCGAGGTCTTGCCGCTGGCGCCGACGGCGTACCTGACCAAGCCCTTGAACCGCGAGAACCTGACCCAGCGTTTGCAAGGCTTGCTACTGAGCGGCGAAGACACTTCCAATCCCGCGCCAACCCCGGGGCCGGGGCTGACGTTGGCCACGTTCCTTGAGCGCCGACGGGACCTGGCCGAAGGCGCGCCGTTGATGACCGATGTGCAAGTGGCGATCAAGCGCAGCCTCAATCCCGGCGGGCTGGATCTGAAGCTACTGGAAGAAGAGATCCGCACCGATCCGCAGATCACCGCCGTGCTGATCGCCGCGGCCAACAGCGCTGCCCAGCATCAGGGCGGCGGCCCGGTACAGACCGTGGCCCAGGCGTTGCACCAGCTCGGTACCGGACAGAGCATGAACCTGATCCTCGGCTTGACCATCAAGCGCTGTGCCAGGCTGAGTGTTCCGTGCCTGGCGGACTATGCCGAACGTTATTGGGAGTTATCGCTGCACACTGCCGAATACGCCCGGACGATCGCCCGGATGCTGGACCTGGAGCAGGAGCGCTGTTATTGCGCGGGCCTGCTGCACCGCTTGGGCGACCTGGCGCTGCTGCGCTGCCTGGAAGAGTGGACGCAGGCCGGTGGCGATTTGGATGAGCCCGAGGAAGTCGGGGATTCCCTTGAACAGTTCGGCGCCGGTTTCGGCTCGGCGCTGCGCACCCGCTGGCGGCTGCCGCTGGAGCTGCGAGAGTTGATCGCAGCAGTGTATGGCCTGGGCGGTGGGGTTTATTCCCGCGAGGCGCTGGTGATGAACATGGCCGCGCAGATGGCCCATTTGCCATCCCATGAAGGCCTGGAAGAACTCGCTCGGGGGCGCACGGCGCGTCTGCTGAAGATCGGGTTGCCGGAATTGATGCGGTTGCGCCGCCAGTAAGACCACCACCATCCTTTGAAGGGGTGAGCTTGTGTGGGAGCGGGCTTGCTCGCGAATACGGTGTAACAGTTACGAATAGGTCGACTGACACGCCCCATTCGCGAGCAAGCCCGCTCCCAAAGTTTGGCGGTGGCTCAATCAGGCGGCAATTATGCGGTTCTTACCCTGGCGCTTGGCCTCGTACATCGCCGCGTCAGCACGGGCAAACAAGCTATCGAGGGTCTGGTCTTCAGCGGTGATCCCGGTCAGGCCCTGGCTGACGGTGATCCCGAAATTCTGTTCCCCGCAGCGGAACGCCAGGCGTTGGATTTCCCGTTGCAGGCGCTCGGCCACCTGCAACGCCATGTCCGGTGGGCAGCCTGGAAACACAGCGGCAAATTCCTCGCCGCCGATCCGCCCGAACAGGTCGCCACGCCTGAGCACGGTCCTTCCGCTTTCAGCGATTTTCTGCAGCACCGTATCGCCTTCCTGATGGCCGTAGGTGTCGTTGATCAACTTGAAATCATCGATGTCCAGCAACAGGAACGCCATGGGCGTGCCTTGCAGCCGAGCCTGCTCGAACTCGCGATGGGCGCACTCGAAGAAGTGCCGGCGGTTGCTGCTCTGGGTCAGCACATCGGTGGTCGCCAGCCGCTGCAGTTCGCTTTCGAGCAGTTTTTTCTCGGTGATGTCTTCGGCGATACCGACGACGATCACCGGCTGTCCCGGGTCGGCTTGGCGATTGATGAAGCATTTGTCGCTTAGCCAGCGAATCTGCCCATCGGCGGCGATGATCCGGTATTCGCGGTCTTCGACGGCACCCTTGACCAACACTTCGGCCAGGCTGCGTTCGGCGTAATCCAGGTCGTCCGGGTAGATGGCGTCACGCCACTCGTTGTAGTCCGCCAGTACCAGGCCCGCGGGCCGACCGAAAATCCGTTCGTAGGCGGGGCTGACATACAGCACCTGCCGGGTTTCCCAATTGAACGCCCACAGCACCGCATTGACGCTGACGAGCAACGAACTGAACAACTGCTCCCGCTCGCTCAGGCGTGCCACTTCGCCTTGGGCGTGCATCAGCGCCATGAGTGTCTGGGCCGCTTCGGGCCAATGAGGCTGGGATGAATCCTGTAGGTTCTTGTCGACCATCGGCACAAATCTCAAAGAACGTGCATTGCTATGGATTTGCACGCGCTTACTCCAAAGCCCGCCAGGATGGCGAAGTGCTCTTGAGATAGGGGATTGTGGGCGAAGTTCCTTTTCGGGCGACGAAGGGCGGGGGATTTCGCGAGTCAAAGTATGGGGTTGAATCTGTGGCGAGGGGATTTAGCGAAACGTCGCACCGCCCCGCTGGGCTGCGGCCCCAAGACAGCCAATTTGAGTGAGCCTGACACACCGAGCCATCAGGTTTTAGGGCTGCTGCGCAGCCCAGCGGGGATGAATCCCCTCGCCACAACAACCTCCCCGCCGCGCACATTGGTGTCAGGCCGTGGCAGGCCGCAGCGAGTAGGTCTTGAGCTGATCGGCAAAGTCCCTCAGGGACTGGATGCCACTGGCCTCGGCCTCATGAACCCATTCCTTGATGGCCGCGAGCATGTCATGGCCGTTGCTGCTGGTCTTGACCCAGATCTGCTGCAAGGCCAGGCGTTTTTCGTAGATCACCTTCAGCGCCTGGCTGTGCTCCAGCATGTTCTGGATGCGCAGGTGATGGCGATCGTCCAGCAGGCTGGTTTCCCGTGACAGCAGGCGTTTGGCCCGATGAAACTGGTGGCGCACGGAGTGATCGACTTTATCCAGTTCCTGCTTGACCAGCGGCGCGATGACCAGCCGGCGGTACTGGGCCATGATCTGGAAACGGTTATTGAGGATCGCCATGGCGGTGTCCATGTCCAGGTGGCCCTTGCCTTCGACACGGTGGGCGATCGGCGCGACCCGCTGGACCTTCGCCAGGCGCAGGAAGCTGAAGACCTTGATCCAGGCCCAGCCCAGGTCGAATTCCCATTTGCGCACCGACAGCTTGGCCGAATTGGGGTAGGTGTGGTGGTTATTGTGCAGCTCTTCGCCACCAATCAGGATGCCCCAGGGCACCAGGTTGGTCGCCGCGTCGCGACATTCGAAGTTGCGGTAACCCACGGCATGCCCCAGGCCGTTGACCACGCCGGCGGCCCAGACGGGGATCCACATCATCTGGATGGCCCAGATGGTGATGCCGATCGTGCCGAACAGCAGCAGGTCGATGACGCCCATGATCGCCACGCCCAACAAAGGGAAGCGGCTATAGAGGTTGCGCTCGATCCAGTCTTCCGGGCAGTTCTTGCCATAGATACGCAGGGTTTCCGGGTTTTGCGCCTCGGCGCGATACAGCTCGGCGCCTTTGCGCAGTACCGTGGACAAGCCTTTGATGACCGGGCTGTGGGGGTCATCCTCGGTTTCGCATTTGGCGTGGTGCTTGCGGTGGATGGCCGTCCACTCGCGGGTGTTCTGCGCTGTGGTCAGCCACAGCCAGAAGCGGAAAAAATGTTTGAGGCCGGCGTTGAGTTCCAGGGAACGGTGGGCCGAATAACGGTGCAGGTAGACCGTGACGCTGATGATCGTCACATGGGTCATCAGCAAGGTGACTGCCACCAGCGACCAGGGCGACAAGCCAAGAAAACCTTCGTACCACATAGGCTGTAGGGCCCTCGATAAAAATAGAAACTGCCGTTGCATTATCACCAGCTCGACCGATAAAACCAGTCGGCCTTTCAGATAAGAGTGGCAGGATGTTTCTTACTCTATAATCCCCTCACATTACAGGGACATGGATGACCGCATGACTGTCTACCAACGCACTGCCATGCGTGGAGCACTGCTTTACCTTCTGCTATCCGTCGCCTGGCTGCAGCTGGTTGGTTATTTATTGAGCAGTTTCTTCGATCATTCCGCCGACCGGCTTCGCTGGCAACTGATCAACGGTTATGCCTGGGTGCTGGTCAGCGCCGGGCTGATGTTCATGGCTCGGGTGCGGATCGTGCGGTGTTTCGACAAGGGCGAGGGCAGCCTCGACCGTGAACGATTGCGCCAGGCCGCCGCTGTCTTCGATTGCACCCGCGAAGGGGTCCTGGTCACGGACCGCCAGGGCCTGATCGTGCACGTCAACCGGGCGTTCATGGCGATCACCGGTTATGGCCGGGACGAAGTATTGGGGCGCCAACCCAATCTGTTCAAATCCGGCCGGCACGGACCGGCTTTCTATCGCGATATGTTTGCGTCGTTGTCCAGCCGCGGCGAATGGAGCGGTGAAATCTGGAACCGCCGTAAAAGCGGCGAAATCTACCCGCAATGGCAGACCATCCGTGCCGTCGTCGACGACAACGGCGAAGTCAGTCAATACGTCGCGGTGTTTTCCGACATTAGTGCGATCAAGGATTCGGAGCATGAGCTGGCGCACCTGGCCCATCACGACCCGCTGACCGGCCTGCCCAATCGCCTGCTGTTTTCCGATCGCACCGAGCAGGCCGTGGCATCGGCGCAGCTTCACAAGCGCGGGTGTGCGCTGTTGCTGTTGGATCTCGATCATTTCAAGAACATCAACGACAGCCTGGGCCACAGCGTGGGTGATGAGTTGCTCAAGGGCGTGGCCAAGCGCTTTCTTGACCTGTTTGCGCCGGGCATCACCCTGGCCCGGCTGGGTGGCGATGAGTTCGCGGTGCTGGTGGAAAACTGCTCCCAGCCTGGGCAGGCAGCGGCGTTGGCCCGGCGCATCCTCGATGCATTGAAAGAGCCGTTGCAGCTCGGCGAGCAATCCCTGTTTGTCAACGCCAGCATCGGTATCAGCCTGTTCCCCGGCGATGCCCTCAGCGCTGGTCAACTGTTGCGCAACGCCGATTCGGCGCTGTTCAAGGCCAAGAGCAGCGGACGGGATGGCTACGCCCTGTACACCGAAGAGCTCACCGCCCACGCTCAGCAACGGGTCGAAGTCGCTTTCGAACTTCGACGCGCCCTGCAGCAAGAGGAGTTGCGGGTGCATTACCAACCGGTGCACGACCTGGCGACCAGCCGTCTGGTTGGCGTCGAGGCGCTCGTGCGCTGGGAGCATCCAACGCGTGGGCTGGTTTCTCCGGCAGAGTTCATTCCCATCGCCGAACGTACGGGGCTGATCGCCCAGATCGATGCCTGGGTCATGGAGCAGGCCTGCCGGCAGATGTGTCAGTGGCAGCAGGCGGGCGTGGCCCTTTCGTTCGTCGCGGTCAACGTGTCCAGCCGCTTGTTCGCCCGGCGTGAACTGTATGAGCAAGTTGCTCGCGTGCTGCACGAGACCAGCCTCGATCCGGCTTTCCTCGAATTGGAAGTCACCGAAAGCGCAGTCATGGAAGACCCGGAAGTCGCGCTGGAACAAATGCATCGCTTGCGCGAATTGGGCGTGCGGCTGGCCATCGATGACTTCGGCACGGGTTATTCGTCGCTGCTGCGGCTCAAGCGCCTACCGGTGCAGAAACTGAAGATCGACCAGGGCTTTGTCGCCGGGTTGCCGTGGGACGAGGACGACGTGGCGATTGTCCGCGTGATCATCGCCCTGGCTCATAGCATGGGCATGCAGGTGCATGCCGAGGGCATAGAACAGCAGGAGCAAGCGGCGTTTCTGCTGGGCCAGGCTTGTGAGTTGGGGCAGGGGTATTGGTTTGGCCGGCCGGTGGCGGCGGTGCAGTTGGATTGGGAGCGGGCGCCGGTGATTGCTTGATCCCCGCGGCATTGATGTCGACTGATGCACCGCCATCGCGAGCAAGCTCGCTCCCACAGTTGACCTGTTTCTCCTGACACAAATCGGTCCATTGTGGGAGCGGGCTTGCTCCGGGCGGCGATCCGACGAAGGCGTCGGCTCGGCTGACATCAATACCGAAATGACACAGCGCTAACCCTTGGCTGCAGGCGCCGCCATCCCCTTCGTTTCCAGATGATCCAGCGCTCGTTCAACCAACAACTGAACCCCATCGGCCATGCGACTGATCGCCAGGGCTACACAGCGGCGGGATTCGTCGATGTCATCGGCCAGGTCGGCGGCGATGGTGCTGATGGAGAGCAGGTCTTCGGAGGCGTTGGCGAGCAGGGTTTCGGTGTCGATGTGCGGGGAGACGATGAAGAGCTGGTCTTTGTCGGGTTCCGGCGGCGAGGCGGGGTGGGGCTTGAGGTAGTAGTCGAGGGCGCGGTTGGTGGCGTCTTCCAGGCGTTTTTCTTCGAGTTTTTCGACGCGGGATTTGTGACCGCCTTTTGGCGGATTCGGGGTAGGTTTGAACATGGGTAAGTTCCTAAAGAGAACCGCCCTGGATCGCTTGCACGCAATGAAGGGTGGCAGCTGTGTGCGAGTGTGCAAGACCGAGCAACCCTACCCAAAACTCGGCAGATCCGAAGATCTCCCGAACACAGCCGCCATAAATCACGGGCGCAAATGCGCCACGAATGGCTAGAGGCATCAAGGGGTGGTGTTTTACTCGGACTTGCACGTCCGTGTCACCGTTTTTTGCGATGACGATCAGAGGTTAGCTGCGCTCGGCAGTGCTGCCTAGTTCATCAAAGGCACCACGTATTGAAGGAAATCTCCGACGACATGGCAGGTAAAAAGACCCGCCATCACGCCCGTCGTAGGACGCCAAAATCCCAACATCATTTTGGTTATATAAAAATTCTCAAATAGTCTTTTTAAGAATATCCCGCTTTATCTAGTATTGCTCCCACGCCGCAAGCAGTGCCGCCCACTGCCAGGCAATCATTCAAAGGAGCAGCAGCATGAGCGCATCCCTACGTAGCGTTGACGGCCAGGACGAAGCAACCATCTTGCGCGAGATCCAGAGTGCTTTGCGTGACCTGCGCTTTGGCGCGGTGGAAATCACCGTGCACAACGCCCAGGTGGTCCAGATCGAACGCAAGGAAAAATTCCGCTTGCAACAACCGAGTCATAAGCCGTCTTGAAACGCCAAAAAGATCGCAGCCTTCGGCAGCTCCTACAGGGGGCTAGGTGTAGGAGCTGCCAAAGGCTGCGATCTTTTCTACAAGCCACTCGATTTCCAGAAGCCATAAAAACCAGAATTCCAGGAGCTTTCACCATGTCGTCGATTCGCCGTTATGCCTTGGCCGCCCTGGCCAGTGCTGTTTTTGCAGGTTCCGCCGTCGCCAAGGATTACGAGCTGCTCAATGTGTCCTACGACCCGACCCGCGAGCTGTATCAGGACTACAACGCCGAATTCGTCAATTTCTGGAAGAAAGCCCATCCCGACGATAGCGTGAAGATCCAGCAGTCCCACGGCGGCTCGGGCAAGCAAGGCCGGGCGGTGATCGATGGCCTGCGCGCCGACGTCGTGACACTGGCCTTGGCCGGTGACATCGATGAAATCGCCAAGCTGGGCAAGTCCCTGCCAGCGGACTGGCAAACCCGCCTGCCGGACGCCAGCACGCCCTACACTTCGACCATCGTTTTCCTGGTGCGCAAGGGCAACCCCAAGGGCATCAAGGATTGGGGCGACCTGATCAAGAATGATGTGTCGGTCATCACGCCGAACCCGAAAACGTCTGGCGGTGCTCGCTGGAACTTCCTCGCCGCCTGGGCCTACGGCCTGAAAGCCAACGGCGGCGACGAGGCCAAGGCCAAGGAATACGTGCAGGCATTGTTCAAGCACGTGCCGATCCTCGACACCGGCGCCCGTGGCTCGACCATCACCTTTGTCAACAACGGTCAGGGTGATGTGTTGCTGGCCTGGGAAAACGAAGCCTTCCTGGCGCTGAAAGAGGAGGGTGGCGCCGACAAGTTCGACATCGTCGTGCCGTCCCTGTCGATCCTCGCCGAACCGCCGGTGGCGGTGGTGGACAAGAACGCCGAGAAAAAGGGCAATGCGGAGATCGCCGAAGCGTACCTCAAGCACCTGTACAGCCCGGCCGGCCAGGAAATTGCTGCGAAGAACTTCTATCGCCCGCGTGACAAGGACGTGGCCGCCAAGTATTCCCGGCAGTTCCCGAAGGTGGAACTGGTGACCATCGACAAGGACTTCGGCGGCTGGAAAACGGCCCAGCCGAAATTCTTCAACGATGGCGGGGTGTTCGACCAGATCTATCAGGCGCAGTAAGCTGGGCTAGTCGGATCCAGGCCGTAATTCATTGTGGCGAGGGAGCTTGCTCCCGCTGGACCGGGCTGGCGCTCCAGTGCGAAGCGCTCCCAGAGTTTTCTGGGGCTACTTCGTAGCCCAGCGGGAGCAAGCTCCCTCGCCACGGTAAGTGCGTTCTCAACCAAGGACCTTTATGTCGCGTCGCATATCCCCCGTCATACCCGGCTTCGGGCTGACGCTGGGCTACACCCTGGTGTACCTCAGTCTGATTGTGCTCATACCGCTGGCGGCGATGTTCGTGCACGCCGCTCAACTCACCTGGGAACAGTTCTGGGCGATCATCTCGGCACCGCGGGTGCTGGCTGCGCTGAAGCTCAGTTTCGGCACCGCGCTGTACGCCGCCATCATCAACGGTGTGATCGGCACGTTGCTGGCCTGGGTGCTGGTGCGCTACACCTTCCCCGGCCGCAAGATCATCGACGCGATGATCGACCTGCCGTTCGCCCTGCCCACCGCCGTGGCCGGTATCGCGCTGACGGCGTTGTACGCGCCGACCGGCCTGGTTGGCCAATTCGCCACCGACCTGGGTTTCAAGATCGCCTACACCCCGCTGGGCATTACCCTGGCGCTGACCTTCGTGACGCTGCCGTTCGTGGTGCGCACGGTGCAGCCGGTGCTGGCCGATATCCCCCGTGAAGTCGAAGAAGCCGCCGCCTGCCTCGGTGCGAAACCGTGGCAGGTATTCCGCCACATCCTCGTGCCGGCGTTGTTGCCGGCCTGGTTGACCGGCTTCGCCCTGGCGTTTGCCCGTGGCGTGGGCGAGTACGGTTCGGTGATTTTCATCGCCGGCAACATGCCGATGAAAACCGAGATCCTGCCGCTGCTGATCATGGTCAAGCTCGACCAATACGACTACACCGGCGCCACTTCCATCGGCGTGCTGATGCTGGTGGTTTCCTTCGTCCTGTTGCTGCTGATCAACCTGCTGCAGCGGCGCATCGAAACCCCATAAGGAGGCGCGAACCATGTCCCAATCGTCTATTTCCGCTGCCTCCACCAATGCCGCCCGTCGCGGCAGTGCGACGTCGCGGCGCGTCTTGATCGGCCTCGGCTGGTTGATCTTTGCGCTGTTTTTGCTGCTGCCGTTGTTCATCGTAGTGTCCCAGGGCCTGAAGCTCGGGCTGGGGGCGTTCTTCACCGCGATCTTCGAACCTGACGCACTGTCGGCGTTGAAGCTCACGGTGATCGCCGTGCTGATCTCGGTGCCGCTGAACCTGGTGTTCGGCGTCAGTGCCGCGTGGTGCGTGAGCAAATATTCATTCCGCGGCAAGAGCATGCTCGTGACGCTGATCGACCTGCCGTTCTCGGTGTCGCCGGTGATCGCGGGCCTGGTCTACGTGCTGATGTTCGGCGCCCAGGGCCTGTTCGGGCCGTGGCTGTCGGATCACGACATCCAGATCGTCTTCGCGCTGCCGGGCATCGTCCTGGCGACGATCTTCGTCACCGTGCCGTTCGTGGCCCGTGAGTTGATCCCGCTGATGCAGGAACAAGGCACCCAGGAAGAAGAGGCCGCGCGCCTGCTGGGCGCCAATGGCTGGCAGATGTTCTGGCATGTCACCGTGCCGAACATCAAGTGGGGCCTGATCTATGGCGTGGTGCTGTGTACCGCCCGGGCCATGGGTGAGTTCGGCGCGGTGTCGGTGGTCTCCGGGCACATTCGCGGGGTGACCAACACCCTGCCGCTGCACGTCGAGATCCTCTACAACGAATACAACCACGTGGCCGCGTTCGCCGTGGCGAGCCTGTTGCTGATCCTGGCGCTCTTCATCCTGCTGCTCAAGCAGTGGAGCGAAAACCGAATCAACCGCCTGCGCGCCAGCGCCGCGGAGGAATAAGTCATGTCGATCGAAGTCCGTAACGTCAGCAAGAATTTCAACGCGTTCAGGGCACTGGACGAGATCAGCCTGGACATCCAGAGCGGTGAGCTGGTGGCGCTGCTCGGGCCGTCGGGTTGTGGCAAGACCACCTTGCTGCGGATCATCGCCGGCCTTGAAACCCCGGACCAGGGCAGCATCGTCTTCCACGGCGAGGACGTGTCCGGCCACGACGTGCGTGATCGCAACGTCGGTTTCGTGTTCCAGCACTACGCCTTGTTCCGCCACATGACGGTGTTCGACAACGTCGCCTTCGGCCTGCGCATGAAACCCAAGGGCCAGCGCCCGAGCGAAAGCCAGATCGCGACCAAGGTCCACGAGCTGCTGAACATGGTGCAACTGGACTGGCTCGCCGACCGCTACCCGGAGCAACTGTCCGGCGGCCAGCGCCAGCGTATCGCCCTGGCCCGCGCCTTGGCGGTGGAGCCCAAGGTGCTGCTGCTGGACGAACCGTTCGGCGCCCTCGACGCCAAGGTCCGCAAGGAACTGCGCCGCTGGCTGGCGCGGCTGCACGAGGACATCAACTTGACCTCGGTCTTCGTGACCCACGACCAGGAAGAGGCCATGGAAGTCGCCGACCGGATCGTGGTGATGAACAAGGGAGTGATCGAGCAGATCGGTTCGCCGGGGGACGTCTATGAAAACCCGGCCAGCGACTTTGTGTACCACTTCCTCGGTGATTCGAACCGCCTGCATTTGGGTGAGGATCGGCATGTGCTGTTCCGCCCGCACGAAGTCTCGCTGTCACGCTCGGAGCTGGAAGATCATCACGCCGCCGAAGTGCGCGACATTCGCCCGCTCGGCGCGACCACTCGGGTGACCTTGAAGGTCGAGGGCCAGAGCGAGTTGATCGAAGCCGAAGTGGTGAAGGACCACGACAGCCTGGTGGGGTTGGCGAAGGGCGAGACGTTGTTCTTCAAGCCGAAGGTCTGGCAGAAAGTTTCCAACCTCTAAGAGCAAAAGAACAAGCAAAAGCATCGCGAGCAGGCTCGCTCCCACAGTAGAACTTTAGTGAACACAATAATGGTATTCATATGGAGATCCATTGTGGGAGCTAGCTTGCTCGCGATGGCGGTGGAGCAGTTGACACATCGGTGACTGGCCGAGCGCAATCGCGAGCAAGCTCGCTCCCACAGAGATAGCCTAACCGCTACCTGCGTGGCGTAGCTTTCAGGCCGCCGAACGTTGGTTGCGCAACGCCACCGGCCCGGCGCGCTCCTCGATGGCGCGTTTCAGGTCACCGCGAAGTCCCAACAGGAAGCCCGCTTCCACCACCACGAACAACGGCCCGACAATCAACCCGGTGAGGTCATCGACGAACGCCGGTTTGCGCCCTTCGTAGTAATGGCCGACAAACTGGATTACCCAGCCCACCACGAACATGCCCAGTCCGCTGGACAACCAGATCGCTGTGCTCTGCGCGGCGAGCACCTGGCCCAGCCAGACGGCGAGACCCAGCAGCACGGTCATCAGCACACCCAAGCGCAGTTCCAGGCGCAGGTAGAACCAGGCACTCGCGACGGCCACCAGCAGCGCCGGGGAAACCAGGATCGCGCCAACCGGCCATCCCGGCCGTGACAGCAGCACGGCGACGGCGACGAAGATCAGCGGGATACCGATGAAGTGGCTGGCGATGTTGCGCGGGTCGCGGTGGTAGGCCGCGTATTGACTGAGGTGATCGACGAGGCTTTTCATTGTTGTTCCTCCTGAGGTGATGCCTGCATGATGATCGGGTTTCACCAGGCGCTCTGTCAGCTAGCCGACACTTGTCCCGGAGTTTCCATGAATTCGCACCCCTGGCACACGCATCTGCTGACCGGACATTGGTACAGCCATTTGCCCGCCGAGTTTCAGGATAGCCTGCTGGGCATGTCGCGGGTGCGCCGCCTGGCGCCGGGGCAACGGCTGTTTCAGCGCGGCGATCCGCCGTGTGGCTTGTACGCGGTGCTCGAAGGGGCGGTGCGCATCGGCGCGGTGAGCGAGCAGGGCAAGGAAGCGCTGCTGAGCGTGGTGGAGTCGCCTCATTGGTTCGGTGAGATCTGTCTGTTCGACGGCCAGCCGCGCACCCATGACGCCGTAGGCGTCGGGCAATGTTCGTTGCTGCATTTGCCGCAGGCTGCGCTACTGGCCTTTCTGGAAGAACAACCCGTTCATTGGCGTCATCTTGCCCTGTTGATGAGCCACAAACTGCGCCTGACGTTCATCAATCTCGAACACCTGAGCCTGATGCCCGCCCCGGCCCGCTTGGCCCACCGCCTGCTGATGATCGCCGAAGGCTACGGCGAAATCGAACCGGCGCGCCGGATCTTGCAATTGCCCCAGGAACAACTGGCACTGATGCTTTCCCTGTCTCGCCAGACCACCAACCAGATCCTCAAGGATTTGCAGGGGCAGGGCATTCTTCACCTGAGTTATGGCGAAATCGAAATCCTCGACATCGAACGGTTGCGAGCCCTGACCACAATCTGAAACCGACCTGGACCCTGTGGGAGCGAGCTTGCTCGCGAAGACGTCAGGTCAGTCGACATCGATAGTGACTGATACACCGCCATCGCGAGCAAGCTCGCTCCCACAGGGGCTTGGTGTTGTCGCAGCTATTGTGGTCACACCGCTTCCAATGTGGGAGCGAGCTTGCTCGCGATAGGGCCAGCCGAGGCACTGCAAATCCCTACCGCAACCCATCCCGAAACTGCCCCGGCGTCATGCCCGTCCAGCGCTTGAACGCGCGGCTGAAGCTGCTGGTGTCGGCGAAGCCCAGCAGATAGCTGACTTCACTCAGCGAGCATTGCGGATCGCGCAAATGCAGTAGCGCGAGGTTTTCACGGCATTCGTTGAGCAGCGCGTCGAAGCGGCAGCCTTCGTCGGCCAGGTGTCGCTGCAGGCTGCGCAGGCTCAGGTGCATGGCCTGGGCGATGCGTTCGGCGCTGGGTTCGCCTTCGGGCAACTGGGCTTCGATGGCGGCGCGGACCTTGCGCTCCCAGGTCAGTGGCTGGAGCTGGGCGAGGGTGCGCTTGAGCACGGTTTCGTTGTGTTCGGCCAGCTCCGGGTTCGCGTCGTCCAGGTGGCTGTCGAAATCCACGAGGCTGAATTCCAGGCAATCCTGGTTGGCGGCGAAATGCACCGGTGCCCGAAACACCTTGTGCCACGGGCTGGGGTCCAGCGGTTCCGGTCGGCGCAGGTAGACCGCCAGTGGTGCGTAGTCGCGGCCCAGTCGGTTGCGGCAGGTGCGCACGTAGATCGCGGCAAACGCGTCGATGGCTTCGAAGGCGGGGGCGGGGCGTCCCGCCGGCACATCGAGACTGAAACGATAGCGGTCTTCGCCGCGGCTCAGTTGCAAGGCCAGCGCATCGCTGACCACCGGGTGATACCGCACGATCCGCTCGAACACCTCCCGCAGGCTGCCGCTGGCCACCAAGGCGTAGCCCAACGCATGGAACGTGGTGGGACTGACGAAGCGCGACACCCGCAGGCCGATCGCCGGGTCGCCGCTGGCCTGCACCGCCAACGTCCACAGGCGCGTGGTGGCCGAGAGCGGGTAGCGGGCGTTCGGGTCGTCCATCAACGCCGGGTCCAGGCCCGCTTCCACGCACAAGGCCTGGCTGTCCAGGCCCAGTGCATCGAGCTGCTTGCGCAGGGCGCGGGTCCAGCTGGCGAGGGAGGTGGGTTCGGTCATGACAATTGGCGCTTGCGGTCAACAGGTTGGCGTTTACGGCTACCACCCGATGGGACAACGCCCGGCAGGATGAGCACATCGTTAACAGAGGATGTAAGCCATGCACGGCACTTGCGCAAGCCCAGAGCGATTGAATGCACAACAGCGAGCCGCCCACATTCGCCAGGTTGTCCTGGCCCGGGGCGAGGAATTGCGCCGGCGCTATCCGATCCTGCGGCATCAGGATGCGTTGGGCGCGGGCATCCTGGCGTTCGCCCTGGCGGGGATGATCGGTTCGGCGCTGTTCTACATCAACGGTTACCTGGCCGGTTGGGCCTGCCTGCTGCTCAACGCGTTTTTCGCCTCGCTGACCCACGAGCTGGAGCATGACCTGATCCACAGCATGTATTTTCGCAAGCAGCGCTTGCCCCATAACCTGATGATGGGCCTGGTGTGGCTGGCACGGCCGAGCACCATCAACCCGTGGATCCGCCGCCATCTGCACCTCAACCACCACAAGGTGTCCGGCAGCGAAGCGGACATGGAAGAGCGGGCCATTACCAACGGCGAACCATGGGGACTGGCGCGCTTGCTGATGGTCGGTGACAACGTGATGTCGGCGTTCATCCGCCTGCTGCGAGCCAAGACCTGGGCACACAAGCGCAGCATCCTCAAGCGCACGCTGAAGGTGTACTTCCCGCTGGCGCTGTTGCACTGGGGCGCCTGGTACGTGTTCCTCGGTTTTCATGGGGCCAACGCGGTGGCTGGGCTGTTGGGCACTTCGATTGATTGGTCAGCGAGCACCCTGGCGACGATGCACGTCATCGATATCGCCGCGGTGGTGATCATCGGCCCGAATGTGCTGCGCACCTTTTGCCTGCACTTCGTCAGCTCGAACATGCACTACTACGGCGACATCGAGTCGGGCAATGTCATCCAGCAGACTCAGGTGTTGAATCCTTGGTGGTTGTGGCCGTTGCAGGCGTTCTGCTTCAACTTCGGGAGCAGCCATGGCATTCATCATTTCGTGGTGAAGGAGCCGTTCTATATTCGGCAGCTGACGGTACCGGTGGCGCATGAAGTGATGCGGGAGATGGGCGTACGGTTCAATGATTTCGGCACGTTTGGGCGGGCGAATCGGTTTGTGCGGGAGGAGGGTGCGGTGGGGGAGAAGGTGAATGCGGCCCAGGTTTGAGACGCACCACCTCTGCATGGAGAACACACTTGTGGCGAGGGGATTTATCCCCGCTGGGCCGCGCAGCAGCCCCAAGGCCCGGCGCCGCGGTGTGTCAGGCCTGATTACATCCCTTTTTTGGGGCCGCTGCGCGGCCCAGCGGGGATAAATCCCCTCGCCACAGGGGGTATCTTTCAGGCCAGACAATTGCGTTTGGCCTGGAGGATGGTCAGAACTGATAACTCACAGTAGCCGCCACATTGCGCTCTTCACCCATGTAGCAGAAGTTCAGGCTGGCACACGAGGCGACGTAGGTTTCGTTGGTGAGGTTGTTGGCGTTCAAGCGCACATCCACGCCTTTCAAGCCGACCTTGCCCAGGTCATACCCCACCGATGCATCGAACAGCGTGTACGAAGGCACCTTCATGGTGTTCTCCGCGTCGACCCAGCTGTAGCCGACATAGCGCACGCCGCCGCCCAGTCGCAGGCCATCGAGCGTGCCACTGTCGAATTTGTAGTCGGCCCACACCGAGGCCATGTGGCGCGGGGCCTGGGTCGGTGAGTTGCCTTTGTTTTCGATGATGTTGGTGGGCGTGCTCAGGGTACTCACCATTGATTTCGAGTATTCGATGTCGGTGAAGGTGTAGCTGCCCAGCACCTTGAACTGTTCGGTCAATTGCACGTGCGCTTCCAGTTCCAGGCCTTGGGAGCGGACGGCGCCGACGGCGCGGTAGAAGTTGTCCTGGGGCAGCTTGGTCGCCAGGTTCTCCTGGTCGATGCGGAACAGCGAGGCGGTGTACAAATCATCCGTGCCCGGCGGCTGGTATTTCAGGCCCAGTTCCCATTGTTTGCCGTCGGTGGGCGGCAAAGGATTGCCGGCGCTGTCGGCATAGGAATTGGGGTTGAACGACTCCGAATAGCTGATGTACGGCGCCAGGCCGTTATCGAACAAATACAGCGCCCCGACGCGACCAGTGAGCTTGGTGCGCTTGTCGTTGATCTCGGTGCCTTCAGGGCGGCCGAATTCGGCGATGCGGTTTTCGTCCGAGGTTTCGACCCAGTCCTGGCGCAGGCCCAGGGAGAAGCGCCACTTGTCCATTTCGATCAGGTCTTGCAGGTAGACACCGGTCTGCTCCAGGCGCCGCAGATAGCTGGTGTCAGAGCGATTACTGATCGCGGAATTGCCATAGACCGGGTCGAAGGCGTTGATCGGAGCGAGGGTGCCGCTGGTCCAATCGACCACGGTCTTGCGCCGCTGGTAGTCGGCGCCCATCAGCACCGTGTGCTTGGTCGCGCCGGTGAAGAATTCGGCCTGCAGCATGTTGTCGACGATGAATGAATGCAGCTTTTCGTTGGCGCCGGTGTAGTAACGGTTCAACTCGTTGCTGGTGGGGGTGGTCCAGCCGAAGGCATAGACCTGATTGTTGGTGACGTCGGAGTCCAAATAGCGGAAGTTCTGCCGGGCGGTGAAGACGTCATTGAAACGGTGCTCGAATTGATAGCCGAACGACTGCTGGTCACGCTCGTACACGTCGACGCCGGGCTCGCCTTCGAAGAAGTGTTCCGAGATCCGCCGGCCATTGCGCTTGTGCAACGCGCCATCGGCCGGTACGCCGCCATGGTAGCCGCCGTCGGGTTCGTGCTGCAGGTAGGCTTGCAGGGTCAGCGAGGTGTCCTCGGTGAAGTCGATGCTGACGGTGGGCGCCAGGGTGAAGCGCTTTTCCTTGTTGTGATCGAACTGGGTGTCGGAGGTGTCCGCCAGGCCGACCAGGCGATAGGCGATGCGTTTTTCATCGTCCACCGGCCCGCTGAAGTCGAAGCCCACGCCGCGCTGGCCCTGGGTGCCGACGGTGGCCTGGACTTGGTGATAGGTCTCGTACAGCGGCTTTTTGCTGGTGAGCGCCACCAGGCCGCCCGGCGAGCTGCGGCCATACAGCACTGAGGACGGGCCTTTGAGGATGTCGACCCGTTCCAGGAAATACGGATCGACCTGCATGGAGCTGTAGGTGCCGCTGTCGCCCATGGATTTGAGGCCGTCGAGGTAGATGTTGTCCACCGAGCCGTCGTTGAAGCCGCGCATGGCCACGTAGTCGTAGCGATGGGTCGCGCCGTAGGGGTTGGTCAGCACGCCGGGGGTGTAGCGCATCGCCTGGGAAACGGTCTGCGCGCCCTGGTCGTCCATTTGCTCGCGGGTCACCACCGATACGCTTTGTGAGGTCTCGCGCAGGGCGGTACTGGTTTTGGTCGCGACCTGGCTGTGGGTGGCGTTGTAGCCGGCCATGCTGCCCAAGGCGTTGCCCAGGGCGAAACCCTTGACGTCGGTGGTCGGCAGCGCCAGCGCGCTGTCCGCGGCTTGGGCCTGCAAGACGTAGCCGCTGCCTTCCTGGCCGATCGCAACCAGCCCCGAGCCATTGAGCAACTGGTTCAGGGCCTGGTCCGCCGAATACTCGCCTTTGAGTCCCGGCGACTGGCGGCCAGCGGTCTGCTCGGGGGTGCTCGCCAGGGTAATCCCGGCTTGGCGCGCGAACTGGTTCAGCACCTCGCTCAACGGGCCCGCGGCGATGTTGTAGCTCTGGAGGCTGGCGGTGACGCCGTCCTGCGCGGCGATGGCCAGCGTCGGCGCAGCGCTGACGCCCAGCGCCGTGCTCAGCAGCGCGGCGCGGACGGCTTGGCGCAAGAGGCTGGTTTGCGGGGAACAGCCGAAGGAGGTCTTGAGGGTTAAGCGCTCAGTCATTATGGGTTTCCGTTGGAGTCGCTGAAGGCAGATAAACGTTGCTTACTGTCCTAGCCGGACGCCTTCGCAAAACCCGCCAAAAAATCAGGCCGGACGTTCCACTGTCAGCCACCAGCGGGTTCGATAACGCAGTTGCACGGGCAGCGTGCGCGGGAGCACGGCCAGCATCTTGTCGATGTCGTCCAGGCGGAAGACGCCGGACAAGCGCAGGTCCGCCACCGAGGCGGCGCATTTCAGATAGCCCCGGCGGTAGCGGCCGACCTCGTTGAGAAAGTCTTCCAGGCGCATGTTGCGCGTGACGATCAAGCCGTCCGCCCAAGCGCCTGCGTCCATGTCCAAGGGCGGTGCCAGGGTCGCTGTCGTTGCGCTGACGAGATAGCTTTGCCCGGCCTCCACTTGGATCGGCGCGCCGTCGCTGCCTTGGTGCGAGCGAATGGCGACCCGCCCGCTGGTGACGCTCAGGCGCGTGCAGTCGCTGTCCTGGCGTACGACGAAGCGCCCCTCCAACCCTTCGAACAAACCTTCGCGGCTTTTCACCAACAGCGGGCGTCCGGGATCGCGGCCGCAGGTGACCATGATTTCGCCGCGCGCCAACGTGATCAGGCGTTGGCTCGCCGTGTAGTCGAGATCGGCCGCGCTGTGGGTGTTGAGTTCCAGCCGTGTTCCGTCCGGCAATTGGAAGCCGCGTCGTTCGCCCGTGGCGGTAGCGAAGTCGGCATTCCATGGCTGCCAGCCCAAATCCTTGCCCAGCCACGCGGCGGCACCCACCACGGCGACGCCAGACAATAGTTTCAACGCCTGGCGCCGACCGAGGCGCTGGGCGCTGGTTTCCAGGGTGTCGAGGGCGATGTGGGCGCCGGGCACGGCGCGAAGGTTGGCCGTCAGCTCGCTGTGCAGCGACTGCACCCGTTGCCAGGCCAGTTCGTGATCGTTGTGGGCGATGCGCCAAGCGTCGCACTGTTGGCGCAGGACCGGGTTGGCGGCATGGTTGCGCAGGCGCAGCAGCCAGTGGATCGCTTGCTTGACCACTTGTTGCGAAGGGCCGCGCCCCCGCGAGGTTTGATCCATCGGCTCAATCTTCATAGCGCAGCACGTAGCAGTGATACAGCGCATCGGCGACATAACGTTCCACCGACCGCAACGAGATGCCCATTTGCTCGGCAATCTGCTTGTAGGTCATGCCTTCACACTGGGCCAGGAGGAACGCCCTGCGCACCTTGGGCTTGAGGCCTTCAAGCATTCGGGAAATGCCCTCCAGCAGTTCCAGGATCAGAGCTTGGGCTTCGGCACTGGGGGTCTGGGCCTCCGGCAGGTGCGCGATGGTTTCCAGATAGGCGCGTTCGATTTCTTCCCGGCGCCAATGATCGATCACCAGGCCTTGGGCGATGGTGCGCAGAAAAGCGCGGGGCGCCTTGAGATCCAGGCGTTCGGTGCGTTGCAGCAGGCGTACGAAAGTGTCCTGGGCCAGGTCGGCCGCATCGGCGGCGTTGCCCAATCGACTGCGCAACCATGTGTGGAGCCAGCCGTGGTGGCTGCAATAGAGCGCCTGTACTGCTAACTGGGGAGAGGACATGAACGCGATGGCCTGATATCACAAATGATAATAGGTCGCATTGTCATAAGCGTTCATTAAATTTGCAACCACCGCTCGCCGTGGAATCCTTCCGATTCAGTGGTCATCTCGTCGGACAATTGTACAACCGGCTAATCTTTTCCAGGCGCTGGCCGACAGCAAGGTATGCGTGCACCAAAATGGAGCGGATCCAATCTCGGCTCTGCGGCTACATGGAATTGCCAACCGGAATGCACCCCCATCCCCTGCATAAGAAGTCCCATCCATGAATCTAAAGTTCAGCCACAAAATCCTCCTGGCCGCCTCTGGTGTGGTGGTTCTGGCTTTTGCCCTGTTCACGCTCTACAACGATTATTTGCAACGCAACACCATCGGCCGCAGCCTCGAGTCATCCATCGAGCAATCCGGTGACCTCACGGCCAGCAGCGTCCAGAACTGGATGAGTGGGCGGATACTGGTATTGGAAAACCTGGCGCAAAACATCGCGCATCAGGGGACGGGCGCCGATTTGCCGGGGCTGGTCGACCAGCCGGCGTTGACCTCGAACTTCCAGTTCACCTACGTGGGCCAGAACAACGGCGTGTTCACCCAGCGGCCTGATGCGAAGATGCCCGACGGTTATGACCCACGTCAGCGTCCCTGGTACAAACAGGCCGTCGCCGCCGATAAAACCATGCTGACCCCACCTTACGCGGCGGCCGTTGGCGGCCTGGTGGTAACCATTGCCCTGCCGGTCAAGCACAACGGCGAGCTGCTCGGTGTGGTCGGTGGTGACCTGAGCCTGGAAACCCTGGTGAAGATCATCAACTCCGTGGATTTCGGTGGCATCGGCCATGCGTTCCTGGTCAGCGGCGACGGTCAGGTGATCGTCAGTCCGGACAAAGACCAGGTGATGAAGAACCTCAAGGACATCTACCCCGGCACCCCGGTGCGCATCGGCAAAGGCATCCAGGAAGTCGAGCTGAACGGGCAGGACCGCATCCTTTCGTTCACCCCGGTAGCCGGTTTGCCGGGCGCCGAGTGGCACATCGGCCTGTCGATCGACAAGAGCAAGGCCTACGCGCCGCTGAGCCAGTTCCGCACGTCGGCGCTGATCGCGATGTTCGTCGCGGTGGCGGCGATTGCATTGCTGTTGAGCTTGTTGATCCAGGTGCTGATGCGTCCGCTGACCACCATGGGCCGTGCCATGCAGGACATCGCCCAGGGTGAAGGCGACCTGACCCGGCGCCTGGTCGTGCAGGGCAAGGATGAGTTCGCGGTGCTGGGTGGTTCGTTCAACCAGTTCGTGGAGCGCATCCACGCTTCGATCGCCGAAGTGTCTTCCGCCACGCGTCAGGTGCATGACCTGTCGCAACGGGTGATGACGTCTTCCAACGCCTCGCTCGTCGGTTCGGATGAGCAGAGCGCGCGCACCAACAGCGTGGCCGCCGCGATCAATCAGTTGGGCGCCGCCACCCAGGAAATAGCCCGCAACGCCGCCGATGCCTCGCAGCACGCCAGTGGCGCCAGCGAGCAAGCGGACGATGGTCGCCAGGTGGTGGAAAAAACCATCCAGGCCATGACCGAGCTGTCCCAGAAGATCAGCCTGTCGTGCACCCAGATCGAAACGTTGAACGCGAGCACCGACAACATCGGGCACATCCTGGACGTGATCAAGGGCATCTCCCAGCAAACCAACCTGCTGGCCTTGAACGCTGCCATCGAAGCGGCCCGTGCCGGTGAAGCCGGACGTGGTTTCGCGGTGGTGGCCGATGAGGTGCGCAACCTGGCGCATCGCACCCAGGAGTCGGCCGAAGAAATTCACAAGATGATCACGTCGCTGCAAGTCGGCTCTCGTGAGGCCGTGACCACGATGAACGCCAGCCAGGCCTCCAGCGAGGAGAGCGTGGAAGTGGCGAACCAGGCCGGCCTGCGCCTGGTCAGCGTGACCCAGCGCATCGGCGAAATCGATGGCATGAACCAGTCCGTGGCCGCTGCGACCGAAGAACAGACTGCCGTGGTGGAAACCCTCAATATGGACGTCACGCATATCAACACTTTGAACCAGCAAAGCGTCGCCAACCTCAACGAAACCCTGAAGGATTGCGATGCCTTGTCACAGCAGGCCAATCGGTTGAAGCAGTTGGTGGACAGCTTCAAGATCTGATCCAGGGGAGCTACCGCCATCGTCGGATCGCCGCCCGGAGCAAGCTCGCTCCCACCGGGGATTGGCGGTGGCTCCAGATCTGTTTATTCACCGCAGAGCCCATGTGGGAGCGAGCCTGCTCGCGAAGACGGCAGCCCTGGCGACATTTATGCCAGCTGACCCACCGCTTTCGCGAGCAAGCTCGCTCCCACAGGGATTTGTGGTTAGGCGAACATCTTCACCACATTCCCCATCGCCTCATCGGCGAACCCTTGCAGGAAGTCTCGGAACCCCGACGGTGTATGCGCGTCGGTGTGGTCGGCGATGATGGTCCAGGTCGCGCGGCAGCGGTTGTCCGACAGGGGCTCCACGCGCATCGCCGCCCAGAGGTTGTCGATGCCCAGGGTGTTGTAGATCAGCGTCCAGGTCATGTGCATGGTCTGGTCGTCGCGGCTATTGAGTTGTTCCACCACCAGGTTTTGCCCATCGACGAAGAATTTCTTGCGCAGGGATCGTACGCCTTCGCCGGTCATTTCGATGCGTTCAAGCGCGGGGATGAAACGGTTGAAACCGCCAAAATCACCCACTATGTCCCAGACTCGCGCCGCGTCGGCGGGCACTTCTACCGAGGTTTCGACATGGCAGGCCTGAGGGTTCTTGATCAGGGTGTCGGGTTGGAATGCACTCATGGTCTTGCTCCTTGCGTTGGGTTGGGTTGCTTCAGATGAAATCGATAGCCTTGAGATAGTCGGCACCACGGCGCAGCAGGGCCGGGGATTTTTCCGGGTAGCGCGCGCCCATTTGCCGTACGCCGGACCGGGCGTTGTCATGGCGGATCAGCGAGATGTCGCCAATGTCTTCCTCGAAGCCGTTGAGGTAGAAACCCAGTACGCCAAACAGCGCGTTGTCGGTATCGACTCGCGCCAATTGCCGTTGCCAGTCAGCGATGCTCACCAGGGAGAATTCCCGGCCACTCTCGCGAAACGACGCGACGTAAGCGTCCCAGCTCAGCGGCTCGGGGTTGTGCAGGTTGAACACGGCTTGATGGGGTTGGTAACGGCTGGCGTGGAAGGCGATGAAACGGGCCAGGAAGTCCACCGGCATCAGGTCGAAATTGAGCGACAGGTCCGGCACCTGGCCGAGCTGGATCGAGCCCTTGAGCATCAGCATCAAGCGGTTCTTGTGGGGCTGGCAGACCCCGGTCTGGCTGTTGAAACTGATATTGCCGGGACGGAACAGATTGACCCGCACGCCCAGGTCGCGGGCCCGTTGCAGGATCCGCTCGCCGACCCATTTGGACAGGTTGTAGCCGTTCTTGATGTAGATCGGCGGTGTCTCGGCCGCCGGTAGTTCCAGCACCTGGCCCTCGGCGTCCAAGGCACTGGAGGCCGACAACGTCGAGACGAAGTTGAAGATCTTCTTGCTGCGCCCTTCGCACAGGCGCAGGCATTCGAAGATCGGCTCGACGTTGTCCCGCGCCAGGGACTCGTAGTCGAGCACATGATTGACGTGGGCGGCGTTGTGCACCAACGCGCCGAAAGTGCTGTCGAGGCGCAGGTAGATGTCGTCCGGCAAACCCAGTTGTGGTTGGGTGATGTCGGCGGCATAGACGCTGACCCGACCCAGGTCCAAATGCTCCAGGTGATTTTCCCGCAGGGCTTGGGCGAAGCGTTCGGCCGCGCTTTGCCCGGCGGATTCACGCACCAGGCACGCCACTTCCGTAGCTCCCCACGCCAGCAACGCCTCGACGATGTGCACACCGAGAAAGCTGTTGGCGCCGGTCACGATCACCTTGTGGACGTCACCGCTCCGACTGATGGGCAGTGGATCGAGGTTGAGCTCGGCTTCGGCGTCGATGAACGCCTGGGGACTGAGGGTCGATGTTTCACTTTGCCCAGGGCTGTCGAGCAACTTCGCCAGGGTGATCAGCGTCGGCGCTTCGATGAAGCGATTGATCGACAGGCTGCGCCCGAATGTCTGGCGAATGCTCAACAGCAGTCGCGACAGCAGGATCGAATGTCCACCGAGGTTGAAGAAACTTTCGTCGGTGGCGATGTCCTCCACCGGCAGTTCCAGCAGCTCGGCCCATAGTTGCTGGAGCTGTGTTTCCAAAGCGTTTTGCGGTTGGCGTCCCTGGCTGCCAGCCTGGACCGAGCCCGCCGTGGCAAGGAGCGCGCGGCGATCGACCTTGCCGTTGCTGGTGTAGGGCAGGCTGGGCAGTTCGACGTAGGCCGCCGGGTGCATGTAGTTGGGCAATGTGTTTTGCACATGCGCCCGCAAGGCCTGGAGCGCGGCGCCGGGCTGATCCTCCAGGGGCCCTGCCAGGAACGCCAGGATCCGCCGTCGCTCATCGACCCCCACCGCCACTTGGCGAAACAACTGGCAGTCGCGCAGGCAATGTTCGATCTCTTCGGGCTCGACCCGAAAGCCGCGGATCTTCACTTGGTTATCGCGACGGCCGCAGAGCTCGATCCCGTTGTCGGTCCATTGGCCGATGTCACCGGTGCGATAGACCCGCAGCGTCTGCCCGGTGGGCAGCTTCAGGTCGAGATAACGGCTGGCGGTCAGCACCGGATCGTTCAGGTACCCCAGGCCGACACCAGGCCCGGCGATGTACAACTCGCCGGGCGTACCCTCGGGCACGGGTTGCCGTTGTTCGTCGAGAATCAACACCTGCCCGTTGGCGATGGGCGTGCCCAGGTTGCGGTTGTTGTCGCCCACCGCAAATTGCCGGGTGGTCGCCAACACCGTGGTTTCCGTCGGGCCGTAGATGTTGTGGAACCGGCACTGCGGCGCCAGTCGCTCGATCACGTAAGGCTCGCAGACATCCCCGCCGGTAATCAGGTGCGCCAGCCCCAAGGGCGCGTCCAGCGGCATGACACTCAACAGCGCAGGTGGAAGGAAGGCGTGGCTGACACGCTGCTCACGAATCAACGCCACCAGTTGTTGCGGGTCGCGGCGCTGATCCTCGCTGGGCACGACCAACAGCCCGCCCTGGATGAAGGTCGGCAACATGTCCAGTAATGACGCGTCGAAGTTGATCGTGGAAAACTGCAACGCACGGCTGTCTCGCCGCAGCCCGACGTAGTCGCTGTACCAGGCGCAGAAATGGCTGAGGTTGCGATGGCTGAGCAAGACGCCTTTGGGCTGGCCGGTGGTGCCGGAGGTGTAGATCGCCACGGCCGGTTCGTCGATGTTGACGATCCGGCGAATCGTCGAGGCAGGAATGGCCGGCCTCGACGATGGCAGTCGATGGACGTTCAGCGTGGGTATCGACAGTTCATCCAGATCGCTGTTGCCGTCGTGGACCAACAGTTCCGCCCTGGCGTTTTCCAGAATGAAGCGCCGACGTTGCGCCGGGTGTTGCGGGTCCAGCGGCAGGTACACCGCCCCACACCCCAGCACTGCCAGGATGGCTGCGTACAGCGGCGCCGATTTTGGCAGGCACACGCCGATCACCCGTGGGCGATCGGTTGCTTCCCGCAGGCTTTCCGGCATGGCCTGCTGAATTCGCAGCACGGAATCGCGCAAGGACTTGTAGTCGATGGCTTGGCCTTCGACCCACAGCGCAGGTTGCGTTGCGTCATCGAGCATGCGCTGCTCGATGCTGTGCATCACCGGCACTTCGGCGGCGGCCAGCAGCCAGGGGACCGACGGCTGATTGAAGCGGTGTTCGAAGGCCAGCGGCTCCAGCACGTCCAGACCGTGGCCGGGGCCGGCAGCGTCATCCCGTGTCGCCGGCCAGTGGTCGAAGCAGTGCTCATCGCGCGACAACTGGCTGACCAGCTGTGCGGCATGCTCGACCACCGCCGCCATTGCGTGCAAACGCAACGACTGACCGTTGCCGCAGTCCTGCTCATGAATGACGTCTTGAAGCAGAATCCGCTGCGCGCCGTCGCGAAAAACCACCACCGGTTGTGGCAGCGCGTGGCCGGGCAAGGCCTGGAGTACCACGCGCACCTGAAGGCGGAAACGGGCCCCGAGGGCGCATGGCACCGTACCGTCGTCGATCAACAGGTCGAACGTGCCGTGGCCGGCCGGCGCCTTCGCGACGCCATGGCCATGTTCCTCAAGTTCCCGGGCCAGTTCGGCCATGGCCTGGCTGTTGCCAGCCAGTGTAATTTCGAGGCGTCTCATTGGAAGGTCCTCATGGGGTCAAGTAATCGGCCAGGGCGTCGCGCACGCAGGGGGACGCGAGCATCGAGCTGCCACGGAAAAAACGGGTGATGTTGCCCACCAGCGGGTGAAAGCGATTGATCGGATAAGCCAGCGCACTGGCGTCTTCGCGCAATGACTGGCGCACCGATTCGTCGACGGGCAAGTGGCTGATCAGCTCGAAATCGAAGGTCTGCTGCAGATCGCTCGCCAGGTAATCGGCGATGAACCCAGGCATCAACCGCGCAATCGCCTCGTGGTCTTCTTCGGGCGCGGTGCGCCAGTAAATCTGCACCAGCCGTGTCCAGAAACCGGAATGCCGGCCCTCATCCAGCAGATGATCGGCCATCAACCCCTTGATCGAGGCCTTGACCGAATCGTCCCGGGCGAAGGCGGCCACTTCGTTGGTCACGGTGTTCTCGGCGATGGCGATGCAGATCAGTTCCACGGCGCTGAGCAAATGCTCCGGCGCCCGCGCCAGGGTGGTGGGAATCGCGCGGCTGAGTTCGATCTGCTGGGGCAGCGGGATCGGCGTGATGCCGGTCATGTCGATGGTTTGCTGCATGAAATCCATCGCCACCAAGGCGTGGTAATCCTCATCCACCACCACCGTCATCGCGTCGTAGCGACAGGCGAACGGAAACTCGATGCCGAAGCGATTCTTGGCGATACGCCGGGCGGTGTGGTCCACCAGCTCGGTCTCGAAAATCACCACGTCGTTGATGAATTTGTAGAGGCTCTGTACCAGGACAAAATCACGCAACTGCGGGCAATGGCTCAGGAAGGTCTGGCTGTGCACCAGCGGCTGGCGGCTCATGGGGAAGATCAACTTGTCGTCGTCTTCGACCCGGCGCCGTGGCCGGGTGCGGATGGTGGCGCGGCTTTCCCAGGCGTCGGCGAAGGATTGGTATTGGATGGCGTTCATGGCGTCACCTGCGCAACAGGCTGGGCCATGCTCTGGCGCAGGCCATCCCACAGCGCCGCACGGCTATGGACGGCGGCAATGGCGGCCGCCAGGACTTCGCGCTCGCGTTGCGGGTCGCCGTCGATCAACCGCGCCAGCAGTTTTTCCGCCGCCGGGCCATGGTCTTCGGAGTCCACCTCGATGTGCCGTTGCAGGTAGTACCGAAACGTCGGCGCCTGGTCCAGGCCAATACCCCAGGCGTCCAGCATGCGCTGGAACATTTGCGGGATGACGCTCTCGCGACCGTGCACGAACGCGGCGGCGACGCTGTGGGCCGGCGCGTGCAGGGCGGTGTGCAGCGTTTGACGCACAAACTGCGCGGCGGCGGGCTCGACTTCGACGCTGTCCAGCGCCGTGTCGGGGCTGACGCCCTCTTGCTGCAGGGCGATGAATCGTTCGATCGGCCGGGTGTCCGCGCCGACCTCGCGCATGGCGTCCAGGTACAGTTCGAAATGGCTGCAATAGCCCGCGCCGGGGCGGTCGTCGGACTCTTCGCCCAAGACAATCTCGTTGATCAGTCGCGCAGCGTGCGGGTCGGCCGGGGGCAGCCACGGCAGATGTACGCAGGTCAGTTCCCGTTGCAGGCGCTTGGTCAGGGACATGAAGTCCCAAACGGCGAAGACATGACTTTCCATAAAGCGGCGCAACAGGTCGATTGATGTTATTTCGGAAAAAACCGGGTGTTGGCCAAGTTCGTGTTTTTTCAGAGATAGTTGTTCTTTGGTTGGCTGCATTGGAACGTCCTCATCAATGATGTTTGTCCGGAAGTTGCTCGCTTTCTTTTCAAGAGGCGAGCAAGTGCTTGAACCGGAGTCCATGGGTTGTTAGTACTTCTGGTTATTGCGCGATTCGGGTCGCTGCGCCTGTGCTAGAGGCGTTTTGTCAGGGTTGTAATGGTCGATACCAATTCGACGAGTTAAAAATTAGTACAAGACTTAAAGGCCATGCAAGTTATTTCTCAGTTATTTAAAGTTGCTGTTTTATTGGGCGCGAAGAGGCTGGTTAAAACTTTTGTTTTAAGTTTTATTGAGGCGAAGTTGCTCCTTCCGATTTATAACTATCAGAATCGAATGTTTCGAGTGAATGCCTCACTCGGAGCACTTCAGGGATCGGGAAAGTAAGAAGTAAGTGTTTTAAGGGCGGGGTGCCGGTCGGACTACCGGCCCTTCCGCCAGTTGGGCGACGCTCCTTGCGTAATGGCTTCGATTCGCCTGGCTACCACCGGGCGCTGACTTCTTCAGGTCTATTTTTGAATCGACAAGCGCAAGAGTGAGCCCAAATCGACAGCAGTTCCATCGGACTGATGCCACGACGGGACGCAATCGCGGCCGGGCCGTGGTGGCTAGGCAACCCAGGTGTGGGAAGGATGTGTAAGAAAATACTGCGCCGGCCAGATGGCCGGCGCTGGGGGGCGACTCGATTAACGTTCCAGGTGCCGACGCATAGTGACGGAGGCTTTCTCCAGATGGGTTTCGAGCAGAAGAACCGCTTGATCGATATCTTTGGCTTTCGCGGCGTCGAGCATCGCGCGATGGTCATCCTGGGTCAGCTTGCCCAGGCCCATGGACGATAGGTGAAAACGCAGGAAGCGTTCTTCTTCGTTGAGTTCACGCTCGATGAGGTCCAGCAGCTTGGCGTTGGGCGCCTTGTGGTAAAGCGACATGTGGAACAAGCGGTTGAGCCTGGCGATCTCGGCGTAATTGGTCTGCCCTTCGAGCTGTTCGATGTATTGGGCGGCCATGGCCAAGTCGTTGTCGTCGAGCAGCGGGATGGACAGGCGCAGGGCGAAGCCTTCCAGGACCGAACGCAGGGCATAGGTCTCGACCGCATTGCTGGTGATCAACGGCGCCACAACGGCACCCTTGTGCTGGACCACCGTGAGCAACGATTGCGCCTCGAGCTGACGCAACGCCTCGCGCACCGGCATGCGGCTGACGCCGAACAGATCCGCCAGTTCCTGCTGGCGCACAGCGGTGCCACTGGGCAAGCGTCCGTCGAGAATGGCCTCGCGCAGGGAGCTTTCGATGATCGAGCGCGCCTGGGCTGCGGGAATGGGGCCGTTGACCTGGATAGTGCTTAACGGTTTGGGCTTCTGTGTCACGACAACACCTGACTGGTAGTAACGAAATTGGATCCAAGCCAACATTAGTTACAGATTGCCAAGCCGTCAAAGTCTCGCGGCGCCGGTTCCTGAACTAGAGTTTAGTCTGCTTGCGGTGATTGCAACCTGCCATTGTCTTTTGCCGGGCCAGGCTTCACCATCCAACGAATTTTCCAACCGCCCTTTCGGACGTATTTCCCTTGGCTGCACCTTTCCCAGTCCTCAGGTTCTTGCGCTGGCTGTGCTCGGCATTGCTGCTGGCGGGCCTGATGCTGGGTGGCCTGCACGCCGACTGGGACTTTGCGCAGATCAGCCGGCGGGCGCAAGCATTATATGGACCGTTGGGGGAAGGGCAGCAGCGGATCGATGCATGGCAGGAATTGTTGGCGACGCAGAAGCAGATTCCGGAATTGGAACAGCTCAAGGTGGTGAACCTGTTTTTCAACAAGAAGGTGCGCTACGTGGAAGACATCGACCTGTGGCGGGAGGTCGATTACTGGGAAACCCCGATCCAGGCGCTGTGGAAGGGCGCAGGCGATTGCGAGGACTACGCGATTGCCAAGTACTTCAGCCTGCGTCACCTCGGCGTTTCCAGTGACAAGCTGCGCATCACCTACGTCAAGGCCCTGCGGCAGAACCGTGCGCACATGGTGCTCACCTACTACGCCACCCCTGAGGCGATGCCGCTGGTACTCGACAGCCTGATCGACGGCATCCTGCCGGCCAGCCAGCGAACCGACTTGCTCCCGGTCTACTCCTTCAACGCCGAGGGACTGTGGCTGCCGGGCACCAAGGGCAACAAGAAAGTGAGTGATACCAAGCGCCTGTCGCGGTGGCAGGATGTATTGAAGAAAATGCAGGCCGAAGGTTTTCCGGTCGAGACGACTAACTAGGAGCGCGCGCTCAGATGTCCTTGTTCAAACAGCTGTTGATCGCTATTTGTCTGTTCCTGGTAGTTGCCTTCAGCGGCAGCTTCATGGTCAGCCTGGAGAGCTCGCGGGCCCAGTACGTCAATCAACTGCGTTCCCACGCCCAGGACGCAGCCACGGCACTGGCACTGTCCTTGACGCCGAACATCGACGACCCGGCGATGGTCGAGCTGATGGTCAGCTCGATCTTCGACAGCGGCTACTACGCAAGCATCCGCGTGGTCGATGTGGCCACCGACAAGACCCTGGTCGAGCGCACCGGTACCCCTGACGCCGGCAGCGTTCCTCAGTGGTTCATCAAGCTCATTGGCCTGGAGCCGGCCGGCGGCGACGCGATTGTCAGCCGCGGTTGGGAGCAGGCGGCGCGGGTCGAAGTGGTCAGCCATCCGATGTTCGCCCTCGCCAAGCTGTGGCAGAGCGCCCTGGGCAGCCTGGGCTGGCTATTGCTGTGCGGCGCCGTGAGCGCGGTGTTGGGAGCCTTGCTGCTGCGTCGCCAGCTCAAGCCGCTGGACTACATGGTGCATCAGTCCCACGCCATCGCCCGGCGCGAATTCCTGAGCCTGCCGGAGCTGCCACGTACGCCTGAACTGCGCCGGGTGGTGCAGGCGATGAACCAGATGGTCGAGAAGCTCAAGGCACTGTTCCAGGAGCAGGCCGAGCGCAGCGAGAAGCTGCGGATCGAGTCGTACCAGGACAACCTCACCGGATTGGCCAACCGGCGCTATTTCGAGATGCAGTTGCATGCACGGGTGAGCAATCCCGAGCAGGCCAGTTCCGGTTATCTGCTGTTGTTGCGGGTCAAGGACCTCGCCGGTCTGAACCAGCGGCTGGGCGGGCAGCGCACTGACCAGTTGCTCAAGGCCGTGGGTGAGCAATTATTGCGTGAGTGCGCTCGGTACCCGGAAACCCATAACCTGGTGACGCGCATTCGCGGTGGTGAGTTCGCCGTGCTGGCGCCCGGACTGGTCCGTGAGGAGGCGCTGCAACTGGCGCAAAACCTCGAAGCGGCGTTGGCGAGCCTGCATGCCACCGGCGCGACGGACATGGCGACGGTGGCCTCCATCGGGCTGGCGCCGTTCGTCCATGGCGACTCGCCGCAAGCGGTGCTCCAGCTCGGCGACCAGGCGTTGGCCCAGGCCGAAAGCCAGGGCGAACCGAGCTGGGCCTGCCTGGATCACAGCGCATCGGCCAGCGTCGGCGATGATCACCATGCCTGGCACAACCTGCTTGACCAGGCCCTGGACAATCAACGTTTCGAGCTGTACTTCCAACCCGTGGTGGCCGCCCAGGACACCCAGGTGGTGCTGCATTACAAGGTGCTTTCGCGGCTGCTGGACGAGCAGGGCCAGACAATCCCTGCCGGGCGTTTCCTGCCTTGGCTGGAGCGCTTTGGCTGGACCGCGCGACTGGATCGCCTGATGCTCGAACAGGTGCTCAAGCAGATGACCGGACACGAGCAGTCCTTGGCGTTGAACCTGTCTTCCGCCACGCTGGCCGATCCGCAGGCGCTGGCCAAGGTTTTTGAAATACTGCGGTCCCACTCCAACCTTGGGTCGCGCCTGACGCTGGAGATTGGTGAAGAGCAACTGCCCGAGCAAGCGGTGCTGGAGCAGTTGACCCGGCAGTTGCGCGAGCTTGGTTTCTCCCTGAGCCTGCAGCGCTTTGGTGGGCGGTTCAGCATGATCGGCAACTTGTCGCGGCTGGGGTTGGCCTATCTGAAGATCGATGGCAGTTACATTCGCGCGATTGATCAGGAGAGCGACAAGCGTCTGTTCATTGAAGCTATCCAGCGTGCCGCCCATAGTATTGATCTGCCGTTGATTGCTGAGCGGGTGGAGACGGAGGGGGAGTTGGCGGTGATTCGGGAGATGGGGTTGTTTGGGGTGCAGGGGCAGTTGGTGGGTGAGCCTCGGCGTTGGGGGTGAGGGTTGTTGGCTAATTTTTGACCGGGTACATATCCGTTACTGCGGTCACGGCGGCTTAGGGTTCCGCCCTTACGGCGGCTTACTTTTTTTCAGACGCCAAAAAAAGTAAGCAAAAAAGGCTCGCCCCACCACTCGGTGCCTCGCCGAGGCTCGGCATGCCCTCACTCCGGCATTGCTCCGTGGGCCCGCCGCGATGGGCCATCCATGGCCCTGCGCGGCTAACCCGGCATCCATGCCGGGTTGCCCGCTCCACAATGCCTGCGTTCGGCCATCGTGGTTAACGGGGCCTGGCAGATCAAAAGCAAAAGCCAAAGCAAAAGCCAAAGCCAAAGCAAAAGCCAAAGCCAAAGCCAAAGCAAAAGCGAGGCGGCTTGATGGCCGATCTGGTTCTTGGTGAGACCGCGTTTGCCCTGTGGGAGCGAGCCTGCTCGCGAAGACAATCGAACGGTCGATGAAGATGTGAATGCACTGGCCTCTTCGCGAGCAGGCTCGCTCCCACAGGATTTGCGGCAAACCTGCATCGGGCTGCTGCTGGAAATCCGATGTGGGAGCGAGCTTGCTCGCGATAGCGGTGGTTCAGCTAAATAAATGCTGGCAGACACCTTGCCCTTGCCCTTGCCCTTGCCCTTGCCCTGCTTTTGATCTTGATCTTGATCTCGACGCCCCGTTAACCACGCTGGCCGAACGCAGGCGTTGCGCAGTGGGCGTCCCGGCATGGATGCCGGGATAGCCGCGCTGGGCCAGGGACGGCCCTTCGCGGCGGGCCCACGGAGCAATGCCGGAGTGAGGGCACACCGAGCCTGGGCGAGGTGCCGAGTGGTGGGGTAATATACGGATCACCCACATGGGTTACAAAAAAGTGCACTCACATAGGTAACACCCGGAGTGTCACGTAGCCATCAATGGCATCTCTTACATCAATCCGTCCAAGGATGATTGGACCGAAGATAACATCCCAGATCCCGTCCTCTATTTGCTCCAGTCCAATGGTCTGGTGCTTGAGCACATAGCCGACGTAGATCCTTACACCACGACGATTGACGATGCCCGAGCAGTCCGCTTGGAGGCTATCGATATGGCTCGGGTAGGTCATCTCGGGAAGCTTCTCGGGATATTGGCGGGACGAAGGCTCATAGCAGGACGCGGGTGTCTTCTGATTAAGAGCCTCGTGCAAACGCTCATAGTTGTAATGTTGCCTGAAACGATCAAAGTGCCGTTGTTGAGCCTCCCACGCTACTGCAGGGGGTGACGGAAGAGTGCTTTTCAACGTTCGATGCATACGTTCATGTCGGCCATTTTGCTCCGGCCTGCCGGGGGCGATCCGCTCGGGAATGATCCCTAGACGCAACCACCAGATGGACAACTGGGAAAGGCCCGCACGCCCTTTGCTCGCAAACGGAACACCATTGTCGGTACGAATGCGCTCCGGCAGACCATGTTCACGAAACACCTGAGTAAACACCGCCTGGGTTTCCTGGAAATTGGTGCTAGCCATGCTGTGGCAAGCGAGCAAGAAACGACTGGCATGGTCCATGATCGTCAATGGATAGCACCAGACGCCCGCACCTGTCAGGAATTGGCCTTTGTAATCGGCGCTGAATAGCTGGTTGGGAGCCTCTGCTTTCTGCAGTGGTTTGGGATAAACCGCCACTCGTTGACGCAATCGGCGTGGTTTGACCAGCTCAGCTTTCTTTAGGATGTTGTAGATCGACGTCTTTGATGGCGGCGCCTGGTCAGGAAAACGCTCGAGCAAAGCCGCCTGAATTTTCTTGGGGCCAGGCTCTGTCTCACCCCGACCGCGTAACTCAATGATCGCCTCACGGACAGCCAGCGGCACTACCCATTCCTGGGTAAGCCGACGACGGCTATGTTCTTCCAGTCCGGCGGGCCCTTCCCTCTCATACCGCTCGACCCATTTATAGCCAGTCTTGCGGCTGATCTCGTAGGCTTGGCAAAGCGCACTGAAGCTGGGCGGGCCTTTGATGAAGTCCGCAATGAACAGCAGTTTCAGGTCCATAGGTTTCAGCTCTCGCCATGGCATGGTCAGATCCTCGAAAACCGACCCTGCCAGTTAAAAACTGTTACCTATGTGAGTGAACTGATTTGTAACCCATGTGGGTGAGTCATACCCCCACAGCGTTTTTGGTTACTTTTTTGGCGTCTGAAAAAAGTGACCCGCTGTAAGAGCGGAACCGCCAGCAGCCGTTACCGCAGAAATGGATCCACCCCCTAAAAGCCAGGTCCTAGGAGATTTCCTTCAAGTTCTGGCGAAGTTGGTGAACTTGTCCGGCGTCCATCTAGTGGCTAGTCTGGGTTTGTCACTGAAAAAACGGTGACACGGACGTGCAAGTCCGAAGAAACTGTTTAGGATGCGACGCTACATCGCTCATGGGCTTTTTTCTGTCCACTGGCTTTATGGCGGCTGCACGCGGGAGATCCTTGGATCTGCCGGGTGTCCTAAACAGGCCCGGTCTTGCACACCTGCGTACGGCCGCCACCCTCATTCGCGTGCAAGCGAACGGTGACGGTTTCCACTTAACTGTTTAGGAAATCTCAAATGTTCAAAGCAACTCCAAATCCGCCAGGAAGCCCTGGCAACGCCTCTGACAAATCCTCGAAATCCAAAAAACTCGACGAAGCCGCCGAACGCGTCCTCGACTATTACCTCAACCCCAAACCC
Organism: Pseudomonas alvandae; assembly: GCF_019141525.1. GTDB lineage: Bacteria > Pseudomonadota > Gammaproteobacteria > Pseudomonadales > Pseudomonadaceae > Aquipseudomonas > Aquipseudomonas alvandae. The sequence continues at coordinate 439,162 of NZ_CP077080.1, forward strand.
GCCGATCAATCCTCGAACAAATCCCAAGGGCCCCAACTCTTCATGGTCGCCCCGGACATCGACACCGAAACACTACTGGCCAACGCCTCCGAAGACCTGCTGTCCATCAGCGCCATCGCCGCCAACCTGGCAGATGACGTCGACGGCTCGCGCCGCAGCGTGATCCTGGCGATCAGCCGCATGGCGGATGGGGTGCATTTGCTGGTGGAACGGGCGATGGATCGGCTTGAGGTTCAAGCCACTATCTGAAAGACCTGTGGTGAATTGAAGACCGCTTTCGCGAGCAAGCTCGCTCCCACACTGATCTGTGTTGAACCGAAATATCGAAATCAACACAAAATGAACTGTGGGAGCGAGCTTGCTCGCGAAGGCGTCAGCCCAGACAATTCCAAACCCGTGGCGAGGGGATTTATCCCCGTTGGGCTGCGTAGCAGCCCCAGATACTTAAAGGTGAACTGCCTGACACACCGAGGCGGCTGGGTTTTAGGGCCGCTGCGCAGCCCAGCGGGGATAAATCCCCTCGCCACAGGTTTTTTTGTGCTGCTCAGGCTGGTGTTAAATCAACCCCTTCTCATCATCATCGATCAACCGGCTCAGCCCACCCAGCGCTTCACGGGCCTGGTTGCGGTCCATCAGCTTGGCCTGGGCCGCGGGTGGCAGGTCGGTGACGCGAATGACGCCTTTGCTGGTCAGCACCTGGATCAAGTCATCGAGTACCCGGATCATCTCCAAGTCGCTTTGCTTGAGCTGCTTGAGGCTGTTTTCTACTGCCTGGTTGGCGAACCAGTCCTGGATTTCATGGTTGTCGGCCGGCAAGGTCTCGGTGGCCTCGGCGTAAGCGGTGGCTTCGACGCGCACCAGCAGGCCTTGTGCATCACGTTGCACATAAAACATCGGGCATCCCTCATGTATGAAGCGGCGTCATGCTGGGCAGCATAGGCCAACCAGGGGGCGTTTGAACACTTATCCGTGGCGAGGGAGCTTGCTCCCGCTGGGCTGCTCGGCAGCCCTAAAAACAGGGCCGCTTCGCGCCCCAGCGGGAGCAAGCTCCCTCGCCACGGGGTCCGTGTCAGCGTCAGCTGTTGTTGTGATCGATCTTGATGGTCGGATCACTGCCGGCGATGAGGGAGTTCAGGTTGATGTTCGACCAGTTGTTGCCTTCGAGCTTGATCGTCACGTCCGGCGCCGCTGCGCTGTTGGCCGTGTTGAACTGGCCGGTGGTGCTGACTTGCAAGGAGGAAACGCCATCGACCGTGGTGATTTTCAGGAAGTGGTCGATGGTACTGCCGGTTTCGCCCTGCAGCAGGTCCCGCAGATCGATCCGATCACCGTCGCCGGCCTTGAAGTCCTTGATCACGTCAGTACCGGTGTCGCCGGATTTCCAGACGAAGGTGTCGCCGCCCAGGCCACCGATCAGGGTGTCGTTGCCCTTGCCGCCGATCAGGGTATCGGCACCGCTGCCACCGAGCAGGATGTCATTGCCCTTGCCACCGTCCAGCAGGTCGTTGCCGCCCTGGCCGAACAGGATGTCGTTACCGGCGCCGCCCAGCAGGGTGTCGTTGCCATCATGCGCGCCAGACACATCGAACGCGGTGTAGTGCTCGGTGATGTACTGGTGCACGTTGCTGGTGGTGATCTTGCTGACGTCGACGCCGCTTTGCTGGGCCACGAACGACTGGATCGCCTGGTAACCCTCGCCGGTGATGCCGTTGAAGCTCACCAGATCGCCGAAGAGGATGTCATTGCCGTCGCCGCCATTGACCGTGTCGGCACCTGGCAACGTCGCTTCGGTGTGGCCGATGATCGAGTTGGCCAGGTCCTTGGGGTCGATGTTGGTTTGCGGCTTGCCATCGGAGTCGTACGGCTTGAGGTCGTCAAGGGTCACGCCGTTGTTCAGGCCGATGGCTTCAACGTTGCTCAAGCCTTTGAGCAGGGTGAAGCTGGCCGTTGAGCCGGCTGCTGCCGAGGCGTCGCTCCACCCGCCGCCGTCCACGTTGGAGAACTCGAACGTACCGTTGCCCTCGGCATGCACCGTGCCGACGTAGTCTTTATTCCAATTCTTGCCGTTCTTGATCGACAGGAACATGTCCCCATTTTCTTCGATGGTGAATTTGTGTGTGCTGTCGATCGTCTGGGTGTAGTACTTGCCAACGGTGTAGTTGGCCGCGCTCAGGACGTCGTCGAGCTTGACGGTGCCGTACAACACTGGGTTCGTCTCTTCGCCGGACTGGTAGCGCGTTGGCTCACCGTCGGTGATGAAGTACGTCAGGTTCTTCGCACCGGTATTGCTCAGGGCCTGGGTGCTGTTGAAGAAGTTTGCGGTGGTCTTGAACACGTCTTCATAGTTGGTATTGCCGCCGGACACCATCGAGTCGAGCACGTTCTTGAGCAGTGTCAGCGCGTTCGGATCGTTGAGGTTGACCGCAACGTTCTTGTTGACCTGGTTATCGAAGTCCGCCAGGAAGATGTTCACCGTCCCGGAGTTGCTGCCCAGGCTCTGCTTGAGGGTGTTGAACACTTGGGTCAACGAGTTCTTCGCGGCGGTGACGGACGAGTCGCTCATGCTGCCGGAGCTGTCGACCATGAAGGCGATGTTGTAGTTGACGCCCGGCACCACGGTCAGTCCGCCGATGTCGGCGACCACGATGTCGTTGCCGTCGGTACCGGTGACATTGTCGCTGCCGGAGGTAGCGGTGGCGGCGTTATAGGTCGCCGGGTAAACGGTGACCGGGATCTGCGCGGTCGTCACTGCCGATCCGCCGAGGGATTCGGTGGAGGTCGACGTTACCGTCAGGTTGATCTGGCCGTTGTAGTAGGTCGGTGGCGTCAGGTTCAGACTGCCCAGGTTCCAGCCAGTCACGGAGGCCTCGCCGTTGGCACCGACGATCGCGGTGTGGCCGGCGCCGTCGCTCAGCACGCTGCCTTCCGGCATGCCGCCGATTTTCACGCTCAGGCTTTCGGAGCCGTCGGTGTCGGTCAGGGCGGTGGTGATCTTCGACAGGTTCACGCTGCCGCCTTCGCCACCTTCGTTGAGCTTGAAGCCGTCGTAGTAGCCTTCGCCGTTGGTACCGTGCAGGTCGGAAACGCTGACCCCGGCGTTCGTCAGGTCGGTGACGCCGGTGTAGAGCGGTACGCCGGCACTGCTCAGGTCTACCGGCGTGCTGCCGTTGATCGACAGGTTCACGTCATAGCTGCCCGGGCCGGTCTGGTTGTGGTGGTAGATGTCCAGGGTGTAGTAGCCGCTGCTGGTCGGGGTGAACGACCCATTGAGCTGGCCACCCGCGCCCCAGGTGATACCCGCCACGTCCTTGCCGCCGACAGTCACCAACAGGCTGTCATCGCCCGTGCCACTGAAGGTATAGGTCTTGCCAGCTTCCAGGAAAATCAGCCCCGAGGTCTTCGACGCGGTGCCCGGATTGACGTTGCTGTCGTTCTGGACGTTGGTCACGTTGGTGCTGCTGTTCGGCGTGCCGGCGGCATCGATCACCGACTTGAGTGTGCCGGACGGCGCGCCGCTGCCATCGGTGCCCAGGCCCGACAGGCCGGTCCAGACTTCCTTGATCAAGCCAGTGGAGGTCACGTTGTTGCCGGCCACGTTGAGGGTCGGTGCGTCGGCAGTCGGCGTGATGTCGATCTTCACGGTGCCGGTGTTGCCCAGCGCCTGGCCGTCGGTAGGCTGGAACTTGATCTGCGTGTAGTCAGCCTGTTGGTTGCCCACGCCGCTGCCACCGTAGCCATTGGTCCCGGATTCATTGGCATCTGGCGTGAAGCGCAGCTTGCCGGCATCGATATCGGCCTTGGTGAAGGTCTGGTTGTTGGCCACGTCCTTCCAGGTCGCACCGTCCAGGTACTGCAGCTTGCCATCGCCAGGCAGCCCGGTGATTTTCACGCCCTGGCTGGCGGCGGAGCTGTCCACGTCGCTGACGCCGAAGGTCGACCAGCCAAGCACCAGCGAAGTGTCTTCGGTACCGGTCACCGAACCGCCCGTGGCGACCGGTGCATCGTTGACGCCGACCACGTTCACGGTGGTGGTGGCGGTGTTGGAGTAGCTTGCGCCGTCAGTCACCGTCACGGTGATCACGCGCGGTACGCTGCTCGGGTCTTCGCTGTTGTTGATGAAGCTGATGTTCTTGATCTGCTGCATGTAGTCGGCCAGCGTCGCATTGCCCGTCAGCGTCAGGACGACTTTGCCGTCGGTGCTGTTGGCGTTGATGCTGATGCCGTTGACGCTGTTGCCCAGGTTCAGATGATCGCCAGGCTGACGGTTGGTCAGCACGATGGTGGCGCCGGTCAGCATCGTGCTGTCCGGGTCGGTGATCTTCAGGTCGGTGTCGGCGATGGACACGCCCGGGCCGGAAGTGCCTTCGGTGAAGGTCACCTGGTAGTCGGCGCCGGTCTTGCCGCTGGAATCGTTGGCATCCAGGTCAAGCGCAGGCGGCGTGTCGTTGTCGATGATCGACGTACTGACGCTGCCGTTGGTCCCACTGACCGCCAGGTGCTCGAAATTGCCGCCAGTGGCCGAGTCGATCTTGACCACGAAGTTTTCAGTGCCTTCGGTGATCTTGTCGTCCAGGGTGGCCACGTTGAAGTTGGCGCTGGTGGCGTTGGCCGGAATCTTCACGGTGTAGACGCCGGTAAAGTCCGAGCCGTCGGCGGCGGTACCGCTGTAGACGATCTTCACCGTCACTTCGGTTTGCGCCGGGTTCGTCAGGCTGACGGTGTACGTGGCGGCCTGGCCTTCGGTGACGGAGGTGCTGCCGCTGATGCTGACGGTGGTGTTGTCGACAGTGTCGCCCACGGCCGTCGACGCGCCGGCGCTATTGACGCCGATGGCTTCGAGATTGCCTCCGGAGGCCGATTTGATCGACTCGGTGATGGACGGCGCACCGGTGTAGACATCGTTGCCGACATGCACATCGAGCGCACCCGAGCTTGCACCGGCTGCGATGGTGATGGTCTTACCGCTTTCCAACGTTACGGTCACTGGACCGTTTTGCGCGGTGACCGGTTTACCGTCGGCACCGGTCAGCGTGGCGGTGTAGGTGATGGTGCCGTTTTCATTCACGGTCGGCGTAGCGGTCAATGTCACCGTGGTGGTGTCGTCGACATCGCTGACGACGGTGCTGACTGGAGCGGTGTTTGGCGCGATGGCTTCGAGATTACCGCCGGATGCATCTTTGATCGACTCGGTGACAGTCGTTGGGCCCTGGTACACGTCGTTGCCGACAGGCACATCGAGCGCACCTGAGCTTGCACCGGCTGCGATGGTGATGGTCTTGCCGCTGTCCAGGGTGACGGTCACCGGACCGTTCTGAGCAGTGACAGGTTTGCCGTCGGCACCGGTCAGAGTGGCGGTATAAGTGATGGTGCCGTTTTCGTTCACGGTCGGTGTGGCGGTCAATGTCACCGTGGTGGTGTCGTTGACATCGCTAACGATGGTGCTGACCGGAGCGGTGTTAGGAGCAATGGCTTCCAAGTTACCGCCCGATGCCGAAGCAATCGATTCGGTGACGGTGGTTGGGCCTTGGTACACGTCATTGCCGACAGGCACATCGAGCGCACCCGAGCTTGCGCCGGCTGCGATGGTGATGGTCTTACCGCTTTCCAACGTTACGGTCACTGGACCGTTTTGCGCGGTGACCGGTTTACCGTCGGCACCGGTCAGCGTGGCGGTGTAGGTGATGGTGCCGTTTTCATTCACGGTCGGCGTAGCGGTCAATGTCACCGTGGTGGTGTCGTCGACATCGCTGACGACGGTGCTGACTGGAGCGGTGTTTGGCGCGATGGCTTCGAGATTACCGCCGGATGCATCTTTGATCGACTCGGTGACAGTGGTTGGGCCTTGGTACACGTCGTTGCCGACAGGCACATCGAGCGCACCCGAGCTTGCGCCCGCAGCGATGGTGATGGTCTTGCCGCTGTCCAACGTAACGGTCACAGGACCGTTCTGCGCGGTGACCGGTTTTCCGTCAGCACCGGTCAGAGTTGCGGTGTAAGTGATCGTGCCGTTTTCATTCACGGTTGGCGTAGCGGTCAGCGTCACCGTGGTGGTGTCGTTGACGTCGCTGACGACGGTGCTGACTGGAGCGGTGTTCGGTGCGATGGCTTCGAGGTTGCCACCGGATGCATCTTTGATCGACTCGGTGACGGTCGTTGGGCCTTGGTAGACGTCATTACCGACAGGCACATCGAGCGCGCCCGAGCTTGCGCCCGCAGCGATGGTGATGGTCTTGCCGCTTTCCAGGGTCACGGTCACAGGACCGTTTTGCGCGGTGACAGGTTTGCCGTCGGCGCCGGTCAGGGTGGCGGTGTAGGTAATGGTGCCGTTTTCATTCACGGTCGGTGTGGCGGTCAATGTCACCGTGGTGGTGTCGTTGACATCGCTAACGATGGTGCTGACCGGAGCGGTGTTAGGAGCAATGGCTTCCAAGTTACCGCCCGATGCCGAAGCAATCGATTCGGTGACGGTGGTTGGGCCTTGGTACACGTCATTGCCGACAGGCACATCGAGCGCACCCGAGCTTGCGCCGGCTGCGATGGTGATGGTCTTACCGCTTTCCAACGTTACGGTCACTGGACCGTTTTGCGCGGTGACCGGTTTACCGTCGGCACCGGTCAGCGTGGCGGTGTAGGTGATGGTGCCGTTTTCATTCACGGTCGGCGTAGCGGTCAATGTCACCGTGGTGGTGTCGTCGACATCGCTGACGACGGTGCTGACTGGAGCGGTGTTTGGCGCGATGGCTTCGAGATTACCGCCGGATGCATCTTTGATCGACTCGGTGACAGTCGTTGGACCTTGGTACACGTCGTTGCCGACAGGCACATCGAGCGCACCCGAGCTTGCGCCCGCAGCGATGGTGATGGTCTTGCCGCTGTCCAGGGTGACGGTCACCGGACCGTTCTGAGCAGTGACAGGTTTGCCGTCGGCACCGGTCAGAGTGGCGGTATAAGTGATGGTGCCGTTTTCGTTCACGGTTGGCGTAGCGGTCAATGTCACCGTGGTGGTGTCGTTGACGTCGCTGACGACGGTGCTGACTGGAGCGGTGTTCGGTGCGATGGCTTCGAGGTTGCCACCGGATGCATCTTTGATCGACTCGGTGACGGTCGTTGGGCCTTGGTAGACGTCATTGCCGACAGGCACATCGAGCGCGCCCGAGCTTGCGCCCGCAGCGATGGTGATGGTCTTGCCGCTTTCCAGGGTCACGGTCACAGGACCGTTTTGCGCGGTGACAGGTTTGCCGTCGGCGCCGGTCAGGGTGGCGGTGTAGGTAATGGTGCCGTTTTCATTCACGGTCGGTGTGGCGGTCAATGTCACCGTGGTGGTGTCGTTGACATCGCTAACGATGGTGCTGACCGGAGCGGTGTTAGGAGCAATGGCTTCCAAGTTACCGCCCGATGCCGAAGCAATCGACTCGGTCACAGTGGTTGGGCCTTGGTACACGTCGTTGCCGACAGGCACATCGAGCGCACCCGAGCTTGCGCCCGCAGCGATGGTGATGGTCTTGCCGCTGTCCAACGTTACGGTCACTGGACCGTTTTGCGCGGTGACCGGTTTTCCGTCGGCACCGGTCAGGGTCGCGGTGTAGGTGATCGTGCCGTTTTCATTCACGGTCGGTGTGGCGGTCAATGTCACCGTGGTGGTGTCGTTGACATCGCTAACGATGGTGCTGACCGGAGCGGTGTTAGGAGCAATGGCTTCCAAGTTACCGCCCGATGCCGAAGCAATCGACTCGGTCACAGTGGTTGGGCCTTGGTACACGTCGTTGCCGACAGGCACATCGAGCGCACCCGAGCTTGCGCCCGCAGCGATGGTGATGGTCTTGCCGCTGTCCAACGTTACGGTCACTGGACCGTTTTGCGCGGTGACCGGTTTTCCGTCGGCACCGGTCAGGGTCGCGGTGTAGGTGATCGTGCCGTTTTCATTCACGGTTGGCGTCGCGGTCAGCGTCACGGTGGTGGTGTCATCGACATCGCTAACGATGGTGCTGACAGGCGCGGTGTTCGGCGCGATGGCTTCGAGGTTGCCGCCCGATGCCGAGGCAATCGACTCGGTCACAGTGGTTGGGCCTTGGTACACGTCGTTGCCGACAGGCACATCGAGCGCGCCTGAACTTGCGCCGGCGGCGATGGTGATGGTCTTGCCGCTTTCCAACGTTACGGTCACCGGACCGTTCTGAGCAGTGACAGGTTTGCCGTCGGCACCGGTCAGAGTGGCGGTGTAAGTGATCGTGCCGTTTTCATTCACGGTTGGCGTGGCGGTCAATGTCACCGTGGTGGTGTCATTGACATCGCTGACCACGGTGCTGACCGGAGCGGTGTTAGGAGCAATGGCTTCCAAGTTACCGCCCGATGCCGAAGCAATCGATTCGGTGACGGTGGTTGGGCCTTGGTACACGTCGTTGCCGACAGGCACATTGAGCTCACCCGAACTTGCGCCGGCTGCAATAGTGATGGTCTTGCCGCTTTCCAGGGTGACGGTCACCGGACCGTTCTGAGCGGTGACGGGTTTTCCGTCAGCACCGGTCAGAGTTGCGGTGTAAGTGATCGTGCCGTTTTCATTCACGGTTGGCGTGGCGGTCAATGTCACCGTGGTGGTGTCATCGACATCGCTAACGATGGTGCTGACCGGCGCGGTGTTTGGCGCGATGGCTTCGAGGTTGCCGCCCGATGCCGAAGCAATCGACTCGGTGACGGTCGTTGGGCCTTGATACACGTCGTTGCCGACCGGCACATCGAGCTCACCCGAACTTGCGCCGGCTGCAATAGTGATGGTCTTGCCGCTTTCCAGGGTGACGGTCACCGGACCGTTCTGAGCGGTGACGGGTTTTCCGTCAGCACCGGTCAGAGTTGCGGTGTAAGTGATCGTGCCGTTTTCATTCACGGTTGGCGTGGCGGTCAATGTCACCGTGGTGGTGTCATCGACATCGCTAACGATGGTGCTGACCGGCGCGGTGTTTGGCGCGATGGCTTCGAGGTTGCCGCCCGATGCCGAAGCAATCGACTCGGTGACGGTCGTTGGGCCTTGATACACGTCGTTGCCGACAGGCACATCGAGCGCACCCGAACTTGCGCCGGCTGCAATAGTGATGGTCTTGCCGCTTTCCAACGTTACGGTAACCGGACCGTTCTGAGCGGTGACGGGTTTTCCGTCAGCACCGGTCAGAGTTGCGGTGTAAGTGATCGTGCCGTTTTCATTCACGGTTGGCGTGGCGGTCAATGTCACCGTGGTGGTGTCATCGACATCGCTAACGATGGTGCTGACCGGCGCGGTGTTTGGCGCGATGGCTTCGAGGTTGCCGCCCGATGCCGAAGCAATCGACTCGGTGACGGTCGTTGGGCCTTGATACACGTCGTTGCCGACAGGCACATCGAGCGCACCCGAACTTGCACCGGCAGCGATGGTGATGGTCTTGCCGCTTTCCAAAGTCACAGTCACTGGACCGTTCTGCGCAGTGACGGGTTTGCCGTCGGTGCCGGTCAGGGTGGCGGTGTAGGTGATGGTGCCGTTTTCGTTCACGGTCGGTGTGGCGGTCAATGTCACCGTGGTGGTGTCGTTGACGTCGCTGACGATGGTGCTAACTGGAGCAGTGTTTGGAGCAATGGCTTCGAGATTACCGCCGGATGCATCTTTGATCGATTCGGTGACAGTCGTTGGACCTTGGTACACGTCGTTGCCGACAGGCACATTGAGCTCACCCGAGCTTGCGCCCGCAGCGATGGTGATGGTCTTGCCGCTGTCCAACGTGACGGTCACAGGACCGTTCTGAGCGGTGACAGGTTTCCCATCGGCCCCGGTCAGGGTGGCGGTGTAGGTGATGGTGCCGTTCTCGTTCACGGTCGGCGTAGCGGTCAATGTCACCGTGGTGGTGTCATCGACATCGCTAACGATGGTGCTGACCGGCGCGGTGTTTGGCGCAATGGCTTCGAGGTTGCCGCCCGATGCCGAAGCAATCGACTCGGTGACGGTCGTTGGGCCTTGATACACGTCGTTGCCGACCGGCACATCGAGCGCACCTGAGCTTGCACCGGCAGCGATGGTGATGGTCTTGCCGCTGTCCAGGGTGACGGTCACCGGACCGTTCTGAGCAGTGACAGGTTTGCCGTCGGCACCGGTCAGAGTGGCGGTGTAAGTAATCGTGCCGTTTTCATTCACGGTTGGCGTGGCGGTCAATGTCACCGTGGTGGTGTCATTGACATCGCTGACCACGGTGCTGACCGGAGCGGTGTTAGGAGCAATGGCTTCCAAGTTACCGCCCGATGCCGAAGCAATCGATTCGGTGACGGTGGTTGGGCCTTGGTACACGTCGTTGCCGACAGGCACATCGAGCGCGCCTGAACTTGCGCCGGCGGCGATGGTGATGGTCTTGCCGCTTTCCAACGTTACGGTCACCGGACCGTTTTGTGCGGTGACAGGTTTGCCGTCTGCGCCGGTCAGCGTGGCGGTGTAGGTGATGGTGCCGTTTTCGTTCACGGTCGGTGTGGCGGTCAATGTCACCGTGGTGGTGTCATTGACGTCGCTAACCACGGTGCTCGCAGGCGCGGTGTTCGGTGCGATGGCTTCCAGGTTGCCGCCCGTCGCGGTACTGATGCTTTCCGTGACAGTGGTCGGACCTTGGTAGACGTCATTACCGACAGGCACATCGAGCGCACCTGAACTTGCACCGGCAGCGATGGTGATGGTTTTGCCGCTTTCCAGGGTCACGGTCACAGGACCGTTTTGCGCGGTGACCGGTTTACCGTCGGCACCGGTCAGGGTGGCGGTGTAGGTGATGGTGCCGTTTTCGTTCACGGTTGGCGTAGCGGTCAGCGTCACGGTGGTGGTGTCGTTGACATCGCTGACGATGGTGCTGACCGGAGCGGTGTTAGGAGCAATGGCTTCCAAGTTACCGCCCGATGCCGAAGCAATCGATTCGGTGACGGTGGTTGGGCCTTGATACACGTCATTGCCGACAGGCACATCGAGCGCGCCTGAACTTGCGCCGGCGGCGATGGTGATGGTCTTGCCGCTTTCCAACGTTACGGTCACCGGACCGTTTTGTGCGGTGACAGGTTTGCCGTCTGCGCCGGTCAGCGTGGCGGTATAAGTGATGGTGCCGTTTTCATTCACGGTCGGCGTGGCGGTCAATGTCACCGTGGTGGTGTCATCGACATCGCTAACGATGGTGCTGACCGGCGCGGTGTTTGGCGCAATGGCTTCGAGGTTGCCGCCCGATGCCGAAGCAATCGACTCGGTGACGGTCGTTGGGCCTTGATACACGTCGTTGCCGACAGGCACATCGAGCGCACCCGAGCTTGCGCCCGCAGCGATGGTGATGGTCTTGCCGCTGTCCAACGTAACGGTCACAGGACCGTTCTGCGCGGTGACGGGTTTTCCGTCAGCACCGGTCAGAGTTGCTGTGTAAGTGATCGTGCCGTTTTCATTCACGGTTGGCGTGGCGGTCAATGTCACCGTGGTGGTGTCGTTGACATCGCTGACCACGGTGCTGACCGGAGCGGTGTTAGGAGCAATGGCTTCCAAGTTACCGCCCGATGCCGAAGCAATCGACTCAGTCACGGTGGTCGGGCCTTGGTAGACGTCATTACCGACCGGCACATCGAGCGCGCCCGAGCTTGCACCCGCAGCGATGGTGATGGTCTTACCGCTGTCCAAAGTCACGGTCACTGGACCGTTCTGCGCGGTGACCGGTTTGCCGTCGGCACCGGTCAGGGTGGCGGTGTAGGTGATGGTGCCGTTTTCGTTCACGGTCGGTGTGGCGGTCAATGTCACCGTGGTGGTGTCATCGACATCGCTAACGATGGTGCTGACCGGAGCGGTGTTAGGAGCAATGGCTTCCAAGTTACCGCCCGATGCCGAAGCAATCGATTCGGTGACGGTGGTTGGGCCTTGGTACACGTCGTTGCCGACAGGCACATTGAGCTCACCCGAGCTTGCGCCCGCAGCGATGGTGATGGTCTTGCCGCTTTCCAAAGTCACAGTCACTGGACCGTTCTGAGCGGTGACAGGTTTACCGTCAGCACCGGTCAGGGTCGCGGTGTAGGTGATCGTGCCGTTTTCATTCACGGTCGGCGTAGCGGTCAGCGTCAGGGTAGTGGCATCTACCGAGTCGGTAATCGTAGTCACCGCAGGCGCCGTGCTCGGCACCAGATTCTCAAAGTTACCGCCGGTTGCGCCAGTGATCGTGGTGCTGACGGTGCTGCCGTTGTTGTAAACGTCATTGGCCGGGGTATCGACCGCCACGGTACCAGTCGTGGCGCCCGCAGCAATGTTGATCACCGCGCCGTTGCTCAAGGTCACAGTCACCGGGGTCTGAGCCGGATTGGTCAGCGTCGCGGTGTAAGTGATCTGGCCGCCTTCGGTAATCGTGTTGTTCGCGCTCAGGGTGACGGTGGTGGTGTCGATGGTGTCGGTGATCTGGGTCACTGCCGGCGTGGTCGGCACGGTCACGGCGATGCCGCTGCCGCCGGTGGTGCCCGTAACGGTCACGCTGATCTGGCTTGGGTCGTTGTAGACGGTGTCGTTCGGCGCGAGCGGTACGTTGACGCTACCGGTCAGTTGTCCGGCCTGGATCACGATGACCGCACCGTTGGACAAGGTCACGGTCAGGTTGGTCAGTGGCGCCTGGGTAACGGTTGCGGTGTAGACCAGCACGCCGCCGGCTTCGGTGATGGTCGGCGTGGCGCTCAGGCTCATGGTCGCATTGAGCACGGCGTTGGCTGTCGTATCGGTGGTGTCGCCACCCAAGGTGTTGTTGTCGGTCGCGGCGGCCGCAGCGAGGCCTGCGGTCGGGAAGCCGATCGTCGGATCGACGCTGCCGGCCGTGGCGTCCAGCACGACGAAGCTGTGGCCGCCACCGGCGGCGCCACCTGTACCCGCGGCGGTTGGGCCTGCGGCGGTGGCTTCCAGGGCGGTCGTCGGGTCGACGCCGGCGGCGATGGCTTGCTGCAACTCATCTACAGACGGCGCGGCTTGGGCTGTGGCCTGTTCGAGGTCGGTGGAGGAGTCCGGAGCGCTGGCGCTCCACTGAGTGTCGCGGCCCAGGTCCAGCGTGCGGCCATCGGCCAGCTCCAATGTGACGGCGCCGGCAGGGCCGGTGTCCAACTGGTCGCCCACATTCAGGCGATCGCCCTCAATGAGTACGCGCCGAATACCTTCGGGGGATACGGCGAAAACCTGACCAACAATGCTTTTGACAACGGCAATAACACTGCTCATTGAAGACTCTCCGGGTACCACGTTCAGTAGACTTCCATGGACCCGACAGCCTCGATGGCCATAGCGGTCTGGACGTTCATGCTCACTAAGGGGAAATGTTTTGACGCTTTAATACGACAATATTTTGACTGTGTTTTTCGGCGTATTTTGTTTCTGCCAAACTATTGACCTTCTGCCGGCCATCCTAAACAATCGCTTCCGTAATGTCACATTGATATTTAAGCGGCGACCTGTTCTTTCGGTGCGTGTTCCAGCCCCTGTTTTGAACTTTCCGACATACGGTCATTCCGGTTGCCATCATCCGATGCAGCGCCACGTTTCGCTGTGATTCAAGACAAGAGTTTCGGGAATAAACCAACCATGCGTTCGCACCTGCTCAAGGCTTTACCTTTCGCCCTCGCCGCCAGTTTCGTACAAGCACAAACCTTGCCGCAGGCCATGCAACAGGCATTGGACGTCCACCCGGAAATCCAGGCCGGCGTGAACAGTCGCCTGGCGGCGGACTATCAGCTCAAGGCGGCCAAAGGCGGCTACCTGCCTAGAGTGGACCTTGCAGCCGGTTATGGCCGTGAAGGCACCGACAGTGTGACGACCCGTTCGGGCAGTAATAATCATTGGGAAACCTTGAACCGCAGCGAGTCGAGCCTGCGTCTGTCGCAAATGGTTTTTGACGGTTTTGCGACGTCCAGCGAAGTAGGGCGTCAACAAGCCAACGTGAATTCCCGTGCTTATTCCTTGCTGGACGCGTCCGAGCGCACCGGGCTGACCGTGGCCCAGGTTTACCTGGACGTGCTGACCCGTCGCGAGTTCGTGCGCCTGGCCGAGGAAAACCTCAAGAGCCACGAGCGCATTTACGACCAGATCAAGCTACGCACCTCCCGTGGCGTGGGCAGCGGTGCCGACCTGGACCAGGCCGAAGCGCGCATGGCCCAGGCCCGCAACAACCTGATCACTGAACAAACCAACCTGGCCGATGCCGAGACCAATTACCTCAGCGCCGTCGGCCAACTGCCCGACCAGTTGGATCGTCCCGCCGACTTTATGGCGCTGTTGCCGGCCAACCTGACCGAAGCCCGTGCCCAGATGCTGGAAAACAGCCCGGTGCTGCGTTCGGCCGAAGCCGACATCGCCGCTGCCGAGAAACAGTATGAAGCTGCCAAGTCGAGCTTCTACCCACGCTTCGACGCCGAGTTGGGCCGCACCGCCGACAACGACCTGGACGGCCAGAACGGCCACAACAACGAGTGGCAAGCCATGTTGCGCATGCGCTTCAACCTGTATGCCGGTGGCAGTAACAAGGCCGACCTGGAGTCCAAGTCCTACCTGTCGAACCAGGCGTTGGATATTCGCAACAACGCGCTGCGCCAGTTGAACGAAGAGCTTGGCCTGGCCTGGAACGCCCTGAACAACGCCAACGCCCAGGTGCCGGTTGCCCAGCAATATGTGGATCGCAGCAACAGCGTGCGCACCGCCTATCAGCGTCAGTTCAGCCTGGGTGAGCGCACCCTGCTCGATTTGCTCGACAGCGAAAACGAGCTGTTCAGCGCCTCCCGCCGCCTGGCGGAGATCAAGAATGTGCAGCTGTTCACCCAGTACCGCATCAAGGCGACCATGGGCCAGTTGCTGAAAAGCCAGGGTGTGGTCGCGCCGTTGGCATCGGTTGTGCAGAACGACGTGAAACCCAAGGTCCAGTTGCCTGGGATGAATTGAGTCCTCCAACCCGTTTCAATCAGTCAGAGTGCCGAGCGTGGAATCAGAAGTCAGTCCAGTCGAACTAGTCCATGACCCGCGCACGCTGCACGACGACCCGCTGTTGGATGGTTTGCTGGCGCTCTGCATGCTGCATCAGAAGCCTGCCAGCGCGGCGATGCTCACCACCGGCCTGCCGTTGCCCAAGCAACGGCTGAGCGTCGAATTATTGTCGCGTGCGGCGGCCCGTGCCGGTCTGCAAGGCCGGGTGCTGCAACGCAAGCTCGAGCAAATCCCCGCCATCGCCATGCCGGCGCTACTGCTGCTGAAAGAAGGCCGCAGCGCCGTCCTGCTGGGCTGGGCCGAGGACGGCCAGGCGCGTTTGCTGCTCAGCGAAAGCGACGGCGGTGAGGTCACCGTCAGCCGTGACCTGCTCGCCGATGACTACAGCGGCAAGGTGTTCTTCGCCCAGCCGCAGCATAAATTTGACGTTATTCACGGCACGCTCATTCCCCGGGCGCGTTCGTGGTTTCGTGACACCCTCAAGCGGTCCCGCTGGCTGTACGCCGACGCCATCGCCGCCAGCCTGCTGATCAATATCATCGCCATGGCCGCGCCGCTGTTCGTGATGAACGTCTACGACCGCGTGGTGCCGAACCAGGCCGAATCGACGCTATGGGTATTGGCGGTCGGCATCACCGGCGCCTATGTGTTCGACCTCATCCTGAAAATGCTGCGCAGCCTGTGCCTGGATCTGGCGGGCAAGAAAACCGACCTGATCATCTCGGCGACGCTGTTCGAGCGCATCGTCGGCATGGCGATGAAATATCGTCCGGCGCGGGTGGGCAGCTTCGCCCAGAACATCCATGAGTTTCAAAGCCTGCGGGACTTCCTGGCCTCGCTGACGCTCACCAGCCTGATCGACCTTCCGTTCACTCTGTTGATCTTCATGGTCATCGCGATCCTCGGCGGGCATCTGGTGTGGATTCCGGTGGTGGCGTTTCCGCTTGCGCTGTTGATCGGTTATGCGCTGCAGAAGCCGTTGGTAGCGACCATGGAGCGAACCATGGCCCTGGGCGCCGAGCGCCAGTCCAGCCTGATCGAGACCCTGGCCGGCCTGGATGCGGTGAAGGTCAACAACGCCGAGAGCGAGCGCCAGTACCAATGGGAACAGACCATCGGCACCCTCAGTCGCCTTGAGCTGCGGGTGAAGATGTTGTCCGGCCTGGCGATGAACATCACGTTGCTGATCCAGCAACTGGCCGGTGTGGTCATGATTGTCTTCGGCGTCTACCAGATCATCGCCGGCAATCTCAGCATGGGCGGGCTGGTTGCCTGCTACATGCTCAGCGGCCGCGCCCTCAGCCCGCTGGCATCGCTCTCGGGTTTGCTGACCCGCTATCAGCAGGCGCGGGTGACGATGACCTCCGTCGACCAGATGATGGAGTTGCCACAGGAGCGCAATTTCGAAGAGCGTCCGCTGAGCCGCAAGGTATTGCAGGGGGCGATTGAATGCCGCCAGCTGAACTTCACCTACCCGAACCAGCAGAACGCGGCGTTGAAAAACATCAACCTGGTGATCAAGCCTGGCGAGAAGATCGGCATCATCGGTCGCAGCGGCTCGGGCAAGAGTTCGCTGGCCAAATTGCTGGTGGGCCTTTACCAACCGGACGACGGCGCGTTGCTGGTGGACGGCGTGGACATCCGCCAGATCGATGTCAGCGAGTTGCGCTACAACATTGGCTACGTGCCCCAGGACATCCAGCTGCTGGCCGGCACCCTGCGCGACAACCTGACCTCCGGCGCCCGCTACGTCGAAGATGAACTGGTGCTCCAGGCTGCAGAACTCGCGGGCGTGCATGAATTTGCCCGCCTGCATCCGCAAGGTTACGAACTGCAAGTCGGCGAGCGCGGGCAGAACCTGTCCGGCGGCCAGCGGCAAAACGTCGCCCTGTCCCGCGCGCTGCTCCTCAACCCGCCCATCCTGCTGTTGGACGAACCCACCAGTGCCATGGACAACACCGGTGAAGAACGCTTGAAACAGCGCCTGGCCGCCGTGGTGGAAAACAAGACCGTGCTGCTGGTGACGCACCGGGCATCGTTGCTGTCGCTGGTGGATCGCCTGATCGTGATCGATCGGGGGCAGATCCTCGCCGATGGCCCGAAAGCCGCCGTCATGGAAGCGTTGAAGAAGGGGCAGATCAGTGTTGCTTAAATCGGATTCAAAAGGCGCTATCGGCCGCTACTTCAAAGGTTCCGAGTCGCTGCACGGCCAGCCGCTGCCCGAGGTCAACAAGGCGCTGATCGAAGACGCTCCCCGCGTGGTGCGCCTGACGATCTGGGGCATCATTGCCTTCTTCGTTTTCCTGGTGTTGTGGGCCAACTTTGCGGTGATCGACGAAGTCACCAAGGGCGACGGCAAGGCGATCCCATCGTCCAAGATCCAGAAAATCCAAAACCTTGAAGGCGGCATCGTCGCTGAGCTGTTCGTCAAGGAAGGGCAGATCGTCGAGGCCGGCGCGCCGTTGATTCGCCTGGACGACACCCGGTTTGCCTCCAACGTCGGCGAAACCGAGGCGGATCGCCTGTCGATGCTGTTGCGGGTCGAGCGCCTGAGTGCCGAAGTCGATGACCGGCCGTTGAAGTTTCCGCCCGATGTACTCAAGGCAGTACCGGGCCAGGCTGCCAGTGAGGAGTCGCTGTACATCAGCCGCCGCCAGCAATTGCACGATGAGATCGGCGGCTTGCAGGAGCAGTTGATCCAGCGTCAGCAGGAGCTGCGCGAGTTCATTTCCAAGCAGGCGCAATATCGCTCTGGCCTGGCACTGCAACGCCAGGAAATCAACATGTCCGAGCCGTTGGTGGCCCAAGGCGCGGTATCGCCGGTGGAAGTGCTGCGGCTCAAGCGCGCCGAAGTCGAGACCCGTGGGCAACTGGACGCCACGACACTGGCGATTCCCCGTGCCGAATCGGCGATCAAGGAAGTGCAGCGCAAGATCGACGAGACCCGCGGCAAATTCCGCAGTGAAGCGCTGACCCAACTCAACGAAGCGCGCACCGACCTGAACAAGGCCCAGGCCACCGGCAAGGCCCTGGAAGATCGCGTTAGCCGTACCCTGGTGACATCGCCGGTGCGCGGCATCGTCAACAAGATGCTGGTGAATACCATTGGCGGTGTGATCCAGCCGGGTAGTGACCTGATAGAAATCGTGCCGCTGGACGACACCATCCTGGTGGAAGCGAAAATCCGTCCCCAGGACATCGCTTTCCTGCACCCTGGCCAAGACGCCACGGTGAAATTCACGGCGTATGACTACACCATCTATGGCGGGATGAAAGCCAAGCTGGAACAGATTGGTGCCGACACCATCACCGATGAAGACAAGAAGACCACCTACTACATCATCAAGCTGCGCACCGAACGCAGCCACCTGGGCACGCCTGAAAAGCCCTTGCTGATCATCCCGGGGATGGTAGCGTCGGTGGACATTATCACCGGCAAGAAAACCATCCTGAGCTACCTGCTCAAACCGATCATCAAGGCCCGGTCCGAGGCGTTGCACGAGCGGTAAATAGATATTTGCGGCGCACGCGCTTTTGTGGCGAGGGGATTTATCCCCGCTGGGCTGCGCAGCAGCCCCAACCAGCCACTTCGGTGTGTCAGGCATATTTGCATTCAGCCATTCAGGGCTGCTGCGCACCCCAGCGGGGATAAATCCCCTCACCACAGGATCAATGGTGGTCCCATAGGTTCTGCCATATACATATGCATTTTTAATATTTAAATTAAGTTTCTTATACCTTTAAAGTCACCCCCCTGCGTACCTGCCGACCAATCGGCGCGCCGCACGACACAAACCAACACGGTGACCCCGTGAGTTTTGATCGAGTGCGCGCCCGTTCAAGCGCGCCGTGCGTGGGAGTGATGTATGCCAGCCGTCTCTTGTTTTTCAGATTCACCTATCGCGAACATTGCGCCGCAGTCGTTCGACATCCGCCCATTCCCCGATGCAGTAGGCGCCGAGATCGTTGGCCTGGACTTGTCCCGGCCCATCAACGACCAGGATTTCGCCCGCATCCACCGCGCCCACCTCGACTATCACGTGGTGGTGTTCCGCGACCAACACATCACCCCAGAACAACAGATCGCCTTCAGCCGCCGTTTTGGCGTGCTGCAGATCCATGTGCTCAAGCAATTCCTGCTGGCCGGGCACCCGGAAATCCTCATCGTTTCCAACATCATCGAAAACGGCCAGTCCATCGGCCTGGGCGATGCCGGCAAGTTCTGGCATTCGGACCTTTCCTATAAGGAATTGCCCAGCCTCGGCTCGATGCTTCATGCCCAGGAATTGCCGAGCGAAGGCGGCGACACGTTGTTCGCCGATATGCACAAGGCGCTGGATGGTTTGCCCGAAGCGCTGCGTAAGGCGATCGATGGCCGTTCGGCGGCGCACTCCTACACGGCGCGCTACAGCGAGACCAAATTCGAAGGTAACTGGCGCCCGACGTTGACACCGGAGCAATTGGCCCAGGTTGCCGAAGTCGTGCATCCGATCGTCCGCACGCATCCGGAAACCGGGCGCAAGGCATTGTTTGTCAGCGAAGGCTTTACCACCCGCATCGTCGGCCTGCCGGAGGATGAAAGCACCGCCATCCTGACGGAGCTGTATGCCCACAGCGTGCTGCCGCAGAACATCTATCGCCATCAATGGCAGCCCCACGACCTGGTGTTCTGGGACAACCGTTCGTTGATTCACTTGGCCGCCGGTTGCCCAAGCCATCTGCGCCGCAAGCTGTATCGCACCACCATCCAGGGCGACGCCCCTTTCTGATCGGCTGCGCAGCGCGCAAAGAGCCTGGAGAATCACCATGTCCAAACGCATTGCTTTTGCACCGTTGGCCGCGGCCATCGGCCTGGGGTTCAGCCTGCTCGCCGGCAGCCTGGTTGCGCCGGCCAGCGCTCACGCCGAGGGCGAGATTCGCATCGCCGAGCAGTTCGGCATCGTTTACCTGCTGCTCAATGTGGTGCGCGATCAACAACTGATCGAAAAGCACGGCAAGCAGGAAGGCATCGACATCAAGGTCGACTGGACTCAATTGTCCGGCGGTGCGGCGGTCAACGATGCGTTGTTGTCGGGTTCCATCGACATTGCTGGGGCCGGCGTCGGGCCGTTGTTGACTGTCTGGGATCGCACCCGTGGCAAGCAGAACGTCAAGGCGGTGGCGTCGCTGGGCAACTTTCCCTATTACCTGTTGAGCAACAACCCGAACGTCAAGACTATCGCCGACTTCACCGAGAAGGACCGCATCGCGGTGCCGGCGGTGGGTGTTTCGGTGCAGTCACGGATCCTGCAATACGCCGCCGCCAAGCAGTGGGGCGACAAGGATTTCAATCGCCTCGACAAGTACACCCTGGCCGTCCCGCACCCGGACGCCACGGCCGCGTTGATCGCCGGGGGCACCGAGTTGACCGGGCACTTTTCCAACCCGCCGTTCCAGGACCAGGCCCTGCAAAACCCCAACGTCCACGTCGTGCTCAATTCCTATGATGTGCTCGGGCCGAACTCGCCCACGGTGTTGTTCGCCACCGAGAAATTCCGTGATGAAAACCCGAAGACCTACAAGGCCTTTGTCGAGGCCCTGACCGAAGCCGCCGAGTTCGCCCAGAACGACAAGGGTGCGGCGGCGGACACCTATCTTCGGGTGACCAAGGCCAAGATTGACCGAGCAACCTTGCTGAAGACCATCGATAACCCGCAGATCGAATTCACCGTCACGCCGAAGAACACCTACCCGCTGGCGGAATTCCTCTACCGCGTCGGCGCCATCAAAAACAAGCCAGCGTCGTGGGAAGACTATTTCTTCCAGGACGCCAAACCGTTGCAGGGGAGCTGATTGTCATGAACGCGCCATTGCAAGGCCACGCGGCCAGCAACCCCACCTCCGCCAGCACGGCGTTGCTGTCAGTGGATAACGTCAGCCTGGAATACCGCACCCCGCAGCGTGTGGTGCGGGCCACCCATCAAGTCAGTTTCGAAGTCGACCCGGCGGACCGTTTTGTACTGCTCGGCCCGTCGGGTTGCGGCAAGTCCACGCTGCTCAAGGCCATCGGCGGTTTCATCGCGCCGTGCGAAGGCGAGATTCGCTTGCAAGGCCAAACCGTCAACGCGCCAGGCCCTGACCGGATCGTGGTGTTTCAGGAATTCGACCAGTTGCCGCCGTGGAAAACCGTGAAGCAGAACGTGATGTTCGCGCTGCTGGCGTCGGGCACGCTCAAGCGTCGCGAGGCCGAGGAGCGGGCGCTGCATTATCTCGACAAGGTCGGGCTGGCGGCGTTTGCCGATGCTTATCCCCACACCTTGTCCGGTGGCATGAAGGCCCGCGTCGCAATCGCCCGGGCGCTGGCGATGCAGCCGAAAATCCTGTTGATGGACGAGCCCTTCGCCGCCCTCGATGCGCTGACCCGACGCAAGATGCAGGAAGAATTGCTGCTGCTCTGGGAGGAGGTGCGTTTCACTCTGTTGTTCGTCACCCACTCCATCGAAGAAGCGCTGGTGGTGGGCAATCGCATCCTGCTGTTGTCACCCCATCCGGGGCGTGTCCGGGCGGAAATCCACAGCCATCAATACGACCTGCACAGCCTCGGCGGCGTGGGGTTCCAGCATACGGCGCGGCGGATTCATGGATTGCTGTTCAATGAAGGTCAGCCGCCTGAAACCGAGCGTGAGCTGGATTTCACCGACATCCGTATTGCGTATTAAGGGGGGCCGTTCATGAGCCAATTATCGCCTGCGCGCGAAGAATACGAAGTCGACCTGCAACCCCTGACCCACGTGCCGCTGGAGCGCGAATTGCCCCTGGGCCAGCGCCTCTGGCAGCAGGGTTGGCTGCGTAAAAGTCTGATCCTGATAGTGCTGGCGGTGCTGTGGGAGGGCGTGGCGCGCTACCAGAACAATGACCTGCTGTTGCCGGGCTTCCTGCAGACCGCCAACGCGTTGTACGACGGTTTGTTCAGCGGCGAGCTGTTGGGCAAGGTCTGGATTTCCCTGGTGGTGCTGCTCAAGGGTTATCTGCTGGGCATCATCCTGGCGTTTGGCCTGACCACCCTGGCGGTGTCGACGCAGTTGGGCCGCGACCTGCTCAGCACGTTGACGTCGATGTTCAACCCATTGCCGGCCATCGCCCTGTTGCCGTTGGCGCTGCTGTGGTTTGGCCTGGGGCAGAACAGCCTGATTTTCGTACTCGTGCACTCGGTGCTCTGGGCACTGGCGTTGAACATGTATGCGGGCTTTCTCGGCGTGTCGGAAACGCTGCGCATGGCCGGGCGCAACTACGGGCTCAAGGGCCTGCGCTTTGTGCTGTTCATCCTGATTCCGGCGGCGTTGCCGTCGATCCTCGCAGGGCTGAAGATCGGCTGGGCCTTCGCCTGGCGTACCCTCATTGCTGCCGAACTGGTGTTCGGCGCGACCAGTGGCAAGGGCGGCTTGGGTTGGTACATCTTCCAGAATCGTAATGAGTTGTACACCGACAAGGTGTTTGCCGGGTTAGCGGTGGTGATCCTGATCGGGCTGTTGGTGGAGAACCTGGTGTTCGACAGCCTGGAGCGGGTGACGGTGAAGCGGTGGGGGATGCAGCGTTGAGCCATTCCTGAAAACACTTGGAACCCGTGGCGAGGGAGCTTGCTCCCGCTCGACCCTGTAGGAGCTGGCGAAGCCTGCGATCTTTTGATCTTTGATCTTTGATCTTTGATCTTTCGCTTGAGATTCAAGTGTCTGGGGAAAGATCGCAGCCTCGTTGCACTCGGCAGCTCCTACGCAGCTCACGCAGCTCACGCAGCTCCACAGAAGCGCCTGTGGCCTGGCTGGGCGGTGCAATGCTTGTTAAACCCTCAACATAATTAGCCAAGTAAAGCCCCTCCCTTTTCCTTTAGACTTGCCGCCTCCAAGCAAGCCTTCAGGACACGGAATGCCAGTCCCTCCCAACCCCCTTCGCAAAGCCCTGGTCGTTTGGTTGTACGCGGCGGCCCTGATGCACCTGCTTGCCGGCCTCATGCTGACCTGGGCCGGTCATTCCGGCTTGCTCGATGACTATCTGAACACCATCGAACTCGCTTTCTGGGGCGCCGATTCAGTGCCCGCTACGGCCCGCGCGCAACAGGTCTGGTGGCTGGCGTTGTTCGGCGCCACGTTGCAAAGCTACGGGGTGTACATGCTCGCCCTCGTCCACATCGGCAATCGATTGAAGAGTGCCATGCCCTGGGGCTGGCTCATCGTCGGCATCCTGCTGTGGGCGCCCCAGGACATGTGGATTTCCGCCCAGGCGCGGGTCTGGTCGCACCTGTGGTTCGACAGCGTTGCCTTGCTCGTTTTATTGCCGCCGCTGTTATGGCTATATCGCCACGATCGTCAAACCTCCCTGCCTGACAACGCGCCGAGTGAATCCAACCATGGCTGATTTTTCACCGCTGGACTGGGCAATCGCCCTGCTGATCGCCCAGGCAATCCTCGGTGCGCTGGACACCTTGTATCACCACGAACTCACCGTCGCCTTGCCCTATCGCCACAGTGCGCGGCTAGAGCTGTCGATCCACGCCTTGCGCTCGTGCTTCTACGGGATCCTGTTCCTGGGCATTGCGCATCTGGCTTTCGAGGGGACGTGGGCGATAGTCATCGCGCTGCTGTTCGCCCTGGAGATTTGCCTGACGCTCTGGGACTTCGTGGTGGAGGACCGCAGCCGCAAGCTGCCGCCTATCGAACGCATCATGCACACGGTGCTGGCGGTCAACGGCGGGGCGTTCTTCGCGTTGTATGGCGTGCAATTGGCGCAGTGGGCGAGTTTGCCAACCGGGCTGAGCGCTATCGATCTCGGCTGGCGCGGTTGGCTGTTGACCTTGTTCGCCATCGGCGTCACGGCCTCGGGGATTCGCGACGGCTTGGCGGCCTTGCGCATGCAACGCGCGGGCAAGCCTGCCAATCCGTTTGCCGGTGGCGCCTACAAGCGCGTGCTGGTCACGGGCGGCACTGGATTCATCGGCGAAACATTGGTCAATCAACTGCTCGACGCCGGGCACACGGTCAGCGTGTTGGCTCGCGATCCGTTGAAAGCGGCGTATTTGTTTGACGGTCGCGCCCGTTGCCTGCGCTCGTTGGGCAAGCTCGGGCATGATGAAACCTTCGATGTGGTGATCAACCTGGCAGGCGCACCGGTGGCCGGCCCGCGCTGGAGTCCCAAGCGCCAGGCGCAGCTCATCGCCAGCCGGGTCAATACCACCGAAGCCTTGATGGCCTGGTTGAGAAACGCGCGGCACAAACCGGCGTTGTGGGTCCAGGCTTCGGCGATTGGTTTTTACGGCGTGCGTGACGCCGGTGAAAGCCTGGATGAAAGTGCCAGCCAGGGCGAGGGTTTCATGGCTGAGCTCTGCGCGCGCTGGGAAGCCTCCGCGCGGCCTGCCGTCGAGTTGGGCGTGCGCCAGGTGGTGCTGCGCCTGGGTGTGGTGTTCGGGCCGGGCGGTGCATTGCTGCCATTGCTGATTCCGTTTCGCCTGGGGTTCGGCGGGCGGATGGGCGACGGCAAGCAAATCATGAGTTGGGTACACCGCGACGATGTCATCCAGGTGATCGCCCGGGCCTTCGCTGATCAAAGCCTGAGCGGCACCTACAACCTGGTGGCGCCGGAAACGGTCAGCCAGGCGCTGTTCGCCGAAAGCGTCGGCAAGGTGCTCAAGCGCCCGGTGTGGTTCCATATTCCGGCCGCGCCAGTGCGTGCCTTGGCTGGCGAGATGGCCCAGCTGTTTTTCGATGGACAGCGCGTGGTGCCCGACCGTCTCGTCGAGGCCGGCTATGCGTTCCGTTACCCGACGCTCGACGCAGCCCTGCGCGACCTGGCCTGAGGAACATCCATGAGCAAGCCCCGGATGTACCTGCTGGCCGGCAACGGCAGCGCCGCCGATTGGTGGGATGACGCGTTGCCGCATTTTCAACGCTACGACGTGGTGCCGTTGGAACTGCCCGGCTTTGGCAATAACCCCCAGGCTCCCTGCGAAGACCTGGCGGCCTATGCCCAGGCGTTGCTGGCGGCGACGGTCCGGGGCAGCGCGATCATGGCGGTCGGCGTGAACGCCTTGCTGGTGCTGCACGCCTTGCAACGCCAGCCGGGGCACTTTTGCCGCAGCGTTTTGTTGGCGCCGGTGGGCGCGTTTTTGTGGCAGCGACGGTTGCCGGCGTTGATGTCGCCGTTGCCGATTCGCAAGACCATCCACTGGCTGCTGGCGAACAAGCCGACGTTGTTTGCCCATAAATTTTCCAGCCAAACCTGGACGCCGGCGCAATACCAGCGCATGGGCGCCGGCTATGCCCGCTGCCGGGCCTTTGTGCCGCATTGGGACCTGGTGCGCGCCGACACCGCGTTGCCGTTGCTGGAATGGATCAGCGACCCGGTCGAGCTGGTCTGGGGTGATCAAGACAAGGTGTTGGGCGTCGCCCAAGCGGCGGCCTGGTCGGCCATTCTGGCCCGTGCCGATTTGACGATCAGCTTGAAGGCCGGTTGGGGCCATTATCCGTGGATCGACTCGCCCGCTGAATTCGCCGCGTGGCTGGAGTCCGGCGAGCGTGGTTTTGTCGCGCATACCAAGGGTGGCCGCTTACGTCTCGCGGCGTTGGCTGGACAGCCGGTGCCAGCGGCATTGTCCCTCAACCATTGTGATGATCCGCGCTTGCCAGGCTTTCTGGACGGCCAGCCGGATGCTACCTGGGCCGTGCGTTCCTCCAGTTACGGCGAGGATCAGGCCGATGCGGCGAATGCTGGCTTGAGCACCACGTTCCTGCGCGAACCGACGTGCAACGTGCCGGCGCGCATTGCCGAGTTGAGCGCGGCGGGTGTCGAGGAAGTGGTGGTGCAGCGTTTCATCACGCCACGGTTGTCCGGGATCGCGTTCGTGCGTCACTTGTCTGTTGAATTGGAGTGGGTCGAGGGGCATCTGGAGTCGTTGGCCGATGGCCAAGTGAGCCCTGAGCGCGCAGTGATTTCCCGCCTGGGTGAAGCATGGAACAGCGGTACGTTCAAGCCTGCCCACGGCCTGACCGCTGACGCGCTGTGGCGCTTTCTGCAAGGCGTGCTGCGGGTCTTTCATTACGTGCCCGGTGATGTTGAATGGGCCTGGGACGGGACCCAGCTGTGGCTGTTGCAATACCGCCCGATCAGCGACTACGGCTGGCGCCGTCACCTGACTGCCGCCAACATTGCCGAGATCCTGCCGCCCCGACCCAGCGTCCTGGTGGAGTACGCGCAGCGCCGTGCGGCGGCGAGTATTCCGGCGATCATGGCGCGTTGGGATCGGCGGGTGCTGCAGGACAACGAGCCTTTTACGGCGGTGTTTGGCGGCGCTTCGTACATCAATAATGATTTGTTTCTCGCCCGGCTGGCTGACTGGGGCGTCAGCGCCAGCAGCTATGCCGGCGAGGTCGGCGGCGCGACACCGCACCTGCCCTGGCGGCCACTGCGCCTGCTGCGTTCGCTGCCGTTGTTCCTGCGCATGCAACGCATCGCCCGAGGGCATTTGCTGACGCTGGAAAACGGCCTCCGACGTTTTGATCGAGAGCTGCACGAGCTGACCGGACAAGGTGCCGACGGCCAACAGTTGGCCGATTGGTTCACCCGCTTCTACGTGTTCGTGGTGCAGGGCAACCTGTGCATCGCCAGCGCCTTGGCCAGCAGCGGCGGGGACTGGCTGGGACGACCGCCGACCGCCTATGACGATCTCGAACACAGCCCTCATCGGCTGCCGTGGGAAACCGACCCGGCCACACCGCGCCCGGCGCCGACCGAACTGCCGTTGCAGGCCTTTCCTCAATGGCCGGTGGCGATTCGCCTGGCCCACGGTGTAGGCCTGCCGGGGTTGCGCGGCTATTATTTGCAGGTGCGCGAATGGTATCGCGATAACCTGATGCGGATCTTTTTCCGCCTGCACCACGCCATGCCGGGCGCTGACCGGACGCATTGGTTCGCACCGCACCCGGACATCCGCAGCCGCGACGGCAGCTTCTGGCAGGACGGTCGTGAAGGCACCGAACAGGCGAGCGGATTCCTGATCTACCCGGGCCAGACCCGGGGCATTCTCGGCGAAGACATCCTGCTGGAAGACACCCTGGACCCTGGCCGCCACGCCCACTACCAAAACGCCCGCGCCGTGATTGCGCGCATGGGTGGACGCCTGTCCCATGGCTCGACGTTGCTGCGTGAACTGCGCAAGCCTTCGGCAGTGTTGCCTCAGGCGGATGTGGGGTGGTTGGGGCGTGAGGTGGTGTATTGCGATGGGGAGTTGAGGTTGGTGGAGTAGACAGCGCGATATTTGTTGATCACAGAACCCGTGGCGAGGGAGATATGTTCGGCTCAGGGATTGTTCTCAACCCTGGAACCAGATGAAGAGGCAGTGAGGTCAAAACGATCAGCGCTGATGTTACTCAACCTGTGGCGAGGGGATTTATCCCCGTTGGGTTGCACAGCAACCCCAAGCAATTTAAATGCGGTCTGCCTGAGATACCGAGGTGTCAGGATTTGGGACTGCTGCGCAGTCCAGCGGGGATGAATCCCCTCGCCACAGCGAATGTCCCCGGGCGTATTCTCTTTTCACTCAACTACTCCCCTTGACGCCCCCCACCGCTGTCGTAGACTCCGACCATCCGTCAGGGAGTAACGGTCATGCGACGTTTATGCAGTTGGGTTGTGGGATTGACCTTTATAACGTGCGGGGTGCAGGCGCAAACGCCAGCGTCCGACGATCCGTTGCTGGAGAGCAACGTTTCGGCCAGTGCGTCGGGCAACGAGGCGCGAGGGGTGCTGCGGGCGCGGGATCAGGCGGTGCTGGCCAGTGAGTTGGCCGGGCGGATTGTCGAGTTGCCGTTCAGTGAGGGCGAGTCGTTCAAGAAGGGCGACACCCTGGCGCGTTTCGACTGTTCGGCCTATCAGGCCCAGCTCAATGCGGCCCAGGCGGCCAGCCGTGGCGCCGGTGAAGAGCTGGCCCACAATCGGCAGCTCGCGGCGCTGAAATCCGTCGGACGTTTCGAGGTGTCGCGGGCCGAGGCCCGTCTCAGCGAGGCGCAGGCGCAATCCCAGGTTTATCAAGTGCAGGTCAAGCGCTGCAGCGTCATCGCACCGTTTGACGGGCAGGTGGTGGCGCGCAAGGTCCAGCGTTATGAAAGCGTCGCGGCCGGTGCGCCATTGTTGGACGTCGTGGACAATCGCACGCTGGAAATCCATCTGTTGGTTCCTTCGCGCTGGATGGGCAAGCTCAAGCCCGGCCAGTCGTTCAGCTTCGTTCCCGATGAAACCGGCAAGCCGTTGCAAGCGACGGTCAAGCGCCTGGGCGCACGCATCGACGAGGGCAGCCAGACGCTGCTGCTGGTGGCGAGCGTGCCGGATGCCAGCGGTCTGTTGTCTGGCATGAGCGGTACGGCGCGTTTCTCGGAGTCGAAGTGAACGCGCCAGTGACGGGCAGCGCCGAGCAGGTGTTCGCCCGTTTCCTCGATCTGGAACGCCAGACCAGGGCTGCGCGCACGCCCGAGCAGTTGAGCTACAGCCTGGTCAACGACGGCCAGGCGTTGTTCGGCTTTCGTCATGCCGCGTTGTTGATCGCTGGCAAGGTCCAGGCCGTGACCGGCGTCAGCGCCATCGAGCCGAACGCGCCGTTCGTGGCATTTGTCGAACAAGCCGTCGCGCAGTTGTTCAAGAAGGGATCGCTGGACAAGGCGCGGGTCATTGCCCCTGGCGAGGTGAGTGAGCCGGTCCAGGCGGATTGGCGAAGCCTGTCGGCCGGGCAAGTGTTCTGGCTGCCCTTGATCGATCATCAAGGCCAAGTGTTTGGCGGCTTGTGGCTGGCCCGTGACCTGCCATGGACACCGCCGGAGCAAGTGCTGCTGTCGCAACTCGGCGACACCTACAGCCATGCCTGGCTGGCGCTGCAACCGCGCAAGCCGTGGCGCCTGCGTTGGACGCGCAAGCGCCAGGTCGCCCTGGTGGCGGTGTTGCTGCTGGGGTTGCTGATCCCAGTGCGCCAATCCGTGTTGGCCCCGGCCGAAGTGGTGCCACTGGGCGGGCAGGTGGTAGCGGCACCGTTGGATGGCGTGATTGCCGAATTCCTGGTCAAGCCCAACCAGGCGGTGAAGAACGGCGACCTGTTGCTGCGTTTCGAAAGCACCACCCTCAAGGCCCAGGCCGATGTCGCCGAGCGGGCATTGGGTGTGGCCGAGGCGGAACTCAAGGCCAACTCCCAGCGCTCGTTTGCCGATGCTGAATCCAGCTCGAAGATCGACCTGCTGGCGGCTCGCGTCGAACAGAAACGTGCCGAGCGCAACTACGCCATCGAGCTGCTCAAGCGCAGCGAAGTCCGCGCCGAACGTGACGGCATCGCGGTATTCGCCGATGCCGAGCGCTGGCTCGGCAAACCCGTGCAGACCGGCGAACGCCTGATGGAAATCGCCGATCCGAACCAGGCCGAGCTGCGCATCGAGCTGGCGGTGGGCGACGCGATTGCGTTGGAGCCAGGCGCGCAAGTGGCATTGTTTCTCGACAGCGATCCGTTGCAGCGACACCTGGCCCGGCTTGAGCGTTCGGCCTACGAAGCGCAGCCCACCGCCGCCGGGCAGTTGGCCTATCGATTGGACGCACGTTTCGAAGCCACGGCGCCGCGCATCGGCTTGCGCGGCACGGCGAAAATCTTCGGTGATCGCGCGCCGTTGGCGTTGTATCTGTTGCGGCGGCCGCTTGCGGGTCTGCGCCAGAGCGTAGGCCTGTAGCGTGGACCTGCCGAGCCTGCGGTCGGACCTGCAATTGTCGCCCGCCGCCCCCGACCCGGATGGCTCGCCGCAATGGACCCTGGCCGATCCGGTACGCGGACGCTATTTCAAGCTGGGCGCGGCGGCGATGCGCATGTTGCGGCACTGGTCCCTGGGCGATCCGGAGCAGGTACTGCGAGCGGCGAATTGCGAGCCGGGCCTGCCACTCAATGGCGAATCGCTGGAGCAATTGCTGGGTTTTTTGCGCGGCCATGACCTGATCAGCGCGATGGACCCGCAGCAACGCGACAGCTATCAATACAAGACCGCTTCCCAGCGTCAGAGCCTGTGGCAAATCCTGCTGCATCAATACCTGTTTTTCCGCATACCGCTATGGCGTCCGGATGCGTTCCTCAATCGTGCCTGGCCATTTCTGGGACGGTTCGGCCCCGGCGTCCTGCGCTATGGGATACCGCTGACCCTGGGCCTGGGCATTTTCCTGGTGTCCAGGGACTGGCAGCGGTTCCTGGCGACGTTTCCCCACCTGTTCAGCCTCGGCGGTGCGCTGGCGTTCGGGGTGGCCTTGTTCTTTGCCAAGCTGTGTCACGAATTCGGCCATGCGTTCATGGCCAAGCGTGCCGGCTGCCGCGTGCAAAGCATGGGCGTGGCGTTCATGGTGCTGCTGCCGATGTTCTATACCGATGTTAGCGACGCCTGGCGGGTCAATGATCGTCGGGCCCGGTTGCTGATTGGTGCGGGCGGCGTGCTGGCGGAGTTGCTCTTGGCCTGCATCGCATTGCTGGCCTGGTCACTGTTGCCCGACGGCCCGGCGCGCACGGCAGCGTTCATGTTGGCCAGCGCCACGTGGATCACCACGCTGATCATCAACCTGAACCCTTTCATGCGCTTCGACGGCTACTTCCTGCTCAGCGATTTGTGGGCTGTGGACAATCTCCAGGGCCGTGCGTTTGCCCTGTGTCGCTGGCGCTTGCGCGAAGCCTTGTTCGGTTATGGCGCTGCTGCCCCGGAACCCTGGTCACCGAAAATGCGCCGGCGCTTGCTGGTGTGGGGCTATGGTTCCTGGCTGTGGCGTGCGGCGTTGTTCTTCGGTATTGCCCTGGCGGTCTATCACCTGTTCTTCAAGGTGCTGGGCATCTTCTTGATGTTGGTGGAATTGATCTGGTTCATTTTTATGCCCATCGTGAATGAAGGACGGCAATGGTGGAGCCGCCGCGAGCAGGCCCATGGCCCGCGCGTGTTGCTGACCTGTCTGGTGCTGCTGGTCGTTCTACTTGCCTTGCTGTTGCCGTGGCGCAGTGCCGTGGAAGTGCCGGCGATGCTTGAGGCCGGTCGCGCCAGCGCCTTGCATGCGCCAGTGGCGGCGCGGGTCAAGCAGGTGAATGTCCGTGACGGCCAGGTCGTGGCCCAGGGCGACGTATTGATCGAGTTGGAATCGCCGGACATGGCGTCGCGCCTGGCGATCGTCCGTCGGGAAATCGAGATCCAGCAACTGCAGATGCGCCGTCAGGCCGGCCGCAGTGAAACCGCCGCCGATGCCGGCATTGTCGAACAGCAACTGGCCGAAGCCGTGGCCGACTATCGAGGGCTGGTTGCCCAGCGTGAACGCCTGCTGTTGCGTGCGCCCCACGCCGGACAGGTGCGCGATCTGCTGGCGGACCTGACCGTGGGGCGCTGGTTATCGCCCACGCAGCCGCTGGCGCGGGTGGTGCAAGCCGACTCCCGCTTGCGCGGCTACCTCACCGAAGCCGAACTCTGGCGGGTCGCGCTTGGTGCCACCGGACGGTTTATTGCGGACGATCCGATGCACGCCTCGATTGCCATCCAACTGAACGAAATCGACACCAACGGCGTGGCCTGGGTCGAGCAACAGGCGTTGACCTCTGACCACCACGGGCCGATCGCGGTGCGCCGCGATTCGCAGCAACGGGCCGAGCCGGTGCAGGCGCAATACGGTGTGCGGCTCAGTGCGGTGGACGACACATCCGCCCCCGTACAGCCGCTGCGTGGCGTGGCGGTGCTGCAGGGCAAGGGCGAGTCGGTATTGGGCGCGGCCTGGCGTCGGTTGGCGGCGTTGGGCGTCAGGGAAAGCGGGTTCTAAATCCAGGGAGCGAGCATGGACTCAGTGGCGGCAGAAGGATTGGTGGTACGTCCATCGCGGGTCAGCGATGGTCCGTTCCTGCAGGGCCTGTATCAGGCGGCGCGGCCGGACTTGCAATGGATCGACGGCGATCCCGAGCAGGTGCAGCAAGTGATCGCCCAGCAGTTCGAGATCCAGGAGCAGGGCCTGGGGGACAACTTCCCCAACGCCATGCATTACGTCGTGGAAAAGCTCGGCACCGCCATCGGCGCCTTGAGCACCGATTTCGGCCCTAACGAAATCCGTGTCCTCTACTTGGCTTTCGTCCCCCAGGCCCGTGGGCAAGGGTATGGCCGGGCAGTGTTGCAAGGCGTACAGAAAGCCGCACAACAGATCCGCTGCCCGGTGGCGACGGTGGTCTGGGCCAGCAACCCCCACGCCCGCCGACACTACCTGGCGCTGGGCTTCGAAGTGCAAGAGCGCAACCCCGCGGCGGAGCGGTTGGTCTGGTATCCGAAAGGCAACTGACCCGATCTTGCGGACGCTAAAGAACCCCTGTGGGAGCGGGCTTGCTCGCGAAGGCGGTGTACCCATGACACCCGCGCCGCTGAACCCCGCTTTCCGAGCCAACCCGCGATGGAGCCCTCCGAAGCGTAGGAAGAATCGGTTTTTTGCCTAGGACGTTTCCTAATCATTCCAAATCCACACCTCTCGGGATTGCGGCTTGCCCGTGATGCAACGTCTTATTCATGGCTCTGAAATTCGTTCGGCTTGGCAGGGGTCAAGCGGACAACTTCCCGTGAGTAGGAGCCTTAAAAATGCATGCATCCTTGCAACTCGCCTATACCAACGAAGCATCCGCTGAATATCTCCGTCGTCTGGACGACTCACCTTTTACTGATCATCAACTTGCCGGTTTCGACGAGCATGCGCTGGCGAGCGTTAACCAACAACAGGCGTACGCCCAGGCTCATCCACCGATCGCCATTTACCGAGTCGCCACCGAAGGCAGCCAGACCCGCGACGGTGGGGTAATCCAGCAAGGTACGGCACCGCTGGAATTGCCTTTGGCGGACGGACGCCAGGCCCGCGCAGCGTGCAAGGGTGACCAGGTTGTGTATGCCGATGGGAGCACTGCACGGATCGTCACTGGCGCAGGCGAGGGCAACAGCCATGTTGCGCTGGTAGGTAGCGTTCTGAGCAATGGTGATGAAATCATCAATACGCCACAAGGCGCACTGTTGCTCATTGCCCGTGAAGGCGTGCCGATGGCGGATGACTTCCTGCCCGCGATTGAACAGGTGCGGGGAACCGGCCTGCGGTCAGATGAGATGAAGGATGCCATCCAATGAACCGGGGTTATTACATTGGACTGGGAGACGAAACCACCTGTGGTGGGAAGGTTCTGGACGGGGATGCGAGCTTCAGTCTGGACGGCCTCCTTCATGCCCGTGAAGGCGACCGGGTAACGTGCGGCAAAGATGGCAAGACGTATCGGATCATCGGCGGTATAACCCACATGATCAGCGGTGGCAGGCTCATGGCCGGTACGCTGGACAGCCAAAGTGGCTGCCCCTGCAACGCGCGACTGCTCCCCTCCGTATTCACGGCCAGCTACAGGAACGAAAACCCTCCCCCGCGAGCCAGCCGCGCCGCTCAACCGGCTCCACAGCCCGCGACCTATGCCTCGGCTGCACCGCGTCATTCGAGCTTCGCCCCCTCAAGCCAGCTGCCGCTTGGAGCATCCACCCGCCTTGAACCCCAGGAACCGGGCTTCTATGTCGTCCCTGAAAGCGTGAGCCGTGAAGCGCTGGAAGCCACGCTGTTCCCCGCGCCCGACCCGCAGGTGATGCGCAAATTCCGAGCGTTGAACCCTCACCGCGATGTGGTCAAAGCCGGTTCGATGATCGTGTTGAGCGACCCGAACAACCTGCAATGCACTCGCGAAGAAGCGCAGGTGATGGCGGCGGCGGAAACAGTCAATGCCGCACTCGAAGACCTGACGGCCGAACAAGCTGACTTCATGCACCGCCACGCGTCCGAGATCGCCAGCTTCACCGGCCAGACCTCGACCTGGCTGGGCGTGAGCGCCGTGGTGATGGAAAAACACCTGGCGAGCCTGCGCGACACCCTGCAAGCCATGGAGCGCTTGCACCAGGACAGCTATCGCCAGCATGGGCATCTCAAATCAGCGCAATTCTTTACCGAACGCAAACTCCTGCTCGCCCAGTTGGACGCTCACTTGCTGAATTCCACCCGCCTGCGCGGCCATACGACGCTGGGAGACCATCCCAAGTTGAAAACCGCCCTTGGCATTTCGAGCCGCAGCCTGGTTCATCATTGGAACAAGGCTGGCGCGCCGGGGCAGATACCGGGGTATGCCACGCATGTGGAGGCGACCAGTCGTGCTGCGAAATATATGCAGATGGGTGGGTATGTTGGTATTGGGATTGGTGGGGTGTCTTCTGTGCTGGCGGTTCAGGCTGTGTGCGATGCAGGAGGTGGGGAGGCTTGTGAGCGGGTACGTTTTACTGAAGGGGGTAAATTCGGCCTGTCGGCGGCTGGTGGTTGGGCAGGTGGAGAGATAGGCAAGTTAGCAAGCGGTCCAGTTTGTTTGGCGCTTGGCGTTTCAACGGGAATCGGAGGTGTTATCTGTGTCGCAGCCTTGATAGGTACTGGCGCCTGGGTGGGGACAACTTACGGTGGTGAAATTGGCGAATATATGGGGGGAAAAATCTACGAGGTTACACAACCATGAGCAGTATCGACGCGTGGCCTCCCTGGGTTGCGATCATTGCTACTGGAGGGTGGGGACTGCTTGGAGTTGTGAGTATTGCATACAGTTTGTACCTGAAATGTCGTTATCTGGATGCCATGATGAATGCCTTAAAAAACAGCCGATACATATATCTTTGGGGCCCCGCATGGCGAGGTCGAGGCTGGTTTGGAGGCTGTGTATTGATCATTTCAATTGCCGGCATGGTGGTGTGGCCAAGGGCATATATCCGTATGGGGGACGTGAGCCCTGCCGATATCGAAAATTTCCCGCCTTACTTGAAACGTCTTTTGATGATCAAGGTGACGATGACGATCATCTCATTTACCGGAATGATAGTTGCAGCCCTGCTAGTCAAGTTCAGATAACTCGATGAAAGTACAGAAGGCCGTGCTACACATTTGCTGTTCGGTGGGCCCGTGGCGAGGGAGCTTGCTCCCGCTCGGCTGCGAAGCAGTCGCGAAACCAGACAAAACGGTCCGTCTGAAGAAAGGCAGAGGCCTGCTTCGCAGGCCAGCGGGAGCAAGCTCCCTCGCCACGGGGACCGGGTGGGATGGGAAATCGCTACCGCGACCAAGCGCTCCCACAGTTCTATTGAATCCCATCAATTAAACGCAATATAAAAATACCCCACCCCCGGATCCCGTCCCATCGGCGGTACCCGTGATACGAACACCCCTTCGAGCCTGCCCAATTCCGGTACTTCCAGCGCGCAGAGCCCATCGACGAAGTCGGTGCTTTCCAGGCTGTTGAATTCGACGCTGAACGGCATGCGTTCGCTGCTGGGCATTTTCGCCCGGGGTGCTTCTTCCAGGGTTTCGATCCGTACGGGCAGGCAACTGCCGTCGGGCAAGGTCAGGTGGCTGGTCTGGCCGAGCAGTGGTTGGAAATGGCGACTATGAACGTGTTGCAGCATATCGATGCTCCCAAAAGCCGGAAGACCGAGGCCTTCCGGCGGGTGGTCAGTTGCGGGATGGGAAATAGCCTTGCAGCGCGATGCTGAAGTTGATTGCCAGGTACGGGTTCATGATTGCCATCGGCGTGCTGCCGCCAGTAGGGGCGACCGTGCCACTGACCACCGTGGTCACGCCTTGCAATGGCACCGGCGAAGCACCCTGCTGATCGGAATAGATCGCCGCCGAGCCTGGCCCGGTGCCCGAGGTGCCAATGAACGAGTTGGTGGCCGTCGGCGTGTTTACCGGGTTGCTGGCCGGGTTCGCCAGTTGCAGCGTGGTGGCAGCGGTAATGCCCGTGAGTGCATGGGTATGGTTGGGCAGGTTGTTCAGCGTTGCGCTGACATTCTCCGTGCCGGAAACCTCGCCAATCACCCGTGGAGTCAGCCCCAGCCCGTTGCCCTGGCCCAAGGGCAAGCGCCCCTGCAAGTTAGGCAGCATGAAGGTCGTCTGCCCGTTGCCGCCGTACGTTACGCCGATCAGCGCGAACAGGGTCTGATACTGGGAAAGGGCGAGTGTTTGCCCGTTGCACAGGGCCCAGTCCCTGGGTGCAAAGTTAAAGGCGAATGACTGGATAGTGCCGATGAATACTTCCATAGATTCCTCGTCCCTCGGGTTATGGGTCTTGCAATGCCTGGCACGTGAAGGACAAGAGTGCGATCAGCCCGACTCCTTCATCCCCTGGCCTGGTCACGCACGGCTGAGCGTAGACGGGGATGCCTGATTTTGCCGGACGGATCGAATGAAAAAACCGGCTCGGCTGGCTTAATCGATTCACGTCTCGAATGCCTCGATACCGTCCATCTTTTTTACAGGGGTTGATGCGTTTGATATCAAAACACCACTAGGCGAAGTTTTTTTCCTCGGCTACGCTTCGGCTACAAAGGACTACAAACAAGGTGAATGGATTGCCGCAGTTTCACTTTATCTCCGGTCTACCGCGCTCTGGCTCGACCCTGCTTTCTGCGATTCTGTTGCAGAACCCGCGCTTTCACGCCGGCATGACCAGCCCCGTCGGTACGCTGTTCAGCAGTGTCTTGCAGCAATGCAGCGCGGGCAGCGAGTTCGGATCGGTGATCGACACCGACCTGCGGCGGCGCCTGCTGCGCGGCCTCTTCGATTCCTACTACGCCGACAAATCCGATAAACCGGTCATCTTCGACACCAACCGCCAATGGTGCGCGCGCCTGCCTGCCCTGCAGGACCTGTTTCCCCAAGCCAAGACCATCGCCTGCGTGCGCAACGTCGCCTGGATCCTCGACAGCCTGGAGCGGCTCTACCGCGCCAACCCTTTCGAAAATACCAAGCTGTTCAACGACGATGACGAGCGCAACACCGTCTACAGCCGTTGCGAAACGCTGGCCCAGCGCAACCGCCTGGTGGGGTTCGCCTGGACTGCGTTGAAAGAAGCCTATTACGGTGAAAATGCCGAATCGCTGCTGATCGTCGATTACGATCTGTTGAGCCAGGCGCCCGAGCGCGTCATGCGGTTGGTCTACGAATTCATCGGCGAGCCGTGGTTCGAGCACGACTTCAATCATTTGACCTACGACGCCCCGGCCTTCGATCAGGCCTTGGGTGTTGCCGGCCTGCACAAGGTCAAGCCAAAGGTTGCACCGCAAGCCCGACGGACGCTGCTGCCGCCGGATCTGTTCGATAAATATGCCGAATTGTCGTTCTGGCGCGATGGCACGGCCAGTGCCGCCAATGTCATTCGCATGAAAGCCGACGCCGCGATCAGTTGATCGCGGTTTTTATCATTTGCGTTTAAGAAAGTTCGAGTCCGGGTGATCGTCATGTGGTGGAGCAAAGGCAAATCGCGGGTAACCGAGGGCGCACAGGCCCTGGCATCGCCAATGATCATGTCGCTGGAGCCGCGAATGCTCTTCGACGGCGCGGTGGCCGCGACCGTGGCCGATGCCGCGCAGCCGGATGCACACCCGACCGCCGACGCCGCGAAGACGCCAACGGCGGACCAGCCTTCCGACAGCCATGCGCCCCAGGGTCAGACCGATGCCACCGAGGCGGCCGTCCCGGGCAAGTCCGTGGTGTTCGTCGACTCCCGCGTGAAGGACTCCGCCCAGTTGTTGCAAGGCGTGGCGCCGGGTACCGAGGTGGTGCAGCTCGATGGCACCAAGGACGGCTTGCAGCAGATCGCCGATTACCTGGACACCCACCAGGGCGTCAGTTCGGTACAGATCATTGCCCACGGTAACGCCGGTGATCTGTGGCTGGGCAACAGCTACCTGTCGGCCGACAACGTCCAGGCGCGCAGCGAAGTGCTGGCGCAGATCGGCAAGGACATGAACGCTGGCGGCGACATCCTGATCTATGGCTGCTATACGGCCGAAGGCGACCGCGGCATGAGCCTGGTCAACTCGCTGGCGCAGCTCACCGGCCGGGACGTGGCCGCTTCCGACGACCGCACCGGCCTGGGCGGCGACTGGAACCTGGAAATCGCCACCGGCAACATCGAAAGCGCCAACGTGCTGTCGGCCAATGCCATGAGCGACTACCAGTGGGGCCTGGCCACCTGGACCGCCACCAACAACCTCAACAGCGGCGTGGGTTCCCTGCGTGCAGCCCTGTTGTCCGCGCAGAACGGTGACATCGTCACGTTCAACACCAGCATGACCGTCGCCCTGACCCAGGTGCTGGTGGTCGATAAGAACATCACCATCGATGGCGACCTCAATAACGACAACGTCGCCGACGTGACCCTCGACGGCCAGAACCGCACCCAGATCATGCAAGTGACGTCCGGCACCACGGCCACCCTCGATGGCCTGGTGATCACCCGGGGCATGGTGGCAGGCAACGGTGGTAATGGCGGCGACGATGCGCTGGTGTCCCAGGGCGGCGGCATCTACAACGCCGGCACCTTGACCCTGCGCAACGTTACGGTCACCGCGAACGCCGCTTCAGGCGGCG
The DNA here is from genome assembly GCF_019141525.1 of Pseudomonas alvandae. Classification (GTDB taxonomy): domain Bacteria; phylum Pseudomonadota; class Gammaproteobacteria; order Pseudomonadales; family Pseudomonadaceae; genus Aquipseudomonas; species Aquipseudomonas alvandae. The sequence continues at coordinate 477,590 of NZ_CP077080.1, forward strand.
GTGGCGGTGGCGGTGTGACGCCGCAGTACGCCGGTGGCGGTGGCGGTGGCGGTGGTGCGGTCGGTAGCGGTATCGGCGGCAAGGGCGGCGACACGCTCAACTCCACAGGTTCCAATGGCTCGGCCGGGCAGGGCGGCGCGGGCGGCGGCTTCTTCAACATTGGCGGGCGTGGCGGTTCCACCACGGGTGGCGCGGGCGGTGCGGCCTATCCGGGCTACAGCACCGGTTCGGCCGGCGGTACGGCCAGCAGCGGTGGCTTGTCCATCGGCGGTGGCGGCGGTGGTGACGGGTATGACAACTTCGGCGGCGACGGCGGCGGTGCGGTCGGTGGTATCTACAACGACACCGGCGCGACCCTGCGGATCATTGGTAACTCGGTCATTTCCAACAACGTCGGCGCGGGTGGTGGCGGTGGCGGCGGTGGCGCCGGCGGTAGCTATCTCCAGGCGGGCGGTGCGGGCGGCGTCGGTGTCGGCGCCATCTGGAACAAAGGTTCGATCCTGATCACCGCCGCGAACTTCGCCGCCCTGGCCGGCAACGTCGGCGGCAGTGGCGTAGGCGGGACAAGTGCAGGTACCGCAGGGGTTTCACCGGCGTCAGTGGCCAACGTCTACGGCGATGGCGGCACCATCAATACCAACTATGTGCCGGACGAGACGCCGCCCACCGCGACCGTCGTGGTGGCCGACACCAACCTGAACTCCGGTGGTACGTCGACGGTGACCATCACCTTCTCCGAAGCCGTGACCGGCCTCACCGCGGCGGACCTGACGGTGCAGAACGGCACCGTTGGCACCTTGACCACCAGCAACGGCGGCATCACTTGGACCGGCACGTTGACCGCAGCCAGCGACATCGCCGACACCACCAATATCATCACCCTGAACAACACCGGTGTGGCTGACCTGGCCGGTAACGCCGGGGTGGGCACTACCGACTCGAATAACTACATCGTCAACGACACCGTGGCGCCGACGGCGTCCATCGTGGTGAGCGACACGGCCCTCAGGATTGGCGAGACCTCGACGGTGACCATCACCTTCTCCGAGGCCGTTTCCGGCTTCACCACGGCCGACATGACGGTGGCCAACGGTACGCTCAGCGGCCTGAGCACCAGCGACGGCGGCATCACCTGGACCGCCACCCTGACACCGGATACGGCTATCACCGATACCTCCAATCTCATTGTCCTGAACAATACGGGCGTGGCGGACCTCAATGGCAACGCCGGCGTGGGGACGACCAACTCCAACAACTACGCCATCGACACGCAACGTCCGACCGCCACCATCGTGGTCGCCGATACGGCGTTGAGTGCGGGCGAAACCTCGGTGGTGACCATCACCTTCAGCGAGGCCGTGAGTGGGTTCACCGCGGCGGACCTGACCGTTGCCAATGGCAGCGTGACCGGGCTGAGCACCAGTGACGGCGGCATCACGTGGACCGCGACGCTGACCCCGAGCGCCAGCACCAGCGACACCAGCAACCTCATCACTTTGGACAACACCGGCATTGCCGACCTGGCCGGCAACGCCGGCAGCGGCACCACCGACTCGAACAACTACGCCATCGACACCCAGCGTCCGACTGCGTCCATCGTGGTGGCCGATACGGCGCTGAGCGTCGGTGAAACGTCCCTGGTCACAATTACCTTCAGCGAGCCCGTCACGGGCTTCACCCTGGCCGACATGACCGTCGCCAACGGCAGCTTGAGCGGGCTGAGCAGCAGCGACGGCGGCATCACCTGGACCGCAACGCTCACCCCGAGTGCCAGCATCAGCGACGCCACCAACCTGATCATCCTGGCCAATACCGGCGTGGCGGACGCAGCGGGCAATGCCGGCAGCGGTACCACCAGCTCCAACAACTACGCCGTCGATACCCAGCGTCCCACGGCCAGTATTGTCGTGAGCGATACCTCGCTGAGCGTCGGCGAAACCTCTCTGGTGACCATCACTTTCAACGAAGCGGTAACAGGCTTTACCACCGCTGACCTGACGGTCGCCAACGGTACGGTCACCGGCCTGAGCAGCGGCGACGGCGGCATCACCTGGACCGGGACGCTGACGCCAAGCGCCAGCATCAGCGACACCAGCAACCTCATCACCCTGGATAATACCGGCGTGACCGACGCGGTGGGCAATGCGGGCAGCGGCACCACCGACTCCAACAACTACGCCATCGACACCGCGCGCCCGACTGCAACCATCGTTGTCGCCGACACGGCTGTCGGCGCCGGCGAAACCTCAGTGGTGACGATTACCTTCAACGAGGCGGTAACCGGTTTCACCCTGGCGGACCTGAGCGTCACCAACGGCAGCCTCAGCGGGCTGAGCACCAGCGACAACATCACCTACACCGCGACGTTCACGCCGTCGGCAGGCGTCACCGACACCACGAACCTGATCACCCTCAACAACACCGGCGTGGTGGATGGCGCGGGCAACACCGGCAGTGGCACCACCGACTCCAACAATTATGCCGTCGACACCCAACGTCCAACTGCGACCATCGTGATCGCCGACACCGCGCTGAGCGTGGGCGAAACCTCCCTGGTGACCATCACCTTCTCCGAAGCGGTCGGCGGTTTCGACAATTCAGACCTGAGCGTGGCCAACGGCACATTGAGTGCGGTCAGCAGCAGCGATGGCGGCATTACCTGGACCGCCACCTTCACCCCTGCCCTCGGCGTCAGCGATACGTCCAACGTCATTACCTTGAATAACACCGGCATCACTGACGGGGCGGGCAATACCGGCACCGGTACCACCAATTCCAACAACTACCAGGTCGATACCAACGTGCCGACGGCGACCATCGTTGTCGCCGACAGCACCTTGGGCATTGGCGAAACGACGATCGTGACCGTGACGTTCAACTCGGCGGTCAGTGGCTTCGACAATTCGGACCTGACCGTCAGCAACGGTACCTTGGGCACCATGAGCAGCACCGACGGCGGCGTCACCTGGACCGCCACGTTCACGCCGAGCGTGAGCATTTCCGATACCAGCAACGTGATCACCCTGGACAATACCGGCCTGATCAACGGCGCGGGCAACGCCGGTGTCGGCACTACCGACTCCAACAACTACGTGGTGGATACGGTGCGTCCGACCGCGACCATTGTCGTGGCCGACACCGCCATCGCGGCCGGCGAAACTTCCCTGGTGACCATCACGTTCAGCGAGGCCGTGACAGCGTTCACTACCGGCGACCTGACCGTCGCCAACGGAACGATCTCCGGGCTGAGCAGCAGCGACGGCGGGATCACCTGGACCGCGACCTTCACGCCCACCAACGGCGTCAACGACAGCAGCAATGTGATTTCGCTCAACAGCGGCGGCATCATCGATCTGGCGGGCAACGGCAACGTCGGCACAACCGATTCCAACAATTACGCCCTCGATACCCAGCGTCCGACTGCCACCATCGTGCTCAGTGATTCATCACTGAGACCGGGCGAAACGGCGCAAGTGACCATCACCTTCAGCGAGGCGGTGAGCGGTTTCAGCAACGATGACCTGAGTGTTGCCAACGGCACCTTGAGCGCCGTGAGCAGCAGTGATGGCGGCCTGACCTGGACCGCCACGTTTACCCCGTCCCTGGGCGTGAGCGACACCACCAACCTGATCATTCTCGACAACACCGGGGTGAGCGATGCGGCGGGCAACACCGGAACCGGTACCACTGATTCGGCCAACTATGCGGTCGAGACTCGCGTACCGACCGCCACTGTCGTCGTCGCCGACACCGCGCTGAGCGTGGGCGAAACGTCGCAGGTGACGATCACCTTCTCCGAAGCGGTCAGCGGCTTCGACAACAGCGACCTGACCGTCAGCAACGGGACGCTGAGCAATGTGTCGTCCACCGATGGCGGCGTCACCTGGACGGCAACGTTCACGCCGACGAGCAATGTCACCGACACCAGCAACCTGATCAGCCTGGACACCAGCGGTGTCACCAACGTGTCGGGCAACAGCGGTGTCGGCGTGGTCGACTCCAACAACTACGCAATCGACACCGTGCGCCCGGGCGCGACCATCGTGGTGGCCGATACCTCGCTGGGCATCGGCCAGACCACCACCGTGACCATCAGCTTCACCGAGGCGGTGTCCGGTTTCGACCTGTCGGACCTCAGTGTCGCCAATGGCGTGCTGTCCAACCTCGCCAGCAGCGACGGCGGCCTGACCTGGACGGCGACCCTGACGCCAACGGTGGGCGTCAACGACGCCACCAACCTGATCCTGCTCGATGCCAGCAACGTGCAGGACAGTGCCGGCAACGCCGGCGTGGGCATCGCCATCTCCGCCAACTATGCCCTCGATGCGACCCGGCCGACCGCGACCATCGTGGTCGCCAACCCGACCTTGGGCGTGGGCCAGACGACCCAGGTGACCTTCACCTTCAGCGAGGCGGTGACGGACTTCGACCTCTCGGACCTGAGCGTCACCAACGGCGAACTGAGCAACCTGACCAGCAGCGACGGCGGCAAGACCTGGACGGCGACCTTTACGCCCACGGTGAACCTCACCGATCCAAGCAATTTCATTGCCCTGGACACCGGTAACGTCAGCGACCTGTCGGGCAATGCTGGATCAAGCGTGGCGGTGTCCAACAACTACGCGATCGACACCGTGGTGCCCAACGATGTGAAGCCACCACCGGACTTCCTGACATCGGACCCAGTAACGGTCATCCCGCCGTCCGAGGTGCCGTTGCAGCCGATCGTCTTCACGCCGCCGACTGGCAACCTGGGCTCGCCGCTGGGCTTCCCGCCGCTGTTCGAGCAGCGCGATGTCGGTGGCCTCGATCCTATCGGCAGCATCTTCATCAACCGGGGCGAGCTGGCGCCCAGCTATATCGCCCAGGTGTTCAGCAGCGACGCCGCCGGGGATGGTTCGGGCCAGGGGTTCCTGGGCTTTGGTGGTGGCGATGGCGGGGTGTTTGGCAGCAGCACGATTTCCAGCCTGTTCAACCAGGACGCCAGTTCCGATGGCGAATCGCTGGATGCGTTCGACAACCAGTCGATCAAGGGGGGCGATGCGTCCCAGGGCGTGCGCGGGGTATTCGGCGCACCGACCTTGGGCCAGCAATTGCAGCAACTCAAAGACACAGAGCAACGTCAGGTGGACAGCTTGGCAATGGCTTTGAAACAGGCCGGCACCCGCCAAGTGCAGGCCTGAGAAATTCCCATAAGAAAATACGGCAGCCAGGGGCAATCCAGGGATGAATAGAAGTCAGAAGTTATTCGGTATGAGTCTGCTGGCGTTGGTGGTCAGCGGTTGTGCGGTCACCAGCGAGCCGATCGATCGCAGCGTCAGCGAACAGCGCGCCCGCACCGACCTGCAGAATATGTACAAGGACCAGGAACCCCTCAGTGGACCACTGACCTTGCACCAGGCGATGGCCCGCGCGGTGAAGTACAACCTTGAAGGCCGCTTGAAAATCATGGAAGAAGCCCTGGCCAAGCGCCAACTCGACCTGGCCAGTTTCGACATGCTGCCGCGCATGGCCCTGGATGCAGGTTATGTGGGGCGCAATAACGTCAACGCCTCCAGCAGCCAGAGCGTGGAAACCGGCACGCAGTCCCTGGAGCCGTCCACTTCTCAAGATCGTGACCGTGAGGTGGCGGACCTGACCATGGTCTGGAATGTCCTCGATTTCGGCGTCAGTTACATCAGCGCCAAGCAGGCCGGTGACCAGCGGCTGATCGTGCAGGAGCGCCGGCGCAAGGTGATCAACACGATCGTCCAGGACGTGCGTTCGGCCTACTGGCGAGCCATGGCCGCCGAGCGTCTGCTCAAGCAGATCGACAGCCTGATGGCGCGGGTCGAGACGGCACGTGGCAACAGCCAGAGCATGAGCGAGCAGCGCATCGGTGATCCGGTGCAGGCTTTGGGGTACCAGCGTTCGCTGATCCAGGCCACCCGCCAGTTGGAAGAACAGCGCCGGGCCTTGTCCCTGGCCAAGACCGAACTGGCGACCTTGATCAACCTGCCACTGGGCACTGAGCTGACCCTGGCGACCCAGGATGAATATGCGATTCCGGAACTCAAGGTCGACCTGGCCCGCCTCGAACAGGAAGCCCTGGCTAGCCGGCCTGAATTGCGTGAGCAGGATTACCAGACCCGCATCACCGCCGCCGAAACCCGCAAGGCCATGTTGCGCCTGCTGCCAGGCCTGGAGTTCTCGGCCGGCGGACATTACGACAGCAACTCGTTCCTGGTCGAACAGGGCTGGGCCGACTATGGCGTGAAAGTCACCTGGAACCTCTTCAATGTCATCTCTGCTCCGGCGGCGATCGACGTGGCCAAGGCCGGCGAAGAAGTCGCGGCGGCGCGGCGCCAGGCCATGTCGATTGCGGTGCTGGCGCAGCTGTACGTCGCCAACGCGAACTACCGTGAAGCGCTGCGCCAGTTCAAGACCAGCCAGCAACTGTCGGACATCGACGGACAGATCGTCGGTCAATTGCGCAGCCGTCATCAGGCCGCAGGCATTGGGGAATTGGACCTGATCCAGGGCGAGTTGAACACCTTGCAGGCCGACCTGCGCCGTGACCTGGCCTACGCCGACCTGCGCAACGCCTATGGGCAGATCTTTGCCAGCGCCGGCCTCGACCCGCTGCCAAACGAAGTGCAATCGACCGAGGTGCAGTCGATTGCCACTGCGCTGGCTAACCGCGAAGCGGCCTGGGCCCAAGGGGACATCGCGGTGGCAACGCCGCCGGTGGCGCAATAACGGAGTGCTGGGATGACGCTTGCGGCGTTTTCCCGGCTGCCCGTCACGGCAAACCTGCCGCTGCTGTTGCAGGCGTTGGCCGCCGTCGAAGAGGATCGTTGGCAAGGCCACTTCAATACTGCCTATCACAGTGGTGATTGGAGTGGCGTGGCGCTGATTTCGGCGGCCGATGCCTTGACCGAACTGTCGCCCGGACACGGCAGGCCGTTGCCTCGTGCGCCCTGGCTGGAGGATGAGCGCTGGCGACAGGCGTTGCGCGATTGGCCCTTGGAAATTGTCTCGGCTCGACTGCTACGGTTGGGGCCTGGCGGACGCATCCACGAACATCGCGACTATGACCTGGGCGGGCCTGATGCCGACTTGCGCCTGCACGTTCCGCTGCTTAGTCCGCCTGACGTGGATTTCTGGCTGGACGGGCAGGTCATTCCGATGAAAGCGGGTGAATGCTGGTTCCTTGACCTGGCGCGTCCGCATCGCGTGGCTAATCGAAGTGATCAGCCGCGGGTTCACTTGGTGCTCGATTGCCGTCCCGGACCGTGGTTGGAACAGCAGATTGTCGACGGGCTGACCTCCACGCCCATTGCCGGCATCAAGCAAAGTGACTTGGCCTGCTTTCAGCGGCGCGTGGAGGCTGATCCGCATCTTGCCCGGACGTTGCAAGGCCTGCAGGACCTGGACGCGTTCATCGAATCAGCCCTGGCGCTGGGGGCGGAGCAGGGGTTTCATTTCACCCGGGAAGAACTGTGCGCCGCCATGCGCACCGGTCGCCGACAATGGAGCGACCAGTGGAAGACCTGAACCTGGAGGGCTGGTTGCCGATCCGCCTATGGCAAGAGGTGGGGCAGTGGCGGGTCGATTGGTGCTGGTTCGGTGACCAACGACTGTCACAGCCGTTCTTCAGCGATGCCGTCGAGCAAGCCCTGCGCTTGCCGTTCAACCAAGCGTTCCGCCGCCAGACGCCGCTGGACGCTCTCGGTCAGTGGCAACGTCAGAGCCCGGGACTCGAGCCCGGTGCGTTCATTTTCCATGCCTCCCGATGCGGCTCGACATTGATCAGCCAGATGCTCGCCCGATTGGACGACCACATCGTTATCTCCGAGCCGCCGCCCCTGGACGCACTGCTGCGCAGTGACCTGCCGACCGCCGAACGGTGCGTGGCGCTCAAGGGCTTGATGTCCGCCTACGGGCAGCGCCGCCGAGGCGTGGAACAGCGGTTGGTCATCAAGCTCGACGCCTGGAACATCGGTGAGCTGGCGTTGCTGCGCGAGTGTTTTCCCGATACGCCTTGGCTGTTCCTGTACCGCGCGCCCCTGGAAATCGCGGTTTCCCATATCCGCCGTCCCGGCATGCACATGGTGCCGGGGTTGATCGGGGCAAGCGTGCTGGACGACGGAACTCCGTTTGATGGCCAGGAGGATTATGTTGCGCGGCGATTGGGACGGCTGTTGCAGGTGGGACTGGAGCACTGCCGGGCGTTTGCCGGAACGGCGGTCAATTACGACGAATTACCCGAGGCGATGGCCGGCAGGCTGGGCGGTTTGTTCCGATTGGACACCGAACAACGCGGGCAAGTCTTCTCGGCGGTCAGCCAGCATGCCAAGCAGCCGGCGCAGGCGTTTGCGGGCGACAGCGAGGACAAGCGCCGAGAAGCGTCGCCCCTGTTGCGCGATCGGGTAGAACGTTGGGCACAAGCGCCTTACCAATCGCTGGAGTCGCTGAGAATGGTCGAAGCCAAGACAAAGGGCTCGGTGTCCACGCCAAAGGACTAGACTTCGAGGGAAGCGTCCCAGCCATCCGACCCTGCTCAGGAGCCCCCATGGAAACCCCGGTCCATACCCTTCCCGCCTTGTTCAAACAGCTCGGCCTGCCCGACGACGCCGTCAGCATTGACCAGTTCATCGCCAGCCATTCGCCGCTCAAACCGGATCTGCATCTGGCCGACGCCTTCTTCTGGAGCGAGGGCCAACGGCAATTGCTGCGCGACGAAATTCTTGAAGATGCCGACTGGGCAGTGGTGGTGGATCAGCTCGACGTGCTGCTGCGCAAGGGCCGTAGCGATTGAAGCGAATGTGTGACCTGTGGGAGCGGGCTTGCTCGCGAATGGGTTGTATCAGCCAACGCACCCGTTAACTGACTGACCGCATTCGCGAGCAAGCCCGCTCCCACAGCTCTTGATATTCTTTTGCGCTATTAATAAATAGCTTCTTATTCCTTAAATAATATAACTCTCCTCCTTATACTCGTCCGGGAACAGACACGCAGGAGAGCAACCCATGCGCAACGAATCGATTCGCTACCTGATTGTGCCGGGCTGGCAAGGATCGCCGGAAAATCATTGGCAAACCCACTGGCAGAACAGCCTGCCCAACAGCACCCGGGTCGAGCAGGCCGATTGGTTGACGCCCCGGCGAGAGGATTGGGTGGCCGCGTTGGCAGAAGCTGTCGCTGCTGATAGCACACCGGTGATCCTCATCGCCCACAGCCTGGGCTGCATCACGGTGGCCCATTGGGCCGCTACCGCGCCGGTGCAATTGCTGCGACAGGTTCGCGGTGCTTTGTTGGTCGCGCCGGCAGATGTGGAGCGGCCGGCCTGCGCTCCGGCGTTGCGCAATTTCGCACCGATCCCGACCACGTTGCTGCCGTTTCCCAGCCAAGTGGTCAGCTCCGACAACGATGCGGCGGTCAGTGCCCCTCGCGCCTTGGAGCTGGCCCGCAACTGGGGCGCCGAGGCGGGGATCCTGGCCGGGGCGGGACATATTAATGTGACGTCCGGCCACCAGCGTTGGGAGCAGGGATTCGCTTATCTCTATCGTCTGCAAAACCGCATGGAGCATCACGCCCTGCGTCGCGCCTGAACTTTTAACGCCCTCCGTCTCCCGGCGGCCTGGGGCGGGAGCCTGCCATGAGTTTGCATGAAACCTTTGGTCAGCCCTTGCTGACCTTTCCCGATGCGGAAAAAAGCCCCCTGAGCATACGCGCCAAGGCGCTGGTGTTTGTCGACCCGCGTTCGCGGCAACTGCGCGAGGAACTGGAGCAATTGGCGTCACGCTCGGTTTCGGTATTGATTCGCGGTGAAACCGGCACCGGCAAGGAATTGCTGGCCCGGCATATCCATCGCGAGAGTAATCGCGGCGGGTTGTTCGTCTCGGTCAATTGCGGCGCCATCAGCCCGACCTACGCCGATGCCGAATTGTTCGGCTATGCCGCCGGCAGCCATAGCGGTTCGGCCAGCAGCCGGGCGGGGTGGTTTGGTTCGGCCAACGGCGGCACGCTTTATTTGGATGAAATCGGCGACCTGCCGCTGCCGATCCAGGTCAAGTTACTGGCGGCGCTGGAGAACCACGAAGTCACCCGTGTTGGCGCGCATCAGCCCAACCCGGTGGATGTACGCTTGGTCGCGGCAACCAGCATCGACCTGGCGCAAGCGGTGGCGGCCGGGAAATTCCACGATCGGCTCTATCACTACCTGAGCGAGGGCCAACTCGAGTTACCGGCCTTGCGCGAGAGGGTGGGCGACATTTTGTCCCTGGCCGAATATTTTCTGGGCATCTACGGCCAGCGCCTTGGGTTCACCGTGCCGTTGATCAGCGAAGCGGCGCAGCATGCGCTGGAACAGCACAATTGGCAGGGCAATACCCGTGAGTTGGAAAACGTCATTCATTTTGCGTTGTTGGTGAGTGCCGGTGATGAGATTTTGCCGCAGCACCTGAACCTGCCTTCCCAGCCATCGACGCTGGAATCGATTGAGCGGCAGGTGGCGCAGGTCATCGCTCGGGGTTCGGAAGCCGAGCGTAAATCGCTCAAGGCGCTGCTCGATCAATGGGGCCAAACACTATAGCTCGGGACCCGCTCAACTGTGGTGAGGGAGCTTGCTCCCGCTGGGCCGCGCAGCGGACCCAAGATTTTTTGCGGTCGCTGCGCAACCGAGCGGGAGCAAGCTCCCTCGCCACAAGAGCGGCGTTTTTCCTATATGAGTAAAATGAATATGAACTTGAATAAAAGATATTGTTAAGGCATAAAAAATATCGGTATCTTCCGCATCATGTCAGCGATAGCACTTCGCTGGCACCTCACTTTGGCCGTCGTCGATGACGACAGTGATTTTCGATAAGGACACTGCATGAAAAAGGTTCTGTTGTTCACCGCATTGGCGGCAGCCCTGACCTCGGGCCTGGCCCAGGCTGCGGAGAAACTGGTCGTTGCTGCCACCCCGGTACCCCACGCCGAAATCCTCGAGCTGATCAAGCCAGCCCTCGCCAAAGAAGGCGTGGATTTGCAGATCAAGGTGTTCACCGACTACGTTCAGCCCAACGTACAAGTTGACCAAAAGCGCCTGGACGCCAACTACTTCCAGACCCTGCCTTACCTCAAGAGCTTCAACGAAGGCAAAGGTACTAACCTGGTGACAGTCATCGGCGTGCACGTCGAACCGTTTGGCGGCTACTCGAAAAAGGTCAAGAGCCTGGCTGAGCTGAAGGACGGCGCAACCATCGCCATCCCTAACGAAGGCAGCAACAGCGGCCGCGCCCTGATCCTGCTGCAGAAGGCTGGCCTGATTGAGCTCAAGGATCCGAAAAACGCCCTGGCTACGCCGAAAGACATCGCCAAGAACCCGAAGAACTTCAAGTTCAAGGAACTTGAATCGGCCATGTTGCCGCGCGTGCTAGACCAGGTTGACCTGGACATGATCAACACCAACTATGCCTTGGAAGCAGGTCTGAATCCGGCCAAGGATGCACTGGTAATCGAGGGTGCGGATTCGCCTTACGTGAACTTCCTGGTGGCCCGTCCGGACAACAAGGACAGCCCGGCCATCCAGAAACTGGCCAAGGCCCTGACCAGCCCGGAAGTGAAAGCGTTCATCGAGAAGAAATACAGTGGCGCGGTACTGCCGGCGTTCTGATTCTCCCGATAAAACCCTTCACGGTTTCAAACGCCGACGGCTGATACAGCGTCGGCGTTTTTTTATGCTCAAACAAAGTACTTTGGAAGTGATCACCTGTGGCGAGGGAGCTAGTCCGGCCAATGCCACGCCGGCTCATCCAACGCGCGCTGCCCGGCAATCCCGGTCTGCCCAAAGTCCTTTTCCAGCACGATGCAATTGCAGTCCTCGTCCTGTTCCAGCGCGGCAATCAGGCGCGAGGCATGGGACACGACCCAGACCTGGCAACTGGCCGAGGCTCGGATGATCAAGCGTGCCAGGGCCGGCAACAGGTCCGGGTGCAGGCTGGTTTCCGGCTCGTTGAGCACCATCAGCGACGGCGGTCGCGGCGTGAGCAGGGCGGCAACCAGCAACAGATAGCGCAAGGTCCCGTCCGACAGTTCGGCGGCGGTCAGTGGTCGCAGCAGGCCGTGCTGTTGGAACGCGATGGCGAAACGTCCACCTTGCAGCTTGTCGATCTGCAGATGAGCGCCCGGGAAGGCATCGCCGATGGCGGCATGCAACGCCTCGAAGTCGCCTATCTCAAGGATCGTCTGCAGCGCGGCGGCGAGGTCGCGGCCATCGTGGTGCAACACCGGCGTGCGGGTGCCCAGTTGCGGTTGGCGCACCGGGGCGTCGGCGTCGCTGCGAAAGTGATCGTAGAAGCGCCAGCGGCGGATGAACTCGCGCATTTGCAGCACCTCCGGCGAGGCACGCAGGCTGCCGACCTGGTCGAACAGGCTGTCGAAGGTCTGGGTGTGCTGGGACAGGACATCCCAGGAGCGCCCCTCGCGGGCACGGACCATCGGCCCGTTGCGGTCCACCAGCAGGCTGGCCGGTCGAAACATCGGGCCGGCCCAGATGCATTCACGCTTGATCTCCGGGTCCAGGGAGAAAGCCGAGCGACTGGGCTCCGGCAGGCCCAGGGCGATCGAATAGCTGAAGTCTTCAGCGGCGAATCCCAGGCGCAGGCGCTTGGTGCCCTGACGCACAGTCGCCTGGACAGGTACTTCGCCGTTGCGCATGCGCCGGCTGATTTCTTCCGGGCCGGCCCAGAAAGTCGAGTCCAGGCCTCCTTCCCTGGCAAGCGCATTGACCACACCGCCTTGTGCCGTTTCCGCCAGCAGCCGAAGGGCGCGATACAAATTGGATTTGCCGCTGCCGTTGGGGCCGGTGATCAGGTTCAGCCGACCCAGTGGAATGACCAGTTTATTGATGGATCGGTAGTTGGCCACTGCCAGGGTCTTGAGCATGCGAATTCCCTTCGTGCATGGATGTCTGAGACGAGTCTGCCCGATTGCCGTGCATTCGGTGAACCCTGTTCTAAGCTCACAGTCGTATCGTCACTGGTACTTCGGTACAACGCAAAGGAGTCTGCATGACTGGTCCTGGAATCAAATTGATTGTTGGCTTGGGCGTGTGTGCGTTGTTGACGGGGTGTGGTGACAAGAAACCCGAGGAAAAAGCCTTGCCCCGGGTGTTCATACAGCAAGCCACACCCAGCGAGTACGCGGCCTCGGTCACGCTGACCGGCGATGTCCAGGCCCGGGTGCAAACCGATCTGTCGTTTCGTGTGGGCGGCAAGATCGTCGAGCGCAAAGTCGACGTCGGCGACCGGGTCTCGGCCCGGCAAGTGCTGGCCCGGCTCGATCCTCGCGACTTGCAGACCAACGTCGATTCCGCCGAAGCCCAGGTGGCCGCCGAACAGGCGCGGGTCAAGCAGAGCGCGGCGGCCTTCGTTCGCCAGCAGAAACTCTTGCCCAAGGGCTACACCAGCCAGAGCGAATACGACACGGCCCAGGCGCAATTGCGCAGTAGCCAGAGCGCGTTGACGGCGGCCCAGGCCCAACTGGCCAACGCCCGCGAACAGCTCAGTTATACCGCGCTCATTGCCGAGGCGCCCGGCATCATCACGGCGCGCCAGGCCGAAGTCGGCCAGGTGGTCCAGGCCACGGAGCCGATTTTCAGCCTGGCCCGTGACGGTGAGCGTGACGCGGTGTTCAACATCTATGAATCACTGTTGCGCGAACCGCCCTCGGACCCGCAGATCACCATCAGCCTGCTGGACAACCCGGCCATCAAGACCACCGGCACGGTGCGCGAGATTACCCCAGCGGTGTCCGCCGAGACCGGTACCGTGCAGGTCAAGGTCACGCTCAACGACTTGCCTGAAGGCATGCGCTTGGGGTCGGTGGTCAGCGCCACGGCCAAATCCGCCGGCAAGACCGCCGTGGAATTGCCTTGGTCGGCACTGACGAAGAACCTAAGCGAGCCGGCTGTGTGGTTGGTGGACGGCGAGGGCAAGGCGCAGTTGCAGACGGTCACGGTCGGCCGCTATTTGACCGGCAAGGTCATCATCAGTGACGGGCTCAAGGGCGGCGAGAAGATCATCATTGCCGGCGGGCAATTGCTCCATCCTGGCGTGCGCGTCGAGATCGCTGAAAACAACTACGACAAAGCCCCGACAGGAGCCCAGCCATGAAGCGCCTGTGGATGGTTTCGGCCGGCCTGCTGCTGGCCGCCTGTTCGAAAGAAGAAGCGCCGCCGGAGCCGATCAGACCGGTGTTGTCCATCGAGGTTCGGGCCCTCGACCAGCAGGCCCTCGGACGCTTCGCCGGGAATATCCAGGCCCGCTACGAAACCAACGTGGGGTTCCGGGTGCCGGGCCGTATTGCCAGCCGCAACGTCGATGTCGGTGCCGAGGTGAAGAAGGGCGACCTGCTCGCGACCCTCGACCCCACCGACCAGCAGAACCAGTTGCGCGCCGCCCAGGGCGACCTCGCGCGGATCCAGGCGCAGTACATCAATGCCCAGGCCAACGCCCGTCGCCAGCAACAATTGTTCGACCGTGGCGTCGGTGCCCAGGCGCAACTGGACGTCGCCCAGACCGATCTGAAAACCACCGCAGCATCCCTGGAGCAGGCGCGGGCCTCGGTTGAGCAGGCCCGTGACCAGCTCAACTACAGCGAACTGCACACCGATCATGACGCCGTCGTCACGGCTTGGACTGCCGAGGCCGGGCAAGTGGTGACCGCCGGCCAGCAGGTGGTGACACTGGCCCGTCCGGACATCAAGGAAGCGGTGATCGACTTGCCTGCCGGGTTGGCCGAACGCCTGCCGGAGGACGTGGTGTTCGAAGTCGCCGCGCAACTCGACCCGGCGACCCGCACCACGGCCATCGTGCGCGAGATCGAACCCCAGGCGCAAAGCGCCACCCGCACGCGCCGCGCACGCCTGACCCTGACCGATACACCGCCAGGATTTCGCCTGGGCACGGCCATCAGCGTGACCCTGAGCTCGGCCATCGAGCCGCGCATCGAGTTGCCGCTCAGTGCGCTGCAGGAAGTGGATGGCAAGACGCGAATCTGGCTGGTCAACCCGCAGGACCAGACGGTTTCGCCCCGGGACGTACAGGTGCTCGAACGGTCGGACGACTCGGTGTTGGTGGCCAACGGCATCAAGCCCGGCGACCGCGTGGTCAGCGCTGGCGTGAACAGTCTCCAGCCGGGGCAAAAAGTGAAACTCGACGAGGACGCACGATGAAAGGGCCTTTCAACTTATCGGAATGGGCCCTGCGGCATCAGTCATTCGTCTGGTACCTGATGTTCGTCGCGCTGCTGATGGGCGTGTTCTCCTACATGAACCTGGGCCGCGAGGAGGATCCGTCGTTCACCATCAAGACCATGGTCATCCAGACCCGCTGGCCTGGCGCGACCCAGGAAGAAACGCTCAAGCAGGTCACGGACCGCATCGAGAAAAAACTCGAGGAGCTCGATTCCCTCGATTATGTGAAGAGCTACACCCGGCCCGGTGAGTCCACGGTGTTCGTGTACCTGCGCGATACCACGGGCGCCAAGGAAATCCCGGAGATCTGGTACCAGGTCCGCAAGAAGATCAACGACATCCGCGGCGATTTCCCCGAAGGCCTGCAAGGTCCGGGATTCAACGATGAGTTCGGCGACGTCTATGGCTCGGTGTACGCCTTCACCGGCGACGGCCTGTCGATGCGTCAGTTGCGCGATTACGTGGAGCAAGTGCGCGCCGAGATTCGCGACGTGCCTGGCCTGGGCAAGGTGGAGATGGTCGGCGAGCAGGACGAAGTGCTGTACCTGAACTTCTCCACGCGCAAACTCGCGGCCCTGGGCATCGATCAACGCCAGGTGGTGCAGAGCCTGCAATCGCAGAACGCCGTCACCCCGGCCGGGGTAATCGACGCCGGGCCGGAGCGGATTTCCGTGCGCACGTCGGGGCAGTTCCAGTCGGAAAAGGACCTGGCCAGCGTCAATCTGCGACTCAACGATCGCTTCTATCGACTGGCTGACATCGCCGATATCCGCCGTGGTTATGTCGACCCCGCCACACCGATGTTCCGCTTCAATGGCACGCCGGCCATTGGCTTGGCCATCGCCATGAAGAAGGGCGGCAACATCCAGGAATTCGGCAAGGCGCTGCACGCACGCATGAACGAACTGACCGCCGACCTCCCGGTGGGCGTCGGCGTGCATACGGTGTCGGACCAGGCCGAGGTGGTGGAGGAGGCTGTCGGCGGTTTCACCAGCGCGCTGTTCGAGGCGGTGATTATCGTGCTCGTCGTCAGTTTCATCAGCCTCGGCATCCGGGCCGGGCTGGTGGTGGCGTGCTCGATTCCGTTGGTGTTGGCGATGGTATTCGTGTTCATGGAATACAGCGGCATCACCATGCAGCGGATCTCCCTCGGCGCGCTGATCATCGCCCTCGGGCTGCTGGTGGACGACGCGATGATCACCGTGGAAATGATGGTGACCCGTTTGGAAAAGGGCGACAGCAAGGACCAGGCCGCCACGTTCGCCTACACCTCGACCGCCTTTCCCATGCTCACCGGGACCCTGGTGACCGTGGCCGGTTTCGTGCCCATCGGCCTGAACGCCAGTTCGGCGGGCGAATACACCTTCACCCTGTTCGCGGTGATTGCCGTGGCGATGCTGGTGTCGTGGATCGTCGCGGTGTTGTTTGCCCCGGTGATCGGCGTGCACATCCTCAGCACTGACATCAAACCCCACAGCGCCGAGCCGGGGCGGATCGGCCGGGCGTTCAATGGCGGCCTGCTGTGGGCGATGCGCAATCGCTGGTGGGCCATCGGGATCACGGTGCTGCTGTTCGCGTTGGCGGTGTTTTGCATGCGCTTCGTGCAGAACCAGTTCTTCCCGTCTTCGGACCGCCCGGAGATCCTGGTGGACCTCAACCTGCCGCAAAACGCCTCGATGGACGAGACGCGCAAAGCGGTCGACCGCCTGGAAGCGACCCTCAAGGATGACCCGGACATCGCGCGCTGGAGCACTTACATCGGCGAAGGCGCCATTCGTTTCTATCTGCCGCTGGACCAACAGTTGCAGAACCCGTACTACGCGCAACTGGTGATTGTCAGCAAGGGCCTGGAGTCGCGCGCGGCCCTGACCGAACGCCTGCAAAAACGCCTGCGGGAAGATTTCGTCGGCATCGGCAGCTACGTGCAGGCGCTGGAAATGGGCCCGCCGGTAGGGCGGCCGATCCAGTATCGGGTCAGCGGCAAGGACATCGACCAGGTGCGCAAGCATGCGATCGAGTTGGCCACCGAGCTGGACAAGAACTCGCACATCGGCGAAATCATCTACGACTGGAACGAGCCGGGCAAGGTGCTGCGCATCGACATCGCCCAGGACAAGGCGCGGCAGTTGGGGCTCTCTTCGGACGACGTGGCCCGGCTGATGAACAGCATCGTCAGCGGCTCGCCGGTGACCCAGGTCAACGACGATATCTACCTGATCGACGTGGTAGGGCGCGCCGAAGACGCCGAGCGTGGTTCGCCGGAAACCCTGCAGAACCTGCAGATCGTCACCCCGGGCGGCACGTCGATTCCGCTGCTGGCCTTCGCCACGGTGCGTTATGAGCTGGAGCAGCCGCTGGTGTGGCGTCGCGACCGCAAGCCGACCATCACCATCAAGGCCGCCGTGCGCGATGAAATCCAGCCCACGGACCTGGTGAGGCAGTTGCAACCGGACATCGACAAGTTCGCCGCCAAGTTGCCGGTGGGCTACAAGATCGCGACTGGCGGTACGGTGGAAGAAAGCAGCAAGGCCCAAGGACCTATCGCCAGCGTGGTACCGCTGATGCTGTTCTTGATGGCGACGTTCCTGATGATCCAACTGCACAGCGTGCAGAAGCTGTTCCTGGTGGCGAGCGTCGCGCCGTTGGGCCTGATCGGCGTGGTGCTGGCGCTGGTGCCGACGGGCACGCCCATGGGCTTCGTGGCGATCCTTGGCATCCTTGCGCTGATTGGCATCATCATTCGTAACTCGGTGATCCTGGTGACCCAGATCGACGAGTATGAGCGTGACGGCTACGAACCCTGGGACGCGGTGGTGGAAGCCACCGAACACCGACGCCGGCCGATCCTGCTGACGGCGGCTGCGGCGAGCCTGGGGATGATCCCGATTGCCCGCGAAGTGTTCTGGGGACCGATGGCCTACGCGATGATCGGCGGAATCATTGTCGCCACGTTGCTGACGCTGTTGTTCCTGCCGGCGCTGTACGTGGCCTGGTACAAGATCCGCGAGCCGAAGCGTGATTGAAACGGCCGAGAACATGTCCCATGTGGCGAGGGGATTTATCCCCGCTGGGCTGCACCGCAGCCCCAAGGAAAACAACCTCATTCAACCTGATACACCGGGTTTGCAGCCTTTTGGGGCTGCTTCGCAGCCCAGCGGGGATAAATCCCCTCGCCACAGTTAGGTGTCTGGTCTCGGCAGCGCGCAATTTTTACTTGCGCAACAACCGCAACCCATTGAACACCACCAGCAAACTCACCCCCATGTCGGCAAACACCGCCATCCACATGGTCGCCAGCCCGGCGAAGGTCACGCCGAGGAAAACCGCCTTGATAACCAACGCCAGGGCGATGTTCTGCTTGAGAATGCTCGAGGTCTGCCGCGACAGCCGGATGAACGCCGGAATCTTGCGCAGATCGTCATCCATCAAGGCAACGTCGGCGGTTTCGATGGCCGTGTCGGTGCCGGCCGCCGCCATGGCGAAACCGATTTCCGAGCGGGCGAGCGCCGGGGCGTCGTTGATGCCGTCGCCGACCATGCCGACCCGGTGGCCTTGGGCATACAGATTTTCGATGGCGTGCAGCTTGTCCTCCGGCAGCAGGTCGCCACGGGCCTGATCGATGCCGACCTGCCGGGCAATCGCCTCGGCGGTGTGGGCGTTGTCGCCCGTCAGCATCAATGTCTTGATACCCAGTCCGTGCAATTGCCGGATGGCTTCGCGGCTGGAATCCTTCACGGTGTCGGCGACGGCAAACAGCGCCAAGGGCTTTGTGCGGTCGAGCAGCAGCACCACGGACTTGCCTTGCTTTTCCAGGGCGAAGAGTTGCTCTTCCAGTTCCGGGGAACACAGGTCGAGATCTTCCACGAGGCGGTGATTGCCCAAGTGATAGGTCTGGCCGCCGATGTCGCCACGAACACCGCGCCCGGCCAGCGCGGCGAAGTTATCCACAGCATGCTGCGCCAGTTGTTTATCCACAGCCGCCTCGGCAATCGCCCGGGAAACCGGGTGGTCCGAGCGTGCCGCGAGGCTGGCGGCCAAGGCTGGGACGGTGGCTTCCGTGGTCGGGTCCAGCAGCACGTAATCGGTCTGTACCGGCTTGCCGTGGGTGATGGTTCCGGTCTTGTCCAGGGCCAGGTAATCGAGCTTGTGGCCGCCTTCAAGATAGACGCCACCCTTGACCAATATGCCTTTGCGCGCCGCTGCTGCCAGGCCGCTGACGATGGTCACCGGGGTGGAAATCACCAGCGCGCAAGGACAGGCGACCACCAGCAGGACCAGCGCGCGATAGATCCAGTCGAACCAGCTCGCGCCCATGAACAGCGGTGGGATGATCGCCACGGCCAGGGCCAGGGCAAACACCGCCGGGGTGTAGACTTTCGAGAATTGATCGACGAAGCGCTGGGTAGGCGCCCTGGAACCTTGGGCCTGTTCCACAGCGTGGATGATTCGCGCCAGGGTCGATTGATCGGCAGCGGCGGTGACCGTGTATTCCAGTTCGCCGGCCTGGTTGATGGTGCCGGCGAAGACTTTATCGCCCACGGTTTTTTCCACCGGCAGGCTCTCACCGGTGATGGGCGCCTGGTCAATGGTCGAGCGCCCGGCGACCACGTCACCGTCCAGCCCAACCCGTTCGCCAGGACGAAGCCGTACCCTGGCACCGAGGGCAATGGTCTTCACGTCCTCTACCTGCCACGTGCCATCGGCCTGTTGCACCGTGGCTTGTTCCGGCGCCATTTGCATCAGGCCGCTGATGGCGTTGCGTGCGCGATCGAGGGATTTGGCTTCGATCAGTTCGGCCACGGTGAACAGGAACATCACCATCGCCGCCTCCGGCCATTGGCCGATCAGCACGGCGCCGGTCACCGCGATGCTCATCAAGGCGTTGATGTTCAGGTTGAAGTTTTTCAGGGCAATCCAGCCCTTCTTGTACGTGCCGAGGCCGCCGCTGAGAATCGAGACCAATGCAACCAACGCGACCACCCAGTTCGGCGCGGCGTTGGTGAAGTGAATCACCTCGGCAGCCGGTGCCGTGACGCCGGACAACGCCAGTGGCCACCAGGGCTTCGCTGGGGCAGGCAAGTTATTGGTCGGCTTTTCCTGGCCGGCCGCCAGTGGCTCCGCCTGCATCCCGAGGGATTTGATGGCCTTGATGATGGGGGCATCGCTGGGCAAATCATGGGTCACGCCCAGCACGCGGTTGATCAGGTTGAATTCCAGCTGCTGCACGCCTTCGAGCTTGCCGAGTTTGTTCTGGATCAGCGTCTGCTCGGTGGGGCAGTCCATGGCTTCGATGCGAAAACTGCTCAGCCGCGCACCGTCCGTCGGCGTTTTGCCGAGGCTGACCACCGACGGTGCCGCTTTCGAGGCGCAGCAGGAGTGCCCATGGGCGTGGCCGTGGTCGGGTTTGTGGATGTGAAGGGAATCGCTCATCGGATGATGTCCGTAAAAAGTGCCTGTTGCGCAGTAAAGACCCTGTAGCCACTATAGGGTCAAGCACCTATTTTCGGAGGCCACACCATGAAGATCGGAGAACTGGCGAAAATCACCGACTGCCAGGTCGAGACCATCCGCTACTACGAGCGCGAAGGCCTGCTGCCGGAACCGGCCCGCAGCGACGGTAATTATCGCGTTTATACCCAAGCCCACGCCGAGCGGCTGACGTTCATCCGCAACTGCCGCACCCTGGACATGACCCTCGAAGAAATCCGCAGCCTCCTGGCCTTGCGCGACAGTCCCCAGGATCAGTGCGAGAGCGTCAACGCCCTGATCGACGAGCACATCGACCACGTCAAGGCGCGCATCGATGGCCTGATGGCCTTGCAGGCGCAACTGATCGACCTGCGCCATCGCTGTGGCGAAGGGCCGGATCTTGATCAATGCGGGATCTTGCAGCGGTTGGAGGTGAGCGGGGCGGTGGCGCCGGAGGTGGAGCATTCACATGTGGGCAGGAGTCATGGACATTGAACTGATCTTGAAGCACACGGAGATCTAATGTGGGAGCGAGCTTGCTCGCGATAGCAACCTATCAGTCAACATTGATGTTGAATGTAATGGCCCTATCGCGAGCAAGCTCGCTCCCACAAGGGAGAGGCGGGGTGGCTCAGACCGCCATCGGCGCGGTCATCGGCGCGTGGTGCTGGTAGCCTTCGAGGGAGAAGTCGCCCGGCTCCACTTGCTCCAGCCACTCCGGCTGATAAACACCGGTCTTGGCAAACTCCGGCACTCGCTCGGAAATCACCAGCTTTGGCATCGGGAACGGCTCGCGGGTGAGCTGTTCGTTGAGCATGTCCAAGTGGTTTTCGTAGACGTGGGCGTCGCCGATGAAATAGGTGAACCAGCGCGGCGTGTAGCCGGTCAGGCGGCCGATCAGGCTCAGCAGCGCGGCGCCTTCGGTGAGGTTGAACGGCGTGCCCAGGCCCAGGTCGTTGGAGCGGATGTAGAGGGTCAGGGAAATTTCCCGGGTCTCGACATTCGGGTGGAACTGGTAGAGCAGATGGCACGGCGGCAGGGCCATTTCATCGAGCTGGGCGCAGTTCCAGCCATGGAACAGGATGCGACGGCTGCCCGGGTCCTTGATGATGGTGTCGACGCACTGGCGAACCTGGTCGATGGCCTTGTACAGCACCACGTAGGCTTGGCCGTTTTCCTCGCCCTCGGCGATCTGCCGGTAACCCTGGGCCAGCGTCTGCTCGATGGCCGCCTGGTTGTTCAGGGGGATTTGCTTGTAGGCCGGCCACTTGCGCCACTGCACGCCGTAGATCTCGCCCAGGTCGTCTTCACCCTGGCGGAACGGGTTGGCCAGCCACTGCGCATTTTCGTTGGCGTTCTGGTCCCAGACCTTGCAGCCCAAGGCGCGAAATTCAGCGGCATTGTTCACGCCACGCAGGAAACCGCACATTTCGCCGATGGCCGACTTGAAGGCCATCTTGCGGGTGGTGATGGCGGGGAAGCCTTCCTTCAAGTCGTAGCGCAGCATGGCGCCGGGGAAACTGATGGTGTTCACGCCGGTGCGGTTGGCTTGCTTGGTGCCGTTCTTGATGACGTGGGCCACCAGATCGAGATATTGCTTCATGGGTTACCTGTGTCCTTGAACCCGGGGCCTGCGCCCCGGGGTTCGAATTTTAAACTTTGGCGGCGGCAGCCGGCGCGCGACGATAGGCCAGCCAGATCAGCGCGAGGCCACCGATGATCATCGGCAGGCACAGCACCTGGCCCATGGTCAGCCAGTTCCACGCCAGATAGCCGAGTTGGGCATCGGGGACGCGGACGAATTCGACGATGAAGCGGAAGATGCCATAGAACAGGGCGAACATGCCGGACACCGCCATGGTTGGCCGCGGCTTGCGCGAGAACAGCCAGAGAATCAGGAAGAGTGCCACGCCTTCGAGGGCGAATTGATAGAGCTGCGACGGGTGGCGCGGCAGCTGCGCCGGGTCGCTGAACGGCGGGAAGATCATCGCCCACGGCACGTCGGTCGGCTTGCCCCACAATTCGGCATTGATGAAGTTGCCGATGCGCCCGGCGCCCAGGCCGATCGGCACCATCGGCGCGACGAAGTCCATCAGTTCGAAAAACGACTTGTTGTTGCGCTTGCCGAACCACAACGCCGCCAGCATCACGCCGATGAACCCGCCGTGGAACGACATGCCGCCCTTCCAGACTTCGAAAATCAGCGTCGGGTTGGCCAGGTAGGCGCTCAGGTCGTAGAACAGCACATAGCCCAGGCGTCCGCCGACGATCACGCCCATGGACAGCCAGAACACCAGGTCGGAGAGCTTTTCCTTGTTCCAGGTCGGGTCGAAGCGGTTGAGCCGGCGCGACGCCAGCAGCCAGGCACCGCCGATGCCGATCAGGTACATCAGGCCGTACCAGTGGATTTTCAGCGGGCCGATGGCCAGGGCCACCGGATCGATCTGCGGGTAAGGCAGCATTGATATTCCTCGTAAACGTCAAAAATACCCGGGCGACGCTGCCACCTCGGGATTAAGCCAGGATTGCGTCAGAGCAGGAAACTCAAGCCCACGCTGAACAGCAAAGCGGCGAACAACCGTTTGAGCAAGCGCGGTGACAGGCGATGGGCCAGCCGCGCGCCGACGCGGGCGAAGACCATGCTCGTCAGGGCGATCCCCAGCAGGGCAGGCAGATACACAAAACCGAGACTATGGGGCGGTAACAGCGGATCGTGCCACCCCAGAATCATGAAACTTAGCGCACTGACCAGGGCGATCGGCAGCCCGCAGGCCGAGGAAGTCGCCACCGCTTGTTGCATCGGTACGCTGCGCCAGGTCAGGAATGGCACGGTCAGCGAACCGCCGCCGATGCCGAAAATCGCCGAGGCCCAGCCAACGACCGTGCCGGCCAGGGTCAGCCCGACCTTGCCCGGCACCGTGCGGCTGGCCTTGGGCTTGAAGTCCAGGGCCAGTTGCGCAGCGACGAGCATGGCGAACACACCGATGATTTTTTGCAGGTGCGGGCCGGAAATGGCTTCGGCGGTAAGCGCGCCGAAACCGGCGCCGATCAGGATCCCGACGGTCATCCAGGCGAAGATCAGCCAGCGCACCGCGCCTTTGCGATGATGTTCGCGCACGGCGTTGACCGACGTGAAGATGATCGACGCCAGGGAGGTACCGACGGCCAGGTGCGTCAACACCTGCGGATCGAAACCCTGCAAGGTGAAACTGAACACCAGCACCGGGACGATGATCATTCCGCCCCCCACGCCGAACAGCCCGGCCAGCACGCCGGCGCAGGCGCCGAGCAGCAGATAGAGCAAAAATTCCACCAGCGTCGCCTCGACCATCGCAAATAAGAGCGGCATGGTAACGGATCGAGGGCATCTGGCTCCACTGAAGGCGATGGATGCCGGGGCAATGTATGAGTAGAGTGGCAAAGATCGCTGTCCCTGTGGCGAGGGGATTTATCCCCGCTGGGCTACGAAGTAGCCCCTGGACCTTCAATTTGGTCAACTGATATACCGAGTTGCCGGAGCTTGGGGCCGCTGCGCAGCCCAACGGGGATAAATCCCCTCGCCACAAAAGCGCTGCTCGGTTTTATCCCATAACAGGACAACCTGATGTGCCTGATCGTATTTGCCTGGCGCCCTGGCCACGCCCAGCCGCTGATCGTGGCGGCCAACCGCGACGAGTTCTATGCGCGCCCGACCTTGCCCCTGGCCCAGTGGCCTGACGCGCCCCATGTCCACGCCGGTCGTGACCTGGAGGCTGGCGGCACCTGGCTTGGTGTGGGCGACGACGGTCGCTTTGCGGCCCTGACAAACATCCGCGACCCGGGCCAGTTGCCGGCCTTCAAGTCCCGCGGCGAGCTGGTGGCGCGGTTCCTGGCCGGGACTCTGTCGATTACTGATTACCTAAGCGAAGTGGTGCCACGTGCCGGCGAGTACGGTGGTTTTAACCTGCTGCTTGGCGACGGTACGGAGCTTTGGCACTACAACGCCCGCGATACCCGGCCGCAACAGTTGGCCGAAGGGGTCTACGGCGTGTCCAACGCCGGGCTGAACACGCCCTGGCCAAAGTTGCTCAAGGCTCGAACGGCATTGAGCGAAGTGCTGGACGATCCGCAGCCCCAGGCCTTGCTGGCGCTGTTGAACGACCCGCAACCTGCGCCAGTGGCTGAACTGCCGGACACGGGGGTGGGGTTGGCGACGGAGATGCTGCTGTCGAGTGTGTTTATTGCCAGCCCGGCCTACGGAACGCGGGCGAGTACGGCGCTGATCGTCCATGCCGATGGGACGCGGCAGATGGTCGAGCGCAGTTTCGGGCCCCATGGGGGGCATTTGGGGGAGGTGGAGCTGCTCGTTTAATGCCGACGATATCCCGTGGCGAGGGAGCTTGCTCCCGCTGGGCTACGAAGTAGCCCCAAAGCTTTTGGGCGGGCTTCGCCCGCCAGCGGGAGCAAGCTCCCTCGCCACAAATGCTCGCCGCAGGATTTAGAGCGTCTTGCTCGACGCCGGATTGATCATCCGCGCCAGCCCAAGGTTCTTCAGCGCCAACTGCAAGGAACTATGAATCACCTGCGGATTGTCGATGGTCATCAGCTCCGCCAGCAGTTCCTGGGCCTTGCTGAGGTTGATCTGGCGCAGCATCCATTTCACTTTCGGCAGGTTGGTGGCGTTCATCGACAGGCTGTCGAAACCCATCGCCATGAGCAGCACCGCCGCCGCCGGGTCACCGGCCATTTCGCCGCAGATGCTCACCGGCTTGCCTTCGGCATGGGCGTCGCGCACCACGGTCTGCAAGGCTTGCAGCACCGCCGGGTGGAGGTAATCGTAGAGGTCGGCCACCCGTGGATTGTTGCGGTCCACGGCGAGCAAGTACTGGGTCAGGTCGTTGGACCCTACCGAGAGGAAGTCCACCTGCCGCGCCAGTTCCTTGGTCTGGTACACCGCTGCCGGAATTTCGATCATCACCCCGACTGGCGGCATCGGCACGTCGGTGCCTTCATCGCGCACTTCGCCCCAGGCCCGGTGGATCAGGTGCAGGGCTTCTTCCAGTTCATGGGTGCCGGAAATCATCGGCAACAGGATGCGCAGGTTATTCAAGCCTTCGCTGGCCTTGAGCATGGCGCGGGCTTGGACCAGGAAGATCTCCGGATGGTCGAGCGTCACGCGAATGCCGCGCCAGCCAAGGAAGGGGTTGTCTTCCTTGATCGGGAAATAGGACAGGGACTTGTCGCCGCCGATGTCCAGGCTGCGCATGGTGACCGGTTGCGGATGGAACGCGGCCAGTTGCTCGCGGTAGATCGCCAGCTGTTCCTTTTCGCTGGGGAAGCGCTGGTTGATCATGAATGGCACTTCGGTGCGGTAAAGGCCTACGCCTTCGGCGCCACGCTTCTGCGCCCGGGCCACGTCGGCCAGCAGGCCGGTGTTGACCCACAGCGGCATGCGGTGGCCGTCGAGGGTCACGCACGGCAGGTCCCGCAGCGCATCGAGGCCCAGGGACAGTTGCTTTTCTTCCTCCACCACATCGGCGAACTGCTTGCGCAGCACATCGCTGGGGTTGGTGTAGACCTCGCCATGGTAGCCATCGACGATCATCTGGATGCCGTCGACCTTCGAGTACGGCAGGTCCACCAGGCCCATCACCGTCGGGATGCCCATGGCCCGGGCCAGGATCGCCACGTGGGAGTTGCCCGAGCCCAATACCGAGACCAGCCCCGCCAGCTTGCCTTCGGGGACTTCGCCGAGCATGGCCGGGGTCAGCTCTTCACTGACCAGGATGGTGTTGTCGGGGTAGACCAGGGTCTGCTGGCGCTCTTGCTGCAAGTAGGCCAGCAGTCGGCGGCCAAGGTCCTTGACGTCCGAGGCGCGCTCGCGCAGGTAGGCGTCGTCCATCAGTTCGAAACGGTTGACGTGGTCGGTCACCACCTGGCGCAGCGCGCCCTGGGCCCATTGGCCGGTCTTGATGACCGTGGTGACTTCGCTGCCCAGGGAGGCATCGTCGAGCATCATCAGGTAGACGTCGAACAGTGCCCGTTCTTCCGGGCGCAACTGCGTCGCCAGCTTCGCCGACAAGGCGCGCATGTCGGCCCGCACGCCTTCGATGGCGGTCTTGAACAACCCCAGCTCGGCGTCGATGTCGCTGATGGCCTTGTCCGGCACCACGTCGAGGTCGGCGGGCGGCAACATGACCACCGCCGTGCCCACCGCCGCGCCCGGTGAACCCGGCACGCCGACGAACTTGGCTTCCTGGATGCCCTTGCCCTGGCGACCCAGGCCGCTGATCGAGCCAGTGGCCTCGGCGTGGGCGATAACCCCGGCCAGTTGCGCGCTCATGGTCACGAGGAAGGCTTCTTCACCTTCGTCGAACTGGCGGCGCTCTTTTTGCTGGATGACCAACACGCCGACGACGCGGCGGTGGTGAATGATCGGTGCGCCAAGGAACGAGGCGTAGCGCTCTTCGCCCGTTTCGGCAAAGTAGCGGTAGCGCGGGTGATCCGCGGCGTTTTCGAGGTTCAGGGGTTCTTCGCGCGTGCCGACCAGGCCGACCAGGCCTTCATTGGGGGCCATGCTGACCTTGCCGATGGAGCGCTTGTTCAAGCCCTCGGTGGCCATCAGCACGAAACGGTTGGTCTCGGGATCAAGCAGGTAGACCGAGCAGACTTGGCTGCCCATGGCCTCTTTGACGCGCAACACAATAATCCCCAACGCCGCCTTGAGATCCTTGGCGGAGTTAACTTCCTGGACGATCTTGCGCAGCGTATTGAGCATGGCTCGGGGTCGAACTCCGTCGTCAGTCGCGCGTCAGCAGGCGCGGGGCAAGCTCTTTAAGGGCGCGTCGATACACCTCGCGCTTGAATGTCACCACCTGGCCCAACGGATACCAATAGCTGACCCAGCGCCAGCCATCGAACTCCGGTTTACCGGTCAAATCCATCCGCACCCGCTGCTCGTTGGAGATCAGGCGCAGGAGAAACCATTTCTGCTTCTGGCCGATGCACAGCGGCTGGCTGTGCGTCCTGACCAGGCGTTGCGGCAAACGATAGCGCAACCAGCCTCGGGTGCAGGCGAGTATCTCAACATCCTCTCGCTCCAGCCCGACTTCTTCATTCAATTCGCGGTACAAGGCCTCTTCCGGCGTCTCCTGGGGATTGATCCCACCCTGGGGAAACTGCCAGGCGTCTTGATTGATACGGCGTGCCCATAGCACCTGCCCAGCATCATTCGTAAGAATGATCCCCACATTGGGACGGAAACCATCGGGATCGATCACGGCAACAACCTCGCAAACGCATGTCGCCGCATTGTTCCACAAAGGTTGTGAAAGCAGCAACGAGCGTCCCTAGCTTATGTGCACTCTTGTGAAAAGTCCGTATTCTGGACGCCTTTCTTCAGAATTTTCAGCGAGTAACTGCAATGCGGCTGGCTTTATTCGACTTGGACAATACGCTGTTGGGCGGCGACAGCGACCACGCCTGGGGCGATTACCTGTGTGAGCGCGGGTTCCTCGACGCTGTTACATACAAGGCGCGCAACGACGCGTTCTACCAGGACTACCTGGCCGGCAAGCTCGACAATGCCGAATACCTGAACTTCTGCCTGGAAATCCTCGGCCGCACCGAGATGGAAGTACTGGCGCAGTGGCATCTTGACTACATGCGCGACTGCATCGAGCCGATCGTGTTGCCCCAAGCCATCGAACTGTTGAAAAAGCACCGCGACGCTGGCGATAAGCTGGTGATCATCACCGCCACCAACCGCTTCGTCACCGCCCCGATTGCTGAACGCCTGGGGGTCGAGACCCTGATCGCCACCGAATGCGAAATGATCGACGGGCGCTACAGCGGACGCAGCACCGATATCCCGTGTTTCCGCGAAGGCAAGGTGACCCGACTGAACCGTTGGCTGGAGGAGACCGGCTATTCGCTGGAGGACAGCTACTTCTATAGCGACTCGATGAATGACTTGCCGCTATTGGAAGCGGTGACGCATCCGGTGGCGGTGGATCCGGATCCGAACCTGCGGGCCGAGGCCGAGAAGCGGGGTTGGCCGGTGATCAGCCTGCGGGACTGAGTGCTTCGGCGCCCACCGTAGATCGTCAGGTGGGCTGGCCTCAAGCGGGCTTGGCCACCATCAAATAGAAAATCGCCATGAATGCCAGGAACGCTGGCCAGCCCAGCGCAAACCACCAGCGCATGTAAGTGGCGGCTTTGATCGGCATGGGCGTGCCGTCCCGCAAGGCGTGCTCGGCCATTTTGTGTACGCGGATCTGCAACCAGACCACCGGCAGCCAACAGGCGCCCGCCAGGCAATAAAGGCCGATGCTCCACATCAACCAGCTCTGCTGCAATGGCCAGCCGGCGATGTGCACCAGGGCCAGGCCGCTCAGTGGCTGGAACACGGCGGTCGTGGCGGTGAACGCCCAATCGGCGAAGACCAGATGCCTGAAGGTGACGGCAATGACTTCAAGCTTGCCGCTGCGCCAGGCCCGAAGCGCGTAGTAGGCAGACCCGGCGCCCAGGCCGAACAGGACGGTCGAAGACAGGATGTGCAGGGTTTTCAGTAGCAGGTAAATGCTCATTGGCGGGGTTCGGTCCAAAGCAGCCATAAAGTCGCGACTATCAACACCAGGTTCTTGGCGACAGCCGCATAAGGGTCGAACCAATAGTGCGGCAGGATAAAGCTGATGCACAGCGTGTAGCCGAGCATCAATCCCAACTGCAGCCGCAATGCCTGGCGTCGCCAACGCTGGAGCAACATGCCCACGCCCAGCGCACCGTCGCACAGCGCGCCGCTGACCACCGCAAGCTTCGCCCAGGTGCCGTAGACGCCGGCTTCGGCCAGGATGCGCAAGCCCCAGTCGTAGCCGGGGCCGAGGCACACCGCGGCGGTTCCCAGCCAGATAAGTGCCAGTACGGCGAACATCAATGGACGAATAGCCCGAAGGCTGCTTTGGGCGATCGTCGGCCATTCATGCAGGCAGGTTTGCACCGGGGCGGCGCGATAGCCGCAGACTGAAGCGAGTACCGCAGGGTCAGCCAGGTTGTCCCGTTGCGCCAGCGCCACGCTTTGCCGGTTCAGGGCGCGCCAGCCGAACCGATCCCCCATCCGGCTGCCCACTTCGGTCAACAAGGTCGGCGCTCGCAGGTAGCGCGCTGGCGGCCAACCTTGGGCGGCTCGCAAACGGTCGATAAGCTGCGCCAGGGTCATCGGCTCTGGCCCCACCAATGGCAGCACCACCGACTCGGTTGGCCAGTGCCGCAGGAGGGCGAGGACTGCGCCGGCCAGGTCATCGATGTGCACGGGTTGAATACGGGCTTTCAGATCCAGCAAGGGGATCACCGGCCAAGGCGAAAGTCCTGCCAGCCAACCGCTGCTTGCGCCGCCCGGTCCCAGCACCAACGACGGTCGCAGCACAACGGAAACATTGTTCAAGCCGGACAAGTATTCGTCGGCCATGCCTTTGCTGTTCAGAAAGGGCACGTCGGATTGGGCACTCGCTCCCAGCGCGGAGATCTGCAGGACCGGTACGCCCCGGCGTGCGGCCTGGTCGAACAGCGCTCGGGCGCCGTGATCCTGGACCAGGCTCAGCGCTTGAGTATCAACGCTCAACAGGCCGGCAGCGTTGATCAGCAAGTCGACGTCGTCGGGGAACGAAAAATGCCCGGGATCGCTCGCCAGCAAGCCGAGATCCAGCGCCAGCCATTCGACTCCGGGCCAGCTCGATGCTCGTGCCTGGCGGCTTGTTGCGATGATCGAGTGGCCGGCGCCGTGCAGCGCTCGCAGCAGATTGCCGCCGATAAAGCCGCCGCCACCCACCAGCAAAATCTTCATGGCGATCCTTGTCGCTTAGATCGGCTTGGCGCCCATCAAGGCGGCAATGGACAGGAAACCGATCCCACTGATGATCGCCAACGCCCAGGTGAATTTGCCGCCACCGCCGCTGGCCGTTCGCTGACGATTGAGCCGTGCCAACAGCCAGAAAACGCTGAGCGCCGCCACGGTATAGATAACGCTGGAGCCCAGCAGCCAGGTTTGGCCCAGCGGCCAGCCCACCAGATGGACGAGCCACCAGCCGGTAAACGGCATGCTCAGCATGCAGAGCAGCATCACGCCCCAGGCGAACAGCCATGGGCGCCGCAGCGTGCAGGCCGGCCCCTCGCTGCGCTTGCGCCAGGCCAGGACGGCCAGGCTCACACCGCAAGCCAGCAGAACGACCGTGGCTGCGACGTGCAGCACTTTCAAGGTCAGCAGAGTTTCCATGGGTTTTTCCTTGAGCCGATGTCCTTGAGCGTAGCCTCTCAGCCAAGAAACAGCTGATAGGCCGGATTGTCGCTCTCATCCCAGTACGGATAACCGATTTCTTCCAGGGCGGCCGGCACCAGGTGGCGTTCATCATGGGGTACTTGCAGCCCGGCGACGACACGGCCATCCGCCGCGCCATGGTTGCGGTAGTGGAACATCGAGATATTCCAACGACCGCCCAGCTTGTTGAGGAAGTTGAACAGCGCCCCCGGACGCTCCGGGAATTCGAAACGCAGGACCACTTCGTCAATGACGTGAGCCGCATGGCCACCGACCATGTGGCGAATGTGCAGCTTGGCCAGTTCGTTGTCGGTCAGGTCCAGCACCGGGAAACCCTGCTCGGTCAGGCTGGCGATCAGCTTGCTGCGTGGGTCGTTTTCCGGGTGCGTCTGCACGCCAACGAAGATGTGCGCTTCGCTGCCAGTGTTGTAGCGGTAGTTGAATTCGGTGATCTGGCGTTTGCCGATGGCCTCGCAGAAAGCCTTGAAGCTGCCTGGCTTCTCGGGAATGGTCACGGCGATGATCGCTTCGCGGCCTTCACCCAGTTCGGCGCGCTCGGCCACGTGGCGCAGGCGGTCGAAGTTGACGTTGGCGCCGGAGTCGATGGCCACCAGGGTCTGGCCGCTGATGCTGCGCGTCTCGACGTATTTCTTGATCCCGGCAACGCCCAGGGCGCCGGCAGGTTCGGTAATCGAGCGGGTATCGTCGTAGATATCCTTGATCGCAGCGCAGATCTCGTCAGTGCTGACGGTGATGACCTCATCCACGTAGTGTTTGCAGATATCAAAGGTGTGCTGGCCGATCTGCGCCACGGCCACGCCATCGGCGAACAGGCCCACGGTGGGCAGGACCACGCGCTCGCCAGCGGCCATGGCCGCTTGCAGGCAGTTGGAATCGTCGGGCTCGACGCCGATGATCTTGATCTCCGGACGCAGGTATTTCACATAGGCCGCGATCCCTGCGATCAGCCCGCCACCGCCCACCGGGACGAAAATCGCATCGAGGCGCCCCGGGTGCTGGCGCAGGATTTCCATCGCCACCGTGCCCTGCCCGGCAATGGTGTGAGGATCGTCGTATGGGTGGATGTAGACGTAGCCCTTTTCGTCCACCAGCTTTAGCGAATAGGCCAGGGCTTCAGGGAACGAGTCGCCATGCAGCACCACTTTGCCGCCACGGGAGCGCACGCCTTCGACCTTGATTTCCGGCGTGGTCTTGGGCATGACGATGGTGGCTTTCACCCCCAGCACCTTGGCGGCCAGCGCCAGGCCCTGGGCATGGTTGCCCGCCGACGCCGTGACCACGCCGCGGGCGCGCTCTTCGTCGCTGAGCTGGGTCAGCTTGTTGTAGGCCCCGCGAATCTTGAACGAGAACACCGGTTGCAAGTCTTCGCGCTTGAGCCAGACCTCGTTGCCCAGCCGCTCGGAGAGCTGGCGAGCGGTCTGCAGCGGGGTTTCCACGGCAACGTCGTAAACGCGCGAGGTGAGGATCTTTTTGACGTACTGTTCAAGCATCGGAAGCATCACTGAGCGGGTTGGGCAGGGCCAAGGAGTCTAACCCGGCTTTTGGCCGGGCGACCACACGAATTAAGGCACTTTGGGCGCAGAAGCCCCCGTGGCGAGGGAGCTTGCTCCCGCTGGGTCGCGCAGCGGCCCCAGAAAAAGCGATGAGCGCTTCGCACTCAAGCGGGAGCAAGCTCCCTCGCCACGGTTTCTACGCCTATAATGCCGGCCTTTCGTTCCCTCTCGGCACCTTCGGAGCCCGCATGACCCAGGATCAACTCAAACAGGCCGTGGCCCAGGCCGCTGTCGACCTCATCCTCCCGAAACTGGATGACAAGAGCATCGTCGGGGTGGGCACCGGCTCTACCGCCAATTGCTTCATCGACGCGCTCGCGCAGCACAAGGGTGCGTTCGATGGCGCGGTCGCCAGCTCCGAAGCCACCGCCGCACGCCTCAAGGGCCACGGCATCCCGGTGTACGAGCTCAACACCGTGAGCGACCTGGAGTTCTACATCGATGGCGCCGACGAAAGCGACGCGCACCTGAACTTGATCAAGGGCGGCGGCGCGGCATTGACCCGTGAGAAAATCGTCGCGGCCGTCGCCAAGACGTTCATCTGCATCGCCGATGCCAGCAAGCTGGTGCCGGTGCTCGGCGCGTTCCCGCTGCCGGTGGAGGTCATCCCGATGGCTCGCAGCCACGTGGCACGCCAGTTGGTGAAGCTGGGCGGCGACCCGGTGTATCGCGAGGGCGTGTTGACCGACAACGGCAACATCATCCTCGATGTGCACAACCTGCAGATCACCCATCCGGTGGAACTGGAAAGCCAGATCAACGCCATCGTCGGTGTGGTCACCAATGGCTTGTTCGCTGCTCGTCCGGCGGATGTGCTGTTGCTGGGGACGGCTGACGGGGTGAAGACCTTGCGGGCTGAGTAAGCGCAGGACTGGTTATATATCAAGTGAACTCGAACCCTGTGGGAGCGGGCTTGCTCGCGAAGGCGGTGTGCCAGATGACATGTCTGTGTCTGATACCCCTTCGCGAGCAAGCCCGCTCCCACATAGGGGCTCTATGATGAATCAGAGTAAGCGGTTCAAGGCTCTGGCTTCTTGAACACGTAGAACAGATTCGGCTCGCTAACCACGTACAGGTTGCCATCGTCGTCCATGGCCAGGCCTTCGGCCTGCGGTACGTTTTTTTCCAGCCCATGGCGACCCTTGTTCAACGACAGCGTGCTCAGCGGTCGTCCGTCGATGTCCAGCTCGATAATCAACCGCGACTCATCGGACAGGGCCAGCAAGTGGCCGCTGCGTTCGTCGTATTGAAGACTTGAGAGATCGCGGACAAACAACCCGGCGTCGCGCTTGGGGTTATTGATCACATGAACTGCGTAGGATTTTTCCGGGTTGTGGTGGGGAAAACCGTGTACTTCATAAATCAGCATCGGGTCGCGCTCCTTGGCAACGAACAGGCGCTTGCCGATCGAGTCATAGGCCAACCCTTCGAAACCTTTGTTGCCGTTCATGTGTACGCCAAGCGTGATTTGCTCGGCGTCGGCCGCGTCGAGGAACCGGGTGTCTTCTTCCAGATGAATCTTGATCAGTCGTTGCTGGCGTTCATCAGTGATGACGTAGATGTTCTCACTGATGAATTCCACCGCTTCCGGGTCGCCGAAGCCGATCAGGGCGATGCGCCGCAGGACCTTGCCGTCCAGCGACAACTCGATCAGTTCGGCATTCTGATTGGTCACGGTGAACAAGCTCTTGCGGATCGGATCGTACGTCAGCGCCGACACATCATCGTCGAGTCCTTCGATGACCTGGGCTTGCACCGTGGTCTGATATTTATCCAAGGCAATGGCCTGCTCGCTACCGGTATGCCACAGGGTATTGATGTTGAACCAGGCGCGCTCGAACAGGCGCAGGTACTGTCCTGCGGTGATCAGTAGAACCAGCACGAACGTCAAGAGCACAAAAATAAGGGGCTTGGGGCGGGCGAGTCGACGCATGTGGTGTGGGCTCGGATAAGAACAGGTGGTTGGAAATACCACGACTGCCTGAACTGAAGCTTAATGGCTGTGTGCCACACCCTACAGCGAAGGACGATTTATCCTACAGAGTTCGCGCGATCAGCGTGTTTTTTCAAAACGATAGAACAGGTTGGGTTCGCTGACCAAGTAGATATTGCCTGCTTCATCGACAGTGACACCTTCGGCGCGCGGGATCGTGTCATTCAGGCCGTTGAAGCCGCCCAGCAGCGTCATGAAACTGACCTGATCACCTTTTTCGTCCAGTTCCAGCAGCAGATGGGAGTCGGCGGACAATACCAGCATATGGCCGGTGCGAGGATCGATCGCCAGGGCCGAGAGGTTGCGCAAATCCAGCTCGTTGCTCACATGGATCTGCTTGTCGCCCTTGAGCGATTGGCTGCCATCGCTTTTCCAGGTGAACAGGGCGGGTGGTCGCTCTTCACCCAGCACCAGTTGCTGGTTACGCGGATCCCAGACGACTGCCTCGAACCCTTTGTTCTGATTCTTGGACGGGCCAAGATCGTATTCAGGAAAGTCCTTGCGATTCAGCGCTTGCGTATGGGCATCGACCTGCACGATCGACAGGGTATGCTTTCGCTCATCCGTGATGGCCAGCAGGCCGTCTTCCATGTAGGCCACGCCTTCGGGATTACTCCAGCCCACCAAAGGCATTTTGCGCAGCACGTCGCCCTGCAGGCTCAGTTCCGCCAGGAACGGGTTCTTGCCCATGACCGCAAACAGCGTTTTGGTCTGCGGGTTGTAGGTCACGTCCGAGGCTTCGTCTTTTTCCATGCCAGGCAGGGGCTTGGCGTCGATCACGGCGCGGTAATCCGGTAGCCAGACACTTTCCTGGCGCTGGGCCGGGCTTTCGAAGCGTTCGGATACCCAAAGCAGGCCTCGGTCATCCCAGTGCATTGCGAATGCCAGCCCGTAGGCAGCGACGGCTCCCAGCAACAGCCAGGCATACCAAGGCAAGCCAAAGCGAGCGCGTCGGGCGGAAGTGGGCAGGGTTTGGGTCTTGGCCATCGGGGATGCGTTCCAGAAATTCGCACGAGGGATTGGCAGGCTCAGATGCCGCGATCCCCGGAATTATCCGGATGGCATGTGAAAAAAACGGTAAATGGTAGAGCAGGCCTTCACCTATCCCCATGTGGGAGCGAGCTTGCTCGCGATAGCGGTGTGTCAGCCAACATTAAAGTGTCGGATAGACCGCTATCGCGAGCAAGCTCGCTCCCACAGGAGTGATGGTACAGGTTGGCCGTTAGCGAACGCTGCTCTCGAAGCGGCTTGCCCCTGGCAATTCCAGGACCAGTTCGTCCCCTGCATTCAACGGCCCGACGCCCGCCGGGGTGCCGGTGAGAATCACATCGCCGGCCTGCAGCGAGAAGCAACCGGCCATGTATTGGATCATCGGCACGATGGGGTTGAGCATCAGGTTGCTGTTGCCGTCCTGGCGCACTTCACCATTGATGGTCAGGCGAACCGGGATGTCCGCCAGGTCGGCAAAGGTGTCCTTCGAAACAAACGGGGCGATCACCGCCGCACCGTCGAAAGACTTGGCGACTTCCCACGGCAAGCCCTTGGCCTTGAGCTCGGCCTGCTTATCCCGCAGGGTCAGGTCCAAGGCCGGGGCGAAGCCGGAGATGGCGTCCAGCACTTCTTCAGCGCTGGGCCGGGTGGACAACGGCTTGCCGATCAGCACTGCGATTTCCGCCTCGTAGTGCACCGCGCCGCGGTCGGCCGGGATGCTGAAGCCACCCTCCAGCGGCACCACGCAACTGCCTGGCTTGATGAACAGCAAGGGTTCGGTGGGCACCGGGTTATCCAGTTCCTTTGCATGTTCGGCGTAGTTACGCCCAATACAGACTACTTTTCCCACCGGGAAATGAATGCGCGTACCGTCGACATACTGGTGCTGATAGCTCATTTACCGACTCCTGCCTTTTCGATTTCAGGTGTTTATTGGTCAAACTGCGAAAATCTTGCCTGGGTTCATGATGCCGTTCGGGTCGAACACCGCCTTCACGGCTTTCATGTATTCAATCTCTACTGGCGAACGACTATAGGTCAGGTAGTCGCGCTTGGTCATGCCCACGCCATGCTCGGCGGAAATCGAACCGTTGTATTTCTCGACGGTTTCGAAGACCCATTTGTTCACGGTCGCGCACTTGGCGAAGAATTCATCCTTGCTCAGGTTTTCCGGCTTGAGGATGTTCAGGTGCAGGTTGCCGTCGCCGATATGGCCGAACCAGACAATTTCGAAATCTGGATAGTGTTCGCCGACGATCGCGTCGATTTCCCGCAGGAAGCCTGGGACTTTTGAAACGGTCACCGAAATGTCGTTCTTGTACGGCGTCCAGTGCGAGATGGTTTCGGAGATGTACTCGCGCAGCTTCCACAGGTTCTGCAGCTGGGTTTCGCTCTGGCTCATCACACCGTCCAGCACCCAGCCCTGCTCGACGCAGTGTTCGAAGGTTTCCAGGGCATGGTTGGCGACTTCTTCGGTGGTGGCTTCGAATTCCAGCAGAGCGTAGAACGGGCAGTCGGTTTCGAACGGCGCGGGAACATCGCCACGACCGAGGACCTTGGCCAGGGCCTTGTCGGAGAAAAATTCGAAGGCGGTCAAGTCGAGCTTGCCTTGGAAGGCATGCAATACCGGCATGATCGAATCGAAGTCCGGCGTGCCGAGCACCATGGCGGTGAGGTTCTTCGGGGCGCGGTCCAGGCGCATGGTGGCCTCGACCACGAAGCCGAGGGTCCCTTCGGCGCCGATGAACAATTGCCGCAGATCGTAGCCGGTGGCGTTCTTGATCAGGTCCTTGTTCAGTTCCAGCACGTCACCCTTGCCGGTGACGACCTTCATGCCCGCCACCCAGTTACGAGTCATGCCGTAGCGAATGACCTTGATTCCGCCGGCATTCGTGCCGATATTGCCGCCAATCTGGCTGGAACCGGCGGAAGCGAAGTCCACCGGGTAATACAAGCCGTGCTCTTCGGCCTTGTTCTGCAATTGCTCGGTGACCACGCCCGGCTGGCACACGGCGGTGCGGTCGGTCAGGTTGACGTCGAGAATCTGGTTCATGTAGTCGAATGACACCACGACTTCGCCATTTGCCGCCACGGCGGCGGCGGAAAGCCCGGTACGCCCGCCTGATGGCACCAGCGCGACCTTGTGCGCGTTGGCCCAGCGCACGATGGCCTGGACTTGCTCGGTGGTCTTGGGGAAAACGATGGCGGTCGGGGCGGGCGCGTAATGCTTGGTCCAATCCTTGCCGTAAGCATTCAGGGAGTCGGCATCGGTCAGGACCTTGCCAGGCTCAACCAGGGTCTTCAGCTCATCTATCACGGCAGGATTGGTCATCGACAGAACTCTCGAACAATTCATGGTCATCCTGAGAACGCTTCACGTCGCAGGAATGGGTGTTTGCGGGGGGCATATGCTAGCATACCGACCCCGCAGCGTAGTGCCCAACGGCTGTTCTGCGGCGACGGCTGTCACGCCGGTCGGGCCAGCCCACGCTGTCCGATTCCCTGCCATTTTTCTCCGGGACACAGGTTTACGCAGATGAGCAAGACTTCTCTCGATAAGAGCAAGATCAAGTTCCTTCTTCTCGAAGGCGTCCACCAATCGGCTGTCGACGTCCTCAAGTCGGCGGGCTACACCAGCATCGAGTACATCACCAGTTCTCTGCCGGAAGCCCAGCTCAAGGAAAAGATCGCCGATGCTCACTTCATCGGTATTCGCTCCCGTACTCAACTGACCGAAGAGATCTTCGACCACGCCAAGAAACTGGTCGCGGTCGGCTGCTTCTGCATCGGCACCAACCAGGTTGACCTCAACGCGGCGCGTGAGCGCGGCATCGCAGTGTTCAATGCGCCGTATTCCAACACCCGTTCCGTTGCCGAACTGGTGCTGGCTGAAGCGATCCTGCTGCTGCGCGGCATCCCTGAGAAAAACGCTTCCTGCCACCGTGGCGGCTGGATCAAGAGCGCGGCCAATTCCTTCGAAATCCGCGGCAAGAAGCTGGGTATCGTCGGTTACGGCTCGATCGGCACCCAATTGTCGGTACTGGCTGAAGGCCTTGGCATGCAGGTGTTCTTCTACGACACCGTGACCAAGCTGCCCCTGGGCAACGCCACCCAGGTCAACAATCTGCACGAGTTGCTGGGCATGTCCGACA
The DNA here is from genome assembly GCF_019141525.1 of Pseudomonas alvandae. Lineage (GTDB taxonomy): Bacteria > Pseudomonadota > Gammaproteobacteria > Pseudomonadales > Pseudomonadaceae > Aquipseudomonas > Aquipseudomonas alvandae. The sequence continues at coordinate 516,282 of NZ_CP077080.1, forward strand.
TCGTGACCCTGCACGTACCGGAAACCGCTGCCACCCAGTGGATGATCGGTGAGAAGGAAATCCGCGCCATCAAGAAGGGCGGGATCCTGATCAATGCCGCTCGCGGCACCGTGGTCAAGCTCGACGCCCTGGCCGAAGCGATCAAGGACAAGCACCTGATCGGCGCCGCCATCGACGTGTTCCCGGTGGAGCCACGCTCCAACGATGACATCTTCGAGAGCCCGCTGCGCGGCCTGGATAACGTGATCCTGACCCCGCACATCGGCGGCTCCACCGCTGAAGCCCAGGCCAACATCGGCCTGGAAGTGGCGGAAAAACTGGTCAAGTACAGCGACAACGGTACGTCCGTATCGTCGGTGAACTTCCCGGAAGTGGCCTTGCCTGCCCACCCTGGCAAGCACCGCCTGCTGCACATCCACGAGAACATCCCGGGTGTGATGAGCGAGATCAACAAGGTCTTCGCGGAAAACGGCATCAACATTTCCGGTCAGTTCCTGCAGACCAACGAGAAAGTCGGCTACGTCGTGATCGACGTCGATGCCGAGTACTCGGACCTGGCGCAAGAGAAGCTGCAGCACATCAACGGCACCATTCGTTGCCGCGTGTTGTTCTGATCAGACTGGCCTTGCGATAAAAAAAACGGGAGCCCCGAATGGGGCTCCCGTTTTTAATGCCTGGTACATAACCTGTGGGAGCGGGCTTGCTCGCGAATGCGGTGTGTCAGCGACAAATGTATCGACTGACACACCGCATTCGCGAGCAAGCCCGCTCCCACAATGGATACTGCATTTATCCTGTCAGTACAGTGTTACTCGACGTTCACCGTGATCTTCTCGGAAACAATCGATGGATCGAACGGCATATGGCCGCTGTCGCCCAGGATCAACTGCAAGGTGTGCTTGCCTGGCGCCAGTTTGATCGTGGCCTCGGTTTGCGCCTTGCCGAAGTGCATGTGGTTGGCGTCGGTCGGAATCGGCGCGCCTGCGGCCGGCAGTTTGTCCACATCAATGAGCAGGTGATGATGGCCGGTGTTCTTGGTCGTGTCGCCCGCCGGAGCCAGGGCGATATCCTTGACGCCGAATTTGACCTTGAACTCTTGGCTGACGGTGGCGCCGTCTTCAGGGGAAACGATGAACACTTCTGCGCCTTTGGGCGCCGGGGTTGCGGCTGTCGCCAGCATCGAGGCTCCGAGCAACAGACCGGTCAACGCGGCACGTGACATAAAGCTTTTCATTTTTTTCTCCAGTTTTTCCATGAAATCCGTCTGGTCATGACAACTTCATGACCAATCGTTGTCGAAGGCTGCAATAACCATAGCAAAGCGAGCCTGAAACGAGCCTCGCTTGTATAGAAACCTAGGAGTGACCATGCGTTTCCTGCCTGGCCTGATCTGCCTGCTACCCCTGTTGAGCCCTCTGGCCCATGCGGAACTGATCGACGACGTCAACGACCGAGGCGAGTTGCGAATCGCCCTCGAGGCCAACACCGCCCCGTTCAATTTCAAGGAGGACGGCAAGCTCACCGGTTTCGAAGTGGAGCTGGGCGAGATGCTCGCGGCGGAACTCGATGTCCGGCCTGATTTCGTCGTTACCGATGCTGCGGATCTGTTGTCCGGTGTGGAGAGCGGCAAGTACGACGTCGCCATCAACCACATAGCAATGACCCCGGAACTGGCGGAACGTTTCGACACCAGCGCGACTTATAGTCAGCCGGATGCGCAACTCTTGGCGAACAAGGAGGAGGCACAACGTCCGCTGGTCCTGGCGCAGTCTTTCCAGCCCGAGGAGAAGAAAGAGCCGGCGCCGAACCTGGTGATTCCCTTCCAGAAGGGCAACCCGGCGTTCAAGGCCAGCGTGGACAATGCCTTGGGGCGTATCAAGGACGATGGGCGCTTGGAGCAGCTGACGCAGAAGTGGTTGGTCAAGCAAGAGTGACAGGCGATAAAGAATCGGACTCAAGCGCTGTTCTTTGTGGCGAGGGGATAAATCCCCTCGCCACAGTGGAAATTCAAGGTCTACGCCAAACGCTCGCCAACCAAGGCTGTTGCTCCCGCGGCAGCCCCGCTGGCCGGTAGTAATGCTCCAACTCCACAAAACCCGCCGCCGTGAGCAGCGTGCGCCAGGCGTCGAGGTCGTGATACGCGCCGAAGCGCTGACCGTTCCAGCCTTCCTGGTTTTCGCCCCGGGGGTTTGAGCTGAACAGCACGCCGCCGGGCTTGAGCGTGGCGTGCAATTGCTTGAGGACGCGGGGCAGTTCCTGCACGGGAATGTGAAACAGCACGGCGTTGGCGAAGATCCCATCGAAACGCTCCTCCGGCAGGTCCAGTTGCAGGAAATCCTGTTGCCAGACCTCGCAGCCGCTGTCCTGGCGGGCCATGCGCGCGAACTCCTCGGACCCATCGAGGCCCACCGCGACATGACCCAGGCCGGTGAAAGTGCGTAAATCACGCCCGGGACCGCAGCCAAAATCCAGGATATGAAACGGTGCCTGTCCCTGGATGTGTCGCAGCAAGGCGTCGATGTTCTGGCTGACATCATGATCGCGGGTACCTTCGCGAAAGCTTTCCGCCACGGTGTTGTAATGCCCCAGTGTGGTGGCGGTGATGGTGTGCAGGTCGTCGGCGCTGTGTTTCATGGTCGCTGGCTTTGGATAGGAGTGTTCGACGACTATACCGCAAGCTCGCCCACACAAATGAAGCGCTCTTCAGCGCTTGTTCAAACCCCGCGCCAGCCGGTCCCCGCCCAATTGAATCACCGCCACCAACGCCACCAGCAATACGATCACCGTGAGCATGATCTGGCTGTCGAAACGCTGGTAACCATACCGGTAAGCGATATCGCCGAGGCCGCCGGCGCCGATCGCGCCAGCCATGGCGGAGGAGTTGATCATCGTCACCAGCGTGATGGTAAAGCCGCCGACGATGCCGGGCAGCGCTTCAGGCAGCAGCACATGCCAAACGATGTGCCAGCGCCGGCAACCCATCGCCTGGGCTGCTTCGATCAGGCCGTGGTCGACTTCCCGCAGGCTGACTTCGGCGATACGCGCAAAAAACGGCGTGGCGGCGATGGCCAGCGGCACCACGGCGGCCCACACGCCATAAGTTGTGCCGACGATCAGGCGGGTGAAGGGAATCAGTGCCACCATCAGGATCAGGAAGGGTATCGAGCGGAACAGGTTCACGAACGCGCCCAAAGCCCTGTTCAAGGCCGGCGCTTCATAAATCCCTCCCTTGCCGCTCGTGACGAGGATCACTGCCAACGGGATGCCCGCCAACAAAGCGATCAATGACGACACGCCGACCATCAGGAAGGTGTCGATGAAACCCTGCAATAACCGATCAAACCACATGACCCAGCACCTCCACCTGTTGTGCCCAATTGCCCGCGCGCTGACGCAACTCCTCGGCGCTCCAGGCCGAGCCGCTCACCGCGAGCAGCAATTGCCCCAATCCATGGCCCTGAATTCGTTCGATACCACCGTGGAGCAGTCGCACCCGTCCACCCAGGGCGCTGAACAAGGCAGCCAGGTCCGGCTCATCCTTATCAATGCCGGTGAAGCGCAGGCGCAGCACCGTGGCCGCGTCCGCCGACGCCGGATGAGGTTGCAAGCGGCTTTGCAGCTCTTCGGGCAGTGCGTGCTGCAACGGCGCCAAGAGCGTGCGACTGACGTCATGCTGCGGGTTGCCGAAGACTTCCCAGACCGGCCCTTGTTCGACGATTCGTCCTTGTTCGAGCACCACCACCCGGTCACAGACCTCGCGGATGACCGCCATCTCATGGGTGATCAGCACGATGGTCAGGCCCAGGCGCTGGTTGATCTCACGCAGCAAACCGAGTATCGACTGAGTCGTCTCCGGATCGAGCGCCGAGGTGGCCTCGTCGCATAACAGGATCTGCGGGTCATGAACCAGCGCCCGGGCAATCCCGACACGCTGCTTCTGACCACCCGAAAGCTGCGCCGGATAGGCGCCGTGCTTACCTTGCAGACCCACCAGCTCCAACAGTTCGCACACCTTGTGCTGGCGTTGTTCCTTGGGCACGCCGGCCACCTTGAGCGGCAGCTCGACGTTCTGCCACACCGTCTTGGCCGACATCAGGTTGAAGTGCTGGAAGATCATGCCGATGCGCCGGCGTAACTCCACCAGCCGATCTTCGTCGAATTCGCCAATGTCCACCTGATCGATCAGCACGCGCCCGCTGGTGGGCTGTTCGAGGCGGTTGATAGTGCGGATCAGCGACGATTTGCCCGCGCCGCTGCGGCCGATGATGCCGAACACCTCGCCGCGCTGGATCGCGAGGTCGATGCCTTGCAGGGCGGCCACCGGGCCCTGGGTGCCAGCGTAGGTCTTGCCCAGGCCGATGAAGCGCACGTGGGCACGGTTCAATTCTGGATGCAGCTCGGTCTGGTCGGCGATGTGGGGCGCTGGGGCGTCATGACGGAGTCGAGCGTTGACGGCACTCATGTTCAGCCTTCCCAACCGGCTTGGTAGAGCTTGCCGTGGGCCTTGTCCAAGGCTGCGCGCACTGCGGGCGAGTGCTGGTAGATATCGACGAACTTGATCAACCGTGGATCATCCTTGCTCTTGGGCTGGATCACGAACTGGATGACGTACTCCTTGTGATCCAGGCCGTCGAACAGCAACGCGGAAGTCGCATCGAATGTGTTCGCCAGGCGAATGTAGGCCGGATAGCCCTGCACCAGATCAGCGTCTTCGTAGGCGCGCACCAGTTGTACCGCTTCGACTTGCAGAATCTTGAGCTTTTTCGGGTTGGCCACGATGTCATCTTCGGTGGCCTTGTAGCCGACCCCTGGCTTGAGCGTGATCAGCCCGGCCTTGGCCAGCAACTGCAAGCCGCGTCCGCTGTTGATCGGGTCGTTGGCAATGGCGACGCTGGCGCCCTCGGGTAATTCGGCGAAGCTTTTGTATTGCTTCGAGTAGAGGCCGACGTTGTTGATGATGCCCGGGGCGAACGGCACCAGGTCGAAACCGGCGGCGGCCTTGGCGTTTTCCAGGAAGGGGATGTGCTGGAAGTAATTCACGTCGATGTCGCCCGAAGCGAGGCTGACGTTGGGCGCGATCCAGTCGCTGAATTCCACCAGTTCGACTTTCAGGCCTTGTTTGTCGGCCTCTTGAACGGCCGCCTCCAAGGGAATGGCGAAGGCGGCGGTGGTGCCGATTTTCAGCGGGGCGTCGGCGGCGAACAGCGCCGAGCTGAACAGGCCGAGAGCCAGGGCCAGGGTTTTGACTGGCAGGGTAAGGAAGTGCTTGGTCATGTCGGATATTCCAGTCATTGATTGAGTCATGTGCTTTCGTGGCGAGGGGATTCATCCCCGCTGGGCTGCTTGGCAGCCCCAAATACAGTCAATGCGATCAACCTGATACACGGCAGTATCAGATCTTGGGGCCGCTTCGCGGCCCAACGGGGATGAATCCCCTCGCCACGGGTTCATCAGGCCTAGTCCACAGGGTCAGTGTCTGTAGGTTGAGCCGGTGTGTTGTCCAGGCAAATGAGCCCCCGCGTGAAACAACTTTTCCCGCAGGGTGCCGCTGTCGTATTCGGTCTTGTATGACCCACGTCGCTGCAGCTCGGGAATCACCAGGTCGATGAAGTCCACGTAGCTTTGCGGCGTGACGATGCGGGTCAGGTTGAAGCCATCGAGGCCGGTTTCGGCGATCCAGGACTCCAGCTCATCGGCGACCTGTTCGGGCGAGCCGACCACGGTGATATAGCGACCGCCCAAGGCGTGTTGCTCCAGCAGCTTGCGGCGGGTCCAGTCGTTGTTTTGCAGGGTCTTGGTGGCGGATTGGATCGCGTTGCTCTTCACGTACTGGATCGGTTCGTCCAATTCGTACTCGGAAAAATCGATCCCCGTCGACGCGGAGAAATGCGCCACCCCGGCCTCGGCGCTGGCGTAGCCCAGGTATTCGGCATGCTTGGCCCAGGCTGCCGCTTCGGTCTCGCCGACGATCACGTTCAGGCCCATGAACACCTTGATGTCCTCGGGGTTGCGCCCGGCCTCGATGGCACTGGCCCGGACCTTGTCCACCTGGACCTTGGTCGCCGGTTTGTTCTGGCCGCTGATGAACACGCATTCGGCGTGGCGCCCGGCAAACAGCAGGCCCCGCTCCGAGCTGCCGGCCTGGAACAACACCGGTGTGCGCTGCGGCGAGGGTTCGCAGAGGTGATAGCCCTCGACCTGATAGAACTCGCCCTGATGCCGGACCTTGTGGACCTTTTCTGGCTGGGCATAAATCCGCTGCTCGCGATCGTTGATGACCGCGTCGTCTTCCCAACTGCCTTCCCACAGCTTGTAGAGCACTTGCAAATACTCATCGGCCTGGTCGTAGCGGCGGTCGTGCTCGACTTGCGCAGTGAGGCCCATGGCCTTGGCGGCGCTGTCCAGATAACCCGTGACGATATTCCAGCCAACCCGGCCGCGGCTCAGGTGATCCAGCGTGCTCATGCGCCGGGCGAACAGGTACGGCGGCTCGTAGGTCAAGTTGGCGGTAAGGCCGAAGCCGAGGTGTTTCGTCACGGCGGCCATCGCCGAGACCAGCAGCAGTGGGTCATTGACCGGCAGTTGGATCGACTCTTTCAGCGTGACGTCCACCGATTGCTGGTAAACGTCATAGACCCCGACGATATCGGCAATGAACAAGCCATCGAACAACCCGCGTTCCAATAACTGGGCCAGCCCGGTCCAGTATTCAAGGGTGTTGTATTGGGTCGACGTGTCCTGTGGATGGGTCCACAGGCCGTGATTGATATGCCCGATGCAGTTCATGTTGAACGCGTTGAGGAGGATTTTTTTCTTGCCGGCCGCCATCAGATCGTCCCCCGCAGCGGCGGTTTTTCATCGTTGAGGTAGAAATTGCCGACCGCGTGGTACTTCCAGCGCACCGGGTCGTGCAAGGTGTGCACCCGGGCGTTGCGCCAGTGGCGGTCGAGGCCATGCTCAGCCACGGTCGCCTGGCTGCCGGCCAGTTCGAACAGTGTGCTGCCAGCCGCCAGGGAGATTTCCGTGCTGATCGCCCGGGCTTCCGCCACCGCAATCGAGGCCGCTGCTACCGTTTCTGCGTTCGTGTCAGCCTGGGCGCGATCGAGGAATTCTCCGGCGCGTTCCAGCAAGGCTTCGGCGGCGTGCAGGCGGATGCTCAGGTGGCCGAAGCTCTTGAGGGTATGTGGGTCCTGGGTCGCGACGTCACTGGTGGCGTCGATCCATGGCCGGGTTTTGTGGCGGACAAAATGCAAGGCGTCTTCATAGGCGGCGCGGGCGATGCCGGTATCGATCGCGGCGTGAAGGATCTGTGCCAGCGGGCCGACCGGGGTGGGGCGTTCGAAGGCGCTCTGGAAGGGCACGATGTCTTCGGCACAAACATGGACATCCTCGAAGACCACCGAGCCGCTGCCCGTGGTGCGCTGGCCGAAACCGCTCCAGTCGTCGATCACCGTCAGGCCTTGGCTGTTGCGTGGGACGAACGCCAACTGCTGCACGCCGTTCTCATCCACCACCGAGGTGGGGATGCGCTGGGCATAGATCGCCCCGGTGGCGTAGAACTTGCGGCCATTGATGCGATGGCCGTCGCCGTCACGGCGCAGCTGGGTGATGCGGTCATGGGCCGTCTTGGTCCCGAGCTCCGCCAGGGCATTGCCGAACCGCTGGCCGGCCAGCACCTCGGCGTAAAGCCGCTGCTTCTGGGCTTCGCTGCCGTTGACCCGCAGCACTTCCAATGCGTAGAAATGATTTTGCGGAATCTGGCCGAGCGAGCCGTCGGCTTGGGAGATCAGCGCAACGACCTTGGCCAGCGTGACGTTGGATACACCCGCGCCGCCATAGGCCTTGGGCACGCTGATGCCCCATAGGCCGGAGCGCGAGAACGCCTCGAGTTCCGGGTGCGGCAGGCGCCGTTCGCGGTCGCGCAGGGCACTGTCGCGCTTGAAGTCTTCGGCCAGGTCGCTGGCGACAATCAGGGCTTGTTCATCGCTGGCAATCACCGCGACGTGTTGGGAAAGCGTCATGTGCTGCTCCAGAGGTCGGGTCGTCAGATCCAGGAATGTCGGGCCGGCAAGGTGCCGTTCAGGCGGTAGTCGCCGACCGCGTGGTATTTCCAGCGCACCGGGTCGTGCAGGGTGTGGACCCGCGCGTTGCGCCAGTGGCGATCAAGGTTGAATTCGGCGAGGGTGGCGCGGCTGCCGGCCAGTTCGAAGAGTTTTTCGCTGGCGTTCAGGGCGATTTCGGTGGTCAGCACCTTGGCTTCGGCGACGGCTATCGAGGCGCGGGCGGCGGACTGTTCGGTGATTGGCGCGGCGTTGACCTGATCGAGGATTTGCCCGGCCTTGCGCAGCAACGCCTCGGCGGCGTGAAGTTCGATCTTCAGCCTGCCGACGTCGGCAATGACGTACAAGTCATCGCTGGCACGCTCGACCTTGGCCTCGATCCAGGGCCGTGCGCGTTCACGAACGAAGGCGATCGCGTCATCGATGGCGCCCCGGGCGATGCCCAGGTCGATCGCGGCCTGGATCAGTTGCGAAAACGCCCCCTGCACGTTTGGCACTTCATTGATGCGCCAGTTGTCCAGCACCAACTCTGCGTCGACCCGCACATTGTTCAGCAGGACCGTGCCGCTGGCCGTGGTGCGTTGGCCAAAGCCCGACCAGTCATCGACGATGCGCAGGCCGGGAGTGCCGCGTCGAACGAACGCCAACACCTGGCGACCCTCGTCATCCAAAGCCTTGACGGCGACCCAATGGGCGAACAGCGCACCGGTGGAATAAAACTTCTGCCCGTTGATGACAAAGCCGTCGCCGTCGGCCGTGATCCGCGCCTTGAGTTCCAAGGTATTGCGGGTGCCGCGTTCCGGTCCGGCGTTACCGATGCGCCAGCCTTCGAGCAGGCTCTGCAGGAGAATCTTCTTTTGTCGCTCGGTGCCCGTCGCGAGAATCAACTGGAGCACGCCGAACTGGTTCTGTGGAATCTGGCCGAGGGCCGGGTCTGCTGCGGAGATGATTGCGAACACTTCGGCAACGGTGACCGAGGAGACTTGCGGTCCGCCATATTCGCGGGGAACGGCAATGCTGCCGAGGCCGCTACGGGTGAATTGCTCGATTTCCGACCAAGGCAACTTGCGTTGCTGGTCGCGACGCGCGGCTTGCTGGCGCGCGACCTGTGCCAATTGATGAGCGGCCTCGATCGCCTCCGCATCGTTGCGCAATACCTGTGCCGGCAATAACAGCGGCGCGATGTCCTGGTCGCTCTGGACCTTTGCCTGGGCCAAATCGGACATCACCGCCGCTCCGTGGCTGTGTGCAGGGCCTTGGCGCTCTGCACTGGGGTGATTGTGTTCCGTACCATACCCACCTCACATCTCAAGAAAACACCGCGATGAATGCGGCGAGCGAAAATCAAGAATGTCCGGTGGTCCGGTTTATATACCCTAAACGCGCATAAACCGTTTTTGAACTAACTTTTAGGAATAATCATAGGTTGGATTTGATTCCCTGTGCGGGCTGCACTTCTTTCGGCGGGTTTTTCAGGTAGGGATGGGTGCCTCCGATCTTCAATGTTCGCGGCGGCGCCCAACGGGAATTGTTGCCCACCCGGTCGATGATGCAATAGGTCACTTCCAGGCGAAGGTCCTCGCCTGCTTCCATGATGATTTCCGGCGGCACCCAGACGTGGATCGGCTGGCCCACCTCGCCAGGCGTTATTCTCGGCAGGTCCATGCGCACATCGCCCCAACGCACGGTAATCGCGTCGTCGGCGGCCATGTTCAGGTAGGGCTCGATGGTCAGCGGCACGCCACGTTTGACCTGGTTCGGGTTCACGCCCTGGCGGCGGATGGTCTGAGGAATCCGCACCGGCGCCAGGCTCTGGTTCTCATCACCGGTCAGGGTCGAGGGTCGGCCACCGGGGCAATCGAGCTTGACCTGGACCTGTTGCGTGGCCGACAGCGCTGGCCCTCGGCCAATTTGCATGACGCGATAGTGTATGCGTGAGGTCCCATTGACGATAAAGCTCTCCGGTACCCGCAACGTGATGCTGCCCTGCGTATCCTCATGTGACAGCAGGCGAGAGCCGGCATAGCAGTTGTCCCAATACAGCTCGACCACATCGCCGACGTCCATGCCCGGGTAGGCGGCAATGATGATCTCCAGATGGGTGGCGCTGGTAATGTTGATTCCGGCGCGCTGTGCGTTCGCCAAGGTGGGCGCGGCCAGTCCAGGAATAGTTGACGTACATGTCATGTTGTTACTCCTTTGATTTTATTAAACGAACCCTTTCTCGTGGAAACAGGGTGCCTGCTTATTCAGCGTGATCAATCGCTCGGCAAATAAGTCGTTAACTTGTATGGGTACTTCGGAACGATAAGCTTGGTCTGTCCGCCCCTAGATAAAGGGTCAGTAGTTTTAATGTCAATAGAGCAGCGAGCTTAATAGCAAGTTGTGCAAGTCTTCAGAAATATCCTACGCGCCGAAGATACTAATGCGCGGCCTTTGATGCCCTTTTCCTAGGCTTGTGAGGTGTCCGGGTGGTTGGGTCGGGAGCAGGTCAGGTCAAGGCGGTAACTTATTTTTGCGATAATCGTGTTGGTTTTGGCGACTCATTCGAGCATGAGTGATTACCCAGTTTGCTTGGGCTGGAAGTTGGCAGAGATATTTATAGGATTTGTCGAAGCTTTCATTCCATGAAAGTTTCGACAGGGGTAAGTTATTGCGCGCCGTGTCCGGCAGAGAGGAACTTGCTGAGGAACTGTCGAGTGCGCTCTTCCTTAGGGTTTGCGAACAAAGCCTTGGCTTCGCCTTGTTCGACGATTACGCCTTTGTCGAAAAACACCACGCGATTGGCCACATCCCGGGCGAAGCTCATCTCATGGGTCACGATGACCATGGTGCGCTTTTCTTCGGCCAGGCCGCGAATCGTCGCCAGTACTTCGCCCACCAGTTCTGGGTCCAGGGCTGAGGTCGGCTCGTCGAAGAGGATCACCGCCGGTTCCATTGCCAGTGCGCGAGCAATCGCCACGCGCTGTTGCTGACCGCCCGACAGGCGCCTCGGATAGGCGTTTTCCTTACCGGCCAATCCGACCTTGGCCAATAACTTGCGACCCAACGTCTCGGCCTCCGCGCGCGGCGTCTTTTTCACCACGATCGGGCCTTCGGTGACGTTTTCCAATGCCGTGCGATGGGGGAACAGGTTGAAGTTCTGGAACACGAAGCCCACCTGCTGGCGCAAGCGACGCACCAGGCCCTGCTGCTGGTTCAACGGGCGACTGCCATCGATCTCGATGTCGCCGACCTTGATCCGGCCGCTGCTGGGTTCTTCCAGGAAGTTCAGGCAACGCAGGAAGGTGGTCTTGCCCGAGCCGCTGGGGCCGATGATTGCAACCACTTCGCCTTCTTCGATCTTCAAGTCGATGCCGTTGAGCACCACCTGACCCTTGAACTGCTTTGTCAGTTTTTCCACGACAATCATGGGTCAGGACTCCTGGTCGTGCCGATTGACCCGGGCTTCCAGTACGTTCTGCAGGTGCGAAAGCACGGTGGCAAGAACCCAATAGATCAGCGCGGCGGCAAGATACATGGTGAAGATTTCGAAGGTGCGGGCGGTGATCAACTGCGCCTGGCGGAACAGCTCCGGTACCTGGATGGTCGCCGCCAGCGCGGTGTCCTTCACCAGGGAAATGAAACTGTTGCCCAACGGTGGCAGGGCGGTGCGCGCGGCTTGTGGCAGGATGGCCCGGCGCAGCGTCTGCGCACGGGTCATGCCGATACTCGCCGCCGCTTCCCACTGGCCGCGCTCGATGGAACTGATGGCGGCCCGCAGGATTTCACACGCATAGGCGGCCATGTTCAGCGAGAAACCGATCAGCGCCGCTGGCAGCGGGTCCAGCTCGATGCCCAATTGCGGCAACCCGTAATAGATCACGAACAATTGCACCAGCAACGGCGTGCCGCGAAAGAACGACACGTAGATGCGGGCGATCCAGTTCACCAGCGCGAAACGCGACAGGCGCATCAGCGCCAGGCCGAACCCCAGCAACAAGCCGAAGAACATGCCGCCCAGGCTGAGGATGACCGTGTAATACGCGCCCTTGAGCAGGAAGGGCGCGGAGTCCAGCGCGAGTTGAAGAGCTGCTTCCATTATTGGGTGACGTCAGCGCTGAAATATTTTTCCGAGAGTTTTTTCAACGTGCCGTCGGCGCGCAGTTTTTCGATGGCCTTGTTCACGGCGGCCAGCAGCTCAGGCTCGCCTTTACGCAGGGCGATACCGGACTCCTGGCGAGAGAAGGCTTCGCTGGTAACGGTGGTGTCCTTGGCTTTCTTGGCGTATTCCAGCGCGGCCAGGCGGTCGATCAGGATGGTGTCGATACGGCCGACGCGCAGATCCTGGAACTTGGTCGGATCGTCGTCATAGGTCTTGACTTGGGCGCCCGGCACTTCGGCCTTGACCCATTGTTCGTAGTTCGTGCCCAGGCCCACACCAACTTTCTTGCCGTCCAGGTCAGTGGCTTTCTTGATGTTCAGCTCGTCGGCCTTCTTGGTCAGGACCAGCGCTTGAATCCCGGAAATGGTGTACGGCTCGGAGAAGTCGTACTTCTTCTTACGTTCCTCGGAGATAGTCACTTGGTTGACTACAGCGTCCAGACGCTTGGATTCCAGCGCCGCGAGAATGCCCGCCCATGGAGTGGTCTGCAGCTTGACCTTCACACCCAGCTCCTTGGCCAGGGCTTCGGAGAACTCCACTTCGAAGCCGGTCAGTTTTCCGCTGTCATCAACGAAACTGAACGGTGGATAAGTGCCTTCCAGGCCGATCTTGATTTCACCAGCGTCCTTGATTTTTTGCAGTTGCTCACCGGCAACCGCTTGCCCCAGCAGGCCAGCGCTCAATGCCAGGCCCAGCGAACCCACCAGCAGGTTGCGACGTAATGCGGAAAAATTCATGACAAGCCCCTGTGTTTTCTTATGACGACGTTATTTGGCTGAGATAAGGCGTAGCCGCGATCCGAAAAGATTGCCACATCCTGCCTTAAAGCAGCCTGGACGTCTCGCGGCAAATGCGCTTGCGGCGAGACTATAGGGTGGGTTTTATAGATTGGAAAATAATATTAAATCAAGCATCTATGCTAATTTGGAATGAAGACCTGTGGGAGCGAGCTTGCTCGCGATAGCGGTGTGTCAGTTAAACAATTGTCGGCTGATTTATCGCTATCGCGAGCAAGCTCGCTCCCACAAAAGCCCTCCATTGAGTCTTCTAAGCCGAGAACGCCGCGTTATAGGCGAACAACGCCGGCGCGCCGCCGGTGTGCAGGAAAATGATCGGACCGTCATCGAAACGGTCGCGGCCGATGCCATCGAGCAAGCCGGCCATGGCCTTGCCGGTATAGACGGGATCGAGCAGCAGACCTTCCTGGCTCGCCAGCAGCTTGACCGCTGCCAGTGTCCCGGCATTCGGTTCGCCATAGCGAGGGGCGAAATATTCGTCCCACAGGTTCACCTTGAATGCCTCTGGGAGGGCCACTTCAAGCAGCTCGGCGGTGCGCTCGGCCAGGCCTTGTACCTTTGGAAACTGGTCCTCTTCGCTGCGCGAAACCGTTACGCCAATGACCGGAAGCGCAGGCAGGCTTTCGCTCAAGGCCAGCGCCAGGCCGCTGTGCGTGCCGGCACTGCCCGAGGCCAGTACCACCGCGGCGAAATCGACGCCGGTGTCCTTGATCTGTTCGGCCAGCTCCAGGCCGGCGCGTACATAACCCAGCGCGCCCAAGGCATTGGAACCACCAATCGGCACCAGGTACGGTTTTTTGCCGTTGCTGCGCAGACGGCCAGCGAGGGCCTGCAATTGGTCATCGGCGTTGTCCAGGTTGTCTACCAGCTCGACCTTGGCGTCGAAAAGCTCCAGCAACAGACGATTGCCGTTACCCAGGTAATTGCTGTCCTCGGTACCAATCGGGTTTTCCAGCAGCGCCACGCAGCCCAGGCCCAGCTTCGCGGCCAGGGCTGCGGTCTGGCGTACATGATTGGACTGGATCGCCCCAGCGGTGATGAGGGTATCGGCGCCTTGGGCGATGGCGTCGGCGGCCAGGTATTCGAGCTTGCGCAGCTTGTTGCCGCCCAGGGCCAGTGGCGTCAGGTCGTCGCGCTTGATGTAAATGTCCCGGCCTAGCCAGGCGGAGAGGCGGTCGAGTTTTTCCAGGGGTGTCGGGTGGCCGAGCAGGTCAAGACGATGAAAGCGAGACAGCTGTTCTTTGATCATGGGTCCGTACTGGTTGTAGGCGATGCCTGGACTATAGGCACGTGGATATTCAGGGGCAACCGGCATGTTTCTGTCCGAGTGCGGATCTGGCGACGCCATTGTCGGATTGCCCTGCACTTCACCTGTGGGAGCGGGCTTGCTCGCGAAAGCGATCTGTCTGTACCGATGATGTCGGATAGGCCGACGCCTTCGCGAGCAAGCCCGCTCCCACAATCTGGGCCTGCGTTAATGAACGAATGCCCGCCAGGCACCGTCATACCCAGCCATGGGCTAGTGTAGGAAACGTGCCGTTGAGCCCTGTGATTAGTCCTTAGCTAGCTATTCATGTTTAACTTGAACGTTCATTCAAGTTAAACCATTGGTTTGCTGCCCGCTCACAACAGGAGGCTTGCCTTTGCCGAGTCCGTTTGCACACGTCACGATTTCGCTTTGCGAGGTGCTTCGTCGATGAGTACTTCGTCCCTTTCACCCAGCGGCCTGGTCCGCATGAATCCGCCGGTGTTTTACTTCGCCGCGACTTTCATCCTGCTGTTCGGCCTGGTGGTGATCGCCATGCCCGCGCAAGCCGGCGCCTGGCTGCTGGCGGCCCAGAACTGGGCGGCCAATACAGTCGGTTGGTACTACTTGCTGGCGATGACCCTGTATTTGATTTTCGTGGTGGTCACTGCGTTGTCGGGCTACGGCAAGATCAAGCTCGGTGCTGACCATGACGAGCCCGAATTCAGCTACTTATCCTGGGCCGGCATGTTGTTCGCCGCCGGGATCAGCATCACGTTGTTTTTCTTTTGTGTTTCCGAGCCGCTGACCCATCTGGCACAGCCGCCCCAAGGCGAAGCCGGTACTGCCGATGCGGCGCGCCAGGCCATGCAGATCCTCTTCTTGCACTGGGGCCTGCACGGCTGGGGGGTGTTTGCCTTTGTCGGCATGGCCTTGGCGTACTTCGCCTACCGGCACAATTTGCCGCTGGCGTTGCGATCGGCGTTGTATCCGTTGATTGGCAAGCGCATCAACGGTCCGATCGGTTATGCCGTGGATGGCTTCGGCATTATCGCAACGGTGTTCGGCCTCGGTGCGGACATGGGGTTTGGTGTGCTGCACCTCAATTCCGGGTTGGATTACCTGTTCGGCATCGCTCACACCCAATGGATCCAGGTCGGCCTGATCGTGCTGATGATGGGCGCGGCGATCATCGTCGCGGTGGCCGGGGTCGACAAAGGCGTGCGGGTGATGTCCGACATCAACATGCTGCTGGCCTGCGCGTTGCTGTTGTTTGTGCTGTTTGCCGGCCCGACCCAGCATTTGCTCAACACGTTGATCCAGAACGTCGGTGACTATCTCGGCGCCTTGCCAATGAAAAGTTTTGACCTGTACGCCTACGACAAACCGAGCGACTGGCTGGGCGGGTGGACGGTGTTCTATTGGGCATGGTGGATTGCGTGGTCGCCGTTCGTGGGGCTGTTCATCGCACGTATTTCCCGTGGCCGGACGATTCGCGAATTCGTCTTTGGCGTGCTGTTGATTCCCCTCGGTTTCACCCTGGCGTGGATGTCGATCTTTGGTAACAGCGCCCTCGACCAAGTGTTGAACCATGGCATGAGCGCCTTGGGGATGTCGGCGGTGGATAACCCGTCGATGAGCCTTTACTTGCTGCTGGAGACCTACCCGTGGAGCAAGACGGTCATCGCTGTCACGGTGTTTATCAGCTTTGTGTTTTTCGTCACCTCCGCCGACTCCGGCACCGTGGTGCTGTCCACGCTTTCGGCCAAGGGCGGCAGTCCGGATGAAGACGGACCGAAATGGCTGCGGGTGTTCTGGGGCGCGATGACCGCCCTGGTGACCAGCGCCTTGCTGTTTTCCGGCAGCATCGATGCGCTCAAGTCAGCGGTGGTGCTGACCTCCTTGCCCTTTTCACTGATTCTCTTGCTGATGATGTGGGGCCTGCACAAGGCGTTCTACCTCGAATCCCAGAAGCAGATTGCGCAACTGCATTCGTTGGCGCCCGTTTCGGCTTCGCGACGGGGCACTGGCGGCTGGCGCCAGCGCCTGAGCCAGGCGGTGCATTTTCCTTCTCGCGATGAGGTGTACCGCTTTCTGGATAGCACGGTGCGCCCGGCCATCGAAGATGTGAAAGCGGTGTTCATCGAGAAGGGCCTGACCGTAATGACCCAACCCGACCCGGCGGCCGACAGTGTCAGCCTGGAAATCGGCCATGGCGAGCAGCATCCGTTCATCTACCAAGTGCAGATGCGCGGTTACTTCACACCGTCCTTCGCCCGGGGTGGCATGGGCTCCAAGCAAATCAACAACCGGCGTTACTACCGTGCCGAAGTGCACCTGAGTGAAGGCAGCCAGGATTACGACCTGGTGGGCTATTCCAAGGAGCAGGTCATCAACGACATCCTCGACCAGTACGAGCGGCACATGCAGTTCTTGCATCTGGTGCGTTGATCGAGTGAAGCCTCAGACCAGCCCACCATTGGCCCGCAGGATCTGCCCATTGACCCAACCGGCAGCCGGACTCACCAGGAAAGACACGATGCTGGCGATGTCTTCCGGCTGGCCGAGGCGCTCCAGGGGCGGCATCTTCGCGTAGTGCTGGACCTGCTCCTCGCTTTTGCCGTGCATGAACAGTTCGGTGGCGACCGGCCCCGGCGCCACGGCGTTGACCGTGATCTGGCGACCGCGCAGTTCCTTGGCGAACACCTGGGTCAGTGACTCCACCGCGGCTTTGCTGGCGATGTACACCGAATAGCCAGGCAGGTTCAGCCCTACGGTACTGCTGGAAAAATTCACGATGCGGCCGCCATCGTTCAGCCGAGTCGCGGCCTCGCGCAGGGTGTTGAAGGTACCGCGCGTGTTGATGGCGAACGTACGGTCGAACAACTCGTCGCTGTGCTGCGCCAAGGGCATGACCTGGAGGATGCCGGCGTTGTTGATCAACACATCGATCTTGCCCAGTTGTGCTTCGACTTCATCGAACATCCGGCTGACGTCGGCGGCAACCGACACGTCGGCTTTCACCGCTATGGCCTGGTGACCGGCCTGACGCAGCTGCACCACCAGCTTGGAGGCTTCGTTGGCGCTGCTGGCAAAGTTGACGGCAACGGCAAAGCCGTCGCTGGCCAGTTGCTTGGCAATCTCTGCGCCGATGCCACGGGAGGCGCCGGTCACGATGGCAACTTTGGAGTTTGAAGCAGTCATGGCGAGAATCCCCTTGGGATGTAGTGATGGGTTGCAGGCAGATTCACATGTTTACTCTCGCCGATAAATGCCGGAAAGTTGCCTTGACTGTTCAATAATCTCCAACAATCGGAGCGCAGGATTTCAATGGATCAGGTCAAGGCCATGCGGGTGTTTGTCCGCATCTACGAGCGCAGCAGTTTCACCCTGGCTGCTGAAGACTTGAACATGCCACGGGCCACGCTGACCCATACGCTCAATCAGTTCGAGGCCTGGTTGGGTGTGCGTTTGCTCGAGCGCAGCACGCGCAAGGTGCGCCCGACCCTCGATGGCGAAGCCTATTACCCGCGCTGCGTACAATTGCTGGCCGAGCTGGAAGAAGCCGAACTGGCGTTTCGCGGCGTTGCGCCCAAAGGCAAGCTGAGGGTGGACCTGCACGGAACACAGGCGCGATATTTCGTGATTCCGGCGTTGCCGCAGTTCATGGCCCGCTATCCGGAAATAGAACTGTTCATCAGTGAGGCGGATCGTTTCGTCGACCTGATTGCCGAGGGCGTCGATTGCGTCGTGCGCTCCGGTACGTTGGCGGATTCGTCATTGATTGGCCGGCGTGTCGCCAATCTTCGGCAAGTCACCTGCGCCAGCCCTGGTTACTTGCGCCAATACGGCGAACCGAAAAGCCTCGATGACTTGCGGCATCACAAGGCAGTGAATTACGTCTCGCGCACCACCGCCAAGCTGTATCCGTTCGAATTCATGGTCGACGGCGAACTGAAGGAAGTGCAGATCGGGGGGACGTCGTCGGTGTCCGGCGCGGAAATCTACGCCGCGTCGGCCATTGCCGGCATGGGCCTGATCCAGTGCCCCCATTACCGGATGGAGGAGCCGATCCGGCAGGGCCTGATCCAGGAGGTGCTCGCCGCGACGCCGCCACCCTCCATGCCAGTGTCGGTGCTTTATCCGCACAACCGACACATGTCGCCACGGGTACGGGTGTTCGTGGACTGGGTGGCGGAGGTGTTTGCGCAGGCGCGTTGATGTAGTTTTCGATTTCCTTGGCACCGCTAATACCTTGTGGGAGCGGGCTTGCTCGCGAAGGCGGTGGGTCAGCCAGCGCAACTGTTGAGTTTGTAGATGCCTTCGCGAGCAGGCTCGCTCTCACAGGGATCTGCGAACTTTCGGCCTGACCGATGCGTCTGTGAAATGTTAGCTTTTGCCACCCGCCATCCGAACAGAGAGCCCTTTTCGATGACCTACACCGCTGCGCAAAACCGCTACGAGTCCATTCCCTATCGCCGCGTCGGTCGCAGCGGGCTGGTGCTGCCAGCCCTGTCACTCGGCTTGTGGCACAACTTCGGCGACAGCACGCCGATCGATACCCAGCGAGCCTTGTTGCGCACGGCGTTTGACCTGGGCATCAATCACTTCGACCTCGCCAACAACTACGGCCCGCCCTACGGCAGCGCCGAAATCAATTTCGGCCGGCTGTTGCGTGAAGACTTCAAGCAGTACCGCGATGAACTGATCATCTCCAGCAAGGCTGGCTGGGACATGTGGCCCGGCCCGTATGGCCAGGGTGGCGGTTCACGCAAATACGTACTCGCCAGTCTCGACCAGAGCCTGCAGCGCCTGGGGTTGGATTACGTGGACATTTTCTATTCCCACCGTTTCGACCCCGACACGCCACTGGAGGAAACGGCCAGCGCGCTGGCGACGGCCGTGCAGCAGGGCAAGGCCTTGTACATCGGCATCTCTTCGTATTCGGGCGTGAAGACCCGGGAAATGGCCGCCCTGCTCAAGGAATGGAAAGTCCCACTGCTGATCCACCAGCCGGCCTACAACCTGCTCAATCGCTGGGTGGAAAAAGACCTGCTGGACGCCACCGAGGAACTCGGCACGGGCGTTATCGCCTTCACGCCGCTGGCCCAGGGCCTGCTGACCGACAAATACCTCAAGGGCATTCCCGCCGATGCGCGGGTGAATCGCCCGGGGGGCGGCTCGTTGCAAGCGTCGCATTTGTCCGAGGAAAACATTGCCCACGTCCTTGCTCTCAATGAAATCGCCCAGCGTCGCGGCCAGAGCCTGGCTCAAATGGCCCTGGCCTGGACGTTGCGCGATCCACGGGTCACCTCCGCCCTGATCGGCGCCAGCCGGCCGGAGCAGATCGTCGAGAACGTCGGGGCCCTGCGCAATCTCGATTTCAGCGCCGAAGAACTGGCCGAGATCGACCGCTTTGCCCAGGAGGGCGGGATCAATCTGTGGGAGAAGCCTTCGACGGCTGAGTAATACCGAACACCCCTGTGGCGAGGGAGCTTGCTCCCGCTGGGCCGCGAAGCGGCCCCAAACCCATTCAACACTGCGTATCAGGAAAGGCAGTGGGACAGGTTTTGCGACTGCTGCGCAGTCGAGCGGGAGCAAGCTCCCTCGCCGCGGGGATATGCGTTACCCCGGAAAACCATTCGGGCAAGGCACTCACCTGAAAAACGGCACATCCCCCAACACCGTCGCCCGATGCATCACGCGCCGGGCAGGGCGGTAGTCGTCCACGGCGAAATGCTGGGTCACGCGGTTGTCCCAGAACGCCACGTCGTTGGCCTGCCAGCGCCAGCGAACGGTGAATTCCGGCCGCGTGGCGTGGGCAAACAGCAGTTTCAGGATCGCCTCGCTTTCGCTTTCCGACAGCTCGTTGATGCGAGTGGTAAAGCCTTCGTTGACGAACAGCGAGCGACGACCGCTCACCGGATGCGTACGAATCGCCGGATGGGACAGCGGTGGGTTTTTCCGCCGTGCTTCTTCCCAGCGCACCAAGTCCTCGGCGGAGTTGCCGAAGCGCTCCAGCGGAAACGAACGGGTGAAGTCGTGAGTCGCCGTCAGGCCTTCCAGCAGGCTTTTCAATGGCGCCGACAAGGCTTCGTAGGCAGCGATGCCACTGGCCCACAACGTGTCGCCGCCAAACGCCGGCAGCAGCTTGGCGCTGAGCACGGCGCCCATGGCAGGAGTCGGCAGGAAGGTCACGTCGGTGTGCCATACGGCATTATCGCGAACATCGGTGACGGCGGTGTCGAGCACCAGCACTTCGGGCTGCTCCGGTACGTTGGGATAGATCGGATGAATGTGCAGGTCACCGAAATACGCAGCGAAACGTGCCTGTTGCGGCGGTTCGATCGGCTGGTCGCGGAAAAACAGCACCTGATGTTCCAGCAGCGCCTGCTCGATGAAATCCCGGTCTTCCAGGCTAAGCGGATGGCTGATGTCGATCCCGCTGATCTGCGCGCCGAGGGCAATGCTCAAAGGGGTAATGGTCGGGCGGCTCATGATGTTCTCTCGGATGGGCGCCGAATGGTCGGCGTGGTCATTGCGTATCAATGGGCCTGGCCGTGCCATGGCACCAGCTTGCGTTGCAGGGCGCGCAGGCCCATTTCCATGGCGAAGGCGATCAGGGCGATCACCAGGATTCCCAGCACCACCACATCGGTGACCAGGAACTGCGCCGCCGACTGCACCATGAACCCCAGGCCGCTGGTGGCCGCGATCAATTCAGCGGCGACCAGCGTCGACCAACCCACGCCCAGTCCGATGCGGATACCGGTGAGAATGTCCGGCAACGCGCTGGGCACGATCACATGACGGATCAGTTGCGCCCGGGTGGCACCGAGGGATTGCGCGGCCCGCAATTTGGCCGGGTCGACGGTGCGCACGCCGGTGGCGGTGGCGATGGCGATCGGGGCGAAGATCGCCAGGTAGATCAGCAGGACTTTCGACAGCTCGCCGATGCCGCACCAGATCACGATCAGCGGCAGGTAGGCCAGGGGCGGAATCGGTCGATAGAACTCGATCAGCGGATCGAGCACCCCACGGGCGATACGGTTGGCGCCGATGGCGATGCCCACCGGCACCGCCGTGAGCACTGCGAACAACAGGCCCAGGCCAATCCGCCCGAGGCTTGCGCCCAGGTGTTGCCAGAGTGTCGAATCCATGTAGCCGCTGGTTGCCAGCAGCCATCCCTTTTGCAGAACGGCGGAGGGCGGCGGCAGGAACAGCGGTTCGATCAGCCCGCTGGCGGTGATCGCCCACCAGAGCAGCAGCAACACGACCAACGTCAGCCCGCTGATCCAACGTGTGCCCAGGCTGCGTCGTACGGGGGCTGCCGCGCGCGAGGTCACGGCATCGCCGGCCACGGCTGGGATTTCATAACTGCTCATGCGCGCTCCTGTTGTCGAGTGGCGCTGCGTTGGGAAAACACCTTGGCAAGCACATGCTCGCGGGTCTCGATGAAGCGTGGATCGGACTTGATGGAGCGGGCCGATTCACCCGCGCCGTAGCGGCGGCCGAAATCCAGGCTCAGGCGCTCGACGATCTGCCCGGGATCGGGTGCCAGCAGGATCAGATCGGTTGCCAGGAACACGGCTTCTTCAATGTCGTGGGTAATCAGGAACACTGGTTTGGCGGTGCGTTGCCAGACTTGCAGCAACAGCTCCTGCATCTGCTCGCGGGTGAAAGCGTCCAGGGCGCCGAAAGGTTCGTCCATCAACAACAATCGCGGATCGGCTGCCAACGCGCGGGCCAGGCCTACGCGTTGCTTCTGGCCGCCGGACAGCTGCCAGACGCGGCGCTTTTCGAAACCGGCCAAGTCCACCAAGGCGAGCATCTCCCGGGCGCGAGCCTCGCGTTTTTCCTTGGCGACTCCGGCCAGTTCCAGGCCGAAAGCGACGTTCGCCAGCACGTCCTGCCAGGGCAACAGCGCATCGTCCTGGAACACCACGCCACGTTCGGCGCCGGGGCCTGACACCGGCACGTCGTCGAGGGTGATCTGCCCGGCGCTGGGCTCGACGAACCCGGCAATCAGGTTCAGCAGCGACGTCTTGCCGCTGCCGGATGGGCCGAGGGCGACCAACAACTGCTGCGGGCCCAGGGTCAACGAAATATCCGCCAGTACCGGTTTCGTTGCACCGGGGTACTGTGCGCTGATGCGCTCCAGCTGTAGCAAGGCCATCTCGGCGTCTCCTTTTTCGATCAGCGAGTGATGTATTTGGCGCTGACGTACGGCGCGTAATCCGGCAGCACTGCTTCGACCTTGCCTTGCTCCTTGAGGAACGCGGCAGTGTTGGTAATCGCCTGGGTGGTTGGAGCGCCGAGGCTCACCACCTGGTCTGCGGCCAGCGGGAAGACGTTGCCTTGCAACAGCAGCGGGATATCACTGGCCTTGGCGCCGGAGAGCTTCACCAGCTTGTCGATGTTGGAGGCATCGGCCAGCCAGGCTTGCGGATCCTTGCGGTACTGGGCGTAGGCATCCAGGGTGACTTTGGCGAACGCCGTGACGATCTCGGGATGCTGCTGGGCGAAATCCTTGCGCACGATCCACGCGTCGAAGGTCGGTGCGCCGAACTGGGCGAGTTCAGCTGAAGTGATCAATACCTTGCCGTTTTCCTTGGCGACGCCGAGGGCCGGGTCCCAGACGTAGGTGGCGTCGATGTCGCCGCGTTTCCAGGCGGCGATGATGGCTGGCGGGGCGAGGTTGAGCACGGTGACTTTCGACGGGTCGATGTTCCAGTGCTTCAGCGCGGCGAGCAGGCTGTAATGGCCGGTGGAGACAAACGGCACGGCGATCTTCTTGCCGATCAGGTCTTGCGGGGTCTTGATGCCGGAGCCGTCACGGGCGACCAAGGCTTCAGCGGCGCCGATCTGGGTGGCGATGAGGAAAGTTTCCACTGGAACCTTACGCGTGATGGCGGCGGTCAGCGGGCTGGAACCGAGGTAACCGATCTGCACATCGCCCGAGGCGATGGCGGCGATGATGTCGGCGCCATTGTCGAACTTGCGCCAGGCGATCTTGGCCTGGGTGGCTTTTTCATAGGCGCCGTCGGCTTGGGCGACTTTCGCCGGGTCCACGGTGGTCTGGTAGGCGACGGTCAGGTCGGCCGCCTGGGCAAAAAGACTCGCCGCAGCCAGGGAGGCGGCCGCGAGAAGGCGAAGGGGGAAACTCAAAGACATGGTGAAGCTCCTCAACAGGCCGCCGGAGAGTCGGCGTTGGAGGAGACTAAATGATCTAAGAATTAAGAAATAAATAACTTTTTCGAATTAGCTTATCTGCGAAAAAGTCTATGCAAGGGGCAGAAATTGGAGTTGTACATGGCTTTTGTGGCGAGGGGATTTATCCCCGCTGGGCTGCGTAGCAGCCCTAAAGCTCCTCTTCGGTGTGTCAGACAGGTCACTTACCGCCGTTTTGGGGTCGCTTCGCAACCCAGCGGGGATAAATCCCCTCGCCACAGCTGCATTCCCACGAAGGAATCATGGGAATGCTCGGTCAGTTACTGATCGCCAAAATGCTCGCCTGATACGAACCCACGAACACGTCGAAATCCCCCACCTCGTTCTGCTCCAGCTCGGTTTGCTGGACCAGGGACTGGCGAGCGGTTTGTTCGAACGCGGCTTGCTCTTCAGTCGCCAACGGCTCGGCGCGGAAGAACTCGGCGTGGGCCTTGCTCTGGCGCAGGGAGAACTGAGCGAAGCTTTCCTGATGCTCGGCCATGGCGGCCAGTACCTGGGCGGACGGCGTCAGCGATGGATCGCGGACTTTCGCTCGTTGCGCGTCCAGCGCTTGACGGTGGGCGTCGCCACCCTGGCTCTGGTCGAGCAGCGCTGCCAGTGGAGCGATCTTCTCGAGCAATTCCAGGGCCCATGCCTGCATATCCACGGCTTGCCCCTGGCGCTGCAGTTGCAGGCCCGGCTTGCGGCCTTCCTTGACCACGGTCAGGAAGTTGCTGGTGGCGTTGCTGCATTCGTTGTTTTCCAGCTGCGGGCTGTCATTGAGGCCGCAATACAGCAGGAACGCGTCGAGGAACCGCGACTCGGTGAGGTCGATGCCCATCGGCAGGAACGGGTTGATGTCCAGGCAACGCACTTCGACGTACTGGATCCCGCGAGCCATCAGGGCCTGGATTGGCCGCTCGCCGGTATAGGTCACGCGCTTGGGACGGATATTGGAGTAGTACTCGTTTTCGATCTGCAGGATGTTGGTGTTGAGCTGCACCCACTCGCCGTTCTGGTGGGTGCCGACTTCGACGTACGGCCCGTACGGCGTTGCCACCGCTTTGCGCAGGCTGTCGGTGTAGCTTGCCAGATCGTTGTAGCAAGGCGTCAAGCCGGCCTGGGCGTTGCTCTGGTAACCCAGGTCACTCATGCGCAGGCTGGTGGCGTAGGGCAGGTACAAGGTGTCCGGATCCAGCTGTTCCAACTGGTGCGGCCGGCCACGCAGGAAACCGACGTCGAGGGCCGGCGAGGCACCGAACAGGTACATCAGCAGCCAGCTGTACCGACGGAAGTTACGGATCAGGGCGATGTAGGCCGACGATTGGAAGTCCCGGTCGCTCGCGTCGATGGCTTCGTCCTGCCGGAGCAGGGGCCAGAGCTTTTCCGGTAGGGAAAAGTTGTAGTGGATCCCGGCGATGCATTGCATGGTCTTGCCGTAGCGCAGGGCCAAACCCTTGCGATAGACATACTTGAGTCGACCGATGTTCGAGGTGCCGTAATAGGCGATCGGAATCTCTTCCTCGGCCGGCAACGGACACGGCATCGAAGGGCTCCACAGGTATTCGTCGCCGAGCTTGCTGTAGACGAACCGGTGGATCCTGTCGAGGCTGCGCAGGGTATCGGCCGGGTTGGCCAGGGCCGGGGTGATGAACTCCAGCAACGACTCGGAATAGTCGGTGGTGATCTGTTCGTTGGTCAGCGCCGAGCCCAGGGCTTGCGGGTGCGGGGTCTGCGCCAGGCGCCCGTCGTCGGTGACGCGCAGGCATTCACGTTCGATACCGTGCAGGCACTGCTCGAGCAGGGAGAGGTTGGCGCGCTCGCCGAGCAGGGCCAGGCGGCGGTTTAAAAGGTCGCTCAAGTTGAATTCCTTCACGCGTCAGTCGCCCCAATATGGGGGTGGGCAAGACGGTCTACAAGGGTGAAGTTAAAACTGGCGTTTTCGCCTGGTTTTCATACGGCTAACGACAGGTCGCCACGGCCCCTGTGGGAGCGAGCCTGCTCGCGAAAGCGGCGTATCAGTCAGCATTGGAGTCGCCTGATACACCGCCTTCGCGAGCAAGCCCGCTCCCACAGAGAAATTTCGACACCGCATTCATGGCGTCGAAATTACCCCAAATCGATGACAGGGAGCTATAGGACAGCGAACGTGCCTTGCGCTTTTGCGACCAGCTTGTCGCCCTGCATCACCTCGGCCTCGACCACCAGCGTGCGCCGGCCCGGGTGGATGACCCGGGCGGTGCACAACACCTCGCCGTCGGACACGGCGCGTATGTAGTTGATCTTGCACTCGATGGTCGCGCTCTGCTGGTCAAAGCCGTGGACACTGGAGCAGGCCAGGCCCATGGCGATGTCCACCAGGCTGAACAGCGCACCGCCGTGCAGCTTGCCGCCACGATTGCGCAACTCGGGTTCGAGGCCCAGGGCGACTTGCGCCACCCCGTTCTCGAGGCTTTGCAGCCGACAGCCGAGCAGCTTGAAGAACGCGCTCTGAACCAACCCGGCCGGCGCGTCCATCAGCGTTTCTTCAGCTGCTTGGCGTTGGCGAACAGCGAGGCCATGGCGTTGTTGGCCGGGGCTGCCGTGGCGGTCTCCTTGCGCGGTGTGGTGTTCTGCGACTGGCGCGGCGCGGCGCCTGGGCGAGCACCGCGGGCACCGTCGACTTTTTCACCTGGCGTGTCGCTCATGCGCATCGACAGGCCAACGCGTTTGCGCGGGATATCGACTTCCATGACCTTCACTTTCACCACATCGCCGGCCTTCACGGCTTCGCGTGGGTCCTTGATGAATTTTTCCGACAGCGCCGAAATGTGCACCAGACCGTCCTGGTGTACGCCGATGTCGACGAACGCGCCGAAATTGGTCACGTTGGTCACCACGCCTTCGAGGATCATGCCCGGTTGCAGGTCCTTGAGGTCTTCGACGCCTTCCTGGAATTCGGCGGTCTTGAACTCAGGACGCGGGTCGCGTCCCGGTTTCTCCAGCTCTTGCAGGATGTCGGTCACGGTGGGCAGGCCGAAGGTTTCGTCGGTGAATTTCTTCGGGTCCAGGCGCTTGAGGAACGCGGCGTCGCCGATCAGCGAGCGGATGTCGCGGTCGGTCTGGGCGGCGATGCGTTGCACCAGCGGGTAGGCTTCAGGGTGGACGGCTGAGGAGTCCAGAGGGTTGTCGCCGTTCATGACGCGCAGGAAGCCGGCGGCCTGCTCGAAGGTTTTTTCACCCAGGCGCGGGACTTTCTTCAACGCGGCGCGGGTCTTGAACGCGCCATGTTCGTCACGGTGGGTGACGATGTTCTGTGCCAGGGTGGCGTTCAGGCCGGAGATACGCGCCAGCAGCGCCACC
This sequence comes from Pseudomonas alvandae, assembly GCF_019141525.1. GTDB lineage: Bacteria > Pseudomonadota > Gammaproteobacteria > Pseudomonadales > Pseudomonadaceae > Aquipseudomonas > Aquipseudomonas alvandae. The sequence continues at coordinate 543,081 of NZ_CP077080.1, forward strand.
GAAGCGGTGTTCACGTCCACGCCCACGGCGTTCACGCAATCCTCCACCACGGCGTCCAGGCCACGGGCGAGTTTCAGTTGGGAAACGTCGTGCTGGTACTGGCCGACGCCGATGGATTTCGGATCGATCTTCACCAGTTCCGCCAGCGGATCCTGCAGGCGACGGGCGATCGACACCGCACCGCGAATCGACACGTCCAGGTCCGGGAATTCCTTGGAAGCCAGTTCCGACGCCGAATAAACCGAAGCACCGGCCTCGGAGACCATGACCTTGGTCATTTTCATGGCCGGGTATTTCTTGATCAGCTCGGCGGCCAGCTTGTCGGTCTCGCGGCTGGCGGTGCCGTTGCCGATGGCGATCAGGTCCACCGAATGCTTGGCGCACAGGGCGGCGAGTACGGCGAGGGTCTGGTCCCACTTGTTGTGCGGCACGTGCGGATAGACCGTGGCGTGGTCCAACAGTTTGCCGGTCGAGTCCACCACCGCCACCTTGCAACCGGTGCGCAGACCCGGGTCCAGGCCCAGGGTGGCGCGCGGGCCGGCCGGTGCGGCCAGCAGCAGGTCGTGCAGGTTGTGGGCGAATACGTTGATCGCCTCGGTCTCGGCGTTGTCGCGCAGCTCACCGAGCAAGTCGGTTTCCAGGTGGGTGTAGAGCTTGACCTTCCAAGTCCAGCGCACCACCTCGGCCAGCCATTTATCGGCGGCGCGGTTCTGGTTCTGGATGCCGAATTGCTGGCCGATCATGCCTTCGCACGGGTGCATGGTGCCGGGCAGTTCTTCACCGACCTTCAGGGCTGAACTGAGAATGCCTTCGTTGCGGCCACGAAAAATCGCCAGGGCACGGTGGGACGGCATGCTCTTGAGCGGTTCGTCATGCTCGAAGTAGTCGCGGAACTTGGCGCCTTCCTCTTCCTTGCCGGCGATGACGCGGGCGCTGAGGATGGCTTCCTGCTTGAGGAAGTTGCGCAGTTTCTCCAACAGGTTGGCGTCTTCGGCGAAGCGCTCCATGAGGATGTACTTGGCGCCTTCCAGCGCGGCCTTCACGTCCGCCACGCCTTTTTCGGCATCGACAAAGCGTGCGGCCTCGGTTTCCGGGGCCAGGGTTGGATCATTGAATAGGCCATCGGCCAGCTCGCCGAGGCCGGCTTCCAAGGCGATCTGGCCCTTGGTGCGGCGCTTCTGCTTGTAGGGCAGGTACAAATCTTCGAGGCGGGTCTTGGTATCGGCCAGCTTGATGTCGCGCTCGAGTTGCGGGGTCAGCTTGCCCTGCTCCTGGATGCTCGCCAGGATGCTGATGCGCCGTTCGTCGAGCTCGCGCAGGTAGCGCAGGCGCTCTTCCAGATGACGCAACTGGGTGTCATCGAGGCTGCCGGTCACTTCTTTCCGGTAACGGGCGATGAAAGGGACCGTGGAGCCTTCATCGAGTAGCGCGACGGCCGCTTCGACCTGTTGTGGGCGGACGCCGAGTTCCTCGGCGATGCGGCTGTTGATGCTGTCCATAAAACCACCTGACAAATTGTGAAATCAGGCTCGCCGCCGCAGAAGCCGGGCTCGGCGAGACTGGTTGAGCGGCCTGGCATGCGCCGCTGCCTGGGTCAAAAGGCTGCCTGTTGACCCGCGAAATTCAAAAAGTGCTGCCTGGCCAGGGGTAAAAAAGTGCTGCGCCGTTATCGAGATCCGGCCTGGTCCTGGCACAAAGGCCGCGCATTATAACCAGCGTTCCGTTGTTCGGGGGTGTCGTGAACCGAGGGTTTGATGGGTGGATTGCTGGAGATAGAGGAAAAATCTGCTAACAATGCACACGGTGCGTATAACGGCAGCTAGGCCATAATGCGCGCCAAGATCAAAGGAGCTTCCTATGAGCAGCACAGCACAAACTGCTGAAGGCGAAAAAATTCTGATTGTTGACGACGATCCCGGGCTGAGCAGCCTGCTGGAGCGTTTTTTCGTCAGCAAGGGCTACCGCGCCCGTACCGTACCGAACACCGAGCAAATGGATCGCCTGCTGGCCCGTGAGGTGTTCAACCTCGTGGTCCTCGATCTGATGCTGCCGGGTGAGGACGGCTTGACCGCTTGCCGTCGCCTGCGTGGCGCGAACAACCAGATCCCGATCATCATGCTCACTGCCAAGGGCGACGAACTGAGCCGCATCAAGGGGCTGGAGTTGGGCGCCGACGATTACCTGGCCAAGCCGTTCAACCCGGACGAGTTGATGGCCCGGGTCAAGGCGGTCTTGCGTCGCCAATCGGCCCCGGTGCCGGGCGCGCCGGGCAGCGAAGACGAAAGCGTGACCTTCGGCGACTATGAACTGTCCTTGGCCACCCGCGAGCTCAAGCGTGGCGACGAGATCCACATGCTCACCACCGGTGAGTTCGCCGTGCTCAAGGCCCTGGTGATGAACGCCCGCCAGCCGTTGACTCGGGACAAGCTGATGAACCTGGCCCGTGGCCGCGAATGGGATGCGCTGGAGCGCTCCATCGATGTGCAGATTTCCCGTCTGCGACGGATGATCGAGCCCGATCCATCCAAGCCGCGTTATATCCAGACCGTCTGGGGCGTGGGTTATGTGTTCGTGCCGGATGGCGCCGCCAGCAAGTGATTGGCGATTTGTAGGAGCGGGTAGCCTGGCTGGTTGAAATGTCTTCTTCCAGGCGACTCGCGGTCCGTCATTGTGCGAGCATCGCTCGCTCCTGCAAGTGTGTAGCGGCTATTCATGAAAACCCCCGTTTGGTTCCCCCAGAGTTTTTTCTCCCGCACCCTCTGGCTGGTGCTGATCGTCGTGCTTTTTTCCAAGGCGCTGACGCTGGTCTACCTGCTGATGAACGAAGACGTGTTGGTGGACCGCCAATACAGTCACGGCGTGGCCTTGACCCTGCGGGCCTATTGGGCGGCTGACGAAACCAATCGAGCCAAGATTGCCGAGGCGGCGACATTGATTCGGGTCGTTGGCGCCGGCGTGCCGGAAGGGGAGCAGCACTGGCCGTACAGCGAAATCTATCAACGGCAGATGCAGGCCGAACTGGGCGCCGACACCGAGGTGCGACTGCGCATGCATTCGCCTCCGGCATTGTGGGTGCGTGCCCCGAGCCTGGGTGACGGTTGGTTGAAGGTGCCGCTGTACCCGCATCCATTGCGTGGCCAGAAAATCTGGAACGTGCTGGGTTGGTTCCTGGCGATCGGCCTGTTATCGACGGCATCGGCATGGATCTTCGTCAGCCAGCTCAACCAACCGCTCAAGCGCCTGGTGTATGCCGCCCGGCAATTGGGCCAGGGTCGAAGCGTACGATTGCCCATCAGCGATACCCCGAGCGAGATGACCGAGGTCTACCGCGCTTTCAACCAGATGGCCGAGGATGTCGAGCAGGCCGGACGCGAGCGCGAGCTGATGCTTGCGGGCGTTTCCCACGACTTGCGTACGCCGCTGACCCGGCTGCGGTTGTCGCTGGAGTTGATGGGCGAGCACACCGACCTGACCGACGAGATGGTCCGTGACATCGAAGACATGGACGCGATTCTCGACCAGTTCCTGGCGTTCATTCGAGACGGTCGTGATGAGTCCGTGGAGGAGGTGGACCTCAGTGAGTTGGTGCGGGAAGTGGTTGCGCCCTATAACCAGAACGACGAAAAAGTGCAGTTGCGCCTGGAGCCGATCCAGCCGTTCCCGTTGCGCCGGGTGTCAATGAAGCGTTTGTTGAACAACCTGATCGGCAATGCGCTGAACCATGCGGGCGCCGGTGTTGAAGTCGCGGCCTATGTCTCCGGCGACACCAGTGCGCCTTACGTGGTGCTGAGCGTCATGGACCGTGGCGCTGGTATTGATCCGTCGGAGCTTGAGGCCATTTTCAATCCCTTTACCCGGGGCGATCGCGCCCGAGGAGGAAAGGGCACCGGACTGGGCTTGGCGATCGTCAAGCGCATCGCCTCGATGCACGGCGGCAACGTCGAACTGCGCAACCGCGTCGGTGGCGGGTTGGAAGCACGGGTGCGCTTGCCGTTGGGCTTGATGCTGCCTCGGGATGCGGTGTAGCGATTTCTTTCAGGTCAGGCAGAGGACCTGTGGGAGCGAGCTTGCTCGCGATGGCGGTGGATCAGCGAAGTTGATCTTGACTGACCCACCGCCATCGCGAGCAAGCTCGCTCCCACAGTGTTTGTAAATGGATTAGCCTTTGCCCTTGGTCCGGGTCATGTTCGGCCCGCCATTCTTTTCCAGGTGTTCGATGATGATCCCTGCCACGTTCTTGCTGGTGGTGGTCTCGATACCTTCCAGGCCTGGCGAGGAGTTGACCTCCATCACCAGCGGTCCGTGATTGGAACGCAGGATATCCACGCCAGCCACGGCCAGCCCCATGACCTTGGCGGCACGCAGGGCGGTCATGCGTTCTTCGGGGGTGATCTTGATCAGGCTCGCACTGCCGCCCCGATGCAAGTTGGAGCGGAACTCACCGGGCCGGGCCTGGCGTTTCATCGAGGCAATCACTTTGTCGCCGACCACGAAGCAACGAATGTCCGCACCGCCGGCTTCCTTGATGTATTCCTGGACCATGATGTTCTGCTTCAGGCCCATGAACGCCTCGATCACCGATTCCGCCGCCGTTGCGGTTTCACACAGCACCACGCCAATGCCCTGGGTACCCTCCAGCACCTTGATCACCAGGGGGGCGCCATTGACCATCGCGATCAGGTCGGGAATGTCATCCGGCGAGTGGGCAAAACCGGTCACGGGCAGGCCGATGCCGCGCCGAGACAGCAATTGCAGGGAGCGCAGCTTGTCTCGCGAGCGGGCAATCGCGACGGACTCATTGAGGGGATACACGCCCATCATTTCAAACTGGCGCAATACCGCGCAGCCGTAGAAGGTCACCGATGCGCCGATGCGCGGGATGACCGCATCGAAGCCTTCCAGCGGTTTGCCGCGGTAATGGATCTGCGGCTTGTGGCTGGCAATGTTCATATAGGCGCGCAGGGTATCGATCACCACCATTTCATGGCCACGTTCGGTCCCGGCCTCGACCAGGCGACGGGTGGAATACAGACGCGGATTTCGCGACAGCACAGCGATCTTCATGCAACACCTGTGGCAGAGGTAGTGGACACCGGGTATGCCGGCTTGTCTTGGACGTATTTGATGCCTGGATTGACCACCAACTGGCCGTCAATCAGAGCTTTGGAACCCAGCAACAGGCGATAACGCATGGATTTGCGGCAGGCGAGGGTGAACTCGACCCGCCAGAACCGATCGCCCAGCGCCAGCGTGGTGCTGATCACGTAGCGGACCTGGGCGTGGCCGTTGGAGCTCTTGATGGTCTTGCGCGCTACCAGCGGCGCTTCGCAGCGGCGATGGCGCAACTGCACCACCGTGCCCAGGTGCGCGGTGAAACGCACCCATTTTTCGCCGTCGCGCTCGAATGGCTCGATGTCGGTAGCGTGCAGGCTGGAAGTACTGGCTCCGGTGTCGATTTTTGCGCGCAGGCCGGCGACTCCCAAGTCCGGGAGCGCCACCCATTCGCGCAGACCGACGACGGTCAGATGGTCAAATGTCTTCAATAAAAACAACCTGAAATTGGCACATCGGATCGTGGACTCCGCGAATCGCGGTATTCACGCAGAATAATCACAAAATGGCGACAGTTATCTACGCACCCGTTTGAATGTGTAGCCGATGCCGACGCTCGCCCTATGAACGGGCGGTTCGGCGGGCATTCTATCCGTCGCGACGGATTCGTGCGCCCGACAAAAACGGTAGTACAGTTCCAGCTATTCGTTAGAAAGAGGAATTCCAGTGGCACAAAAAAGCGAAGAGGATGACAAGGTCCGTCTCGATAAATGGTTGTGGGCGGCACGATTCTACAAGACCCGAGCCTTGGCCAAGGCCGCCATTGAAAGCGGCAAGGTCCATCACCGGGGCGAGCGTTGCAAGCCTGGCAAAGAGCCACGTATCGGTGACGAATACGTCATCCGTACCGGTTTTGATGAAAAAACCGTGGTTGTCGAAGCCTTGTCCATCGTGCGTCGCGGCGCGCCGGAAGCTCAAACGCTATACCGCGAGACCGAAGCCAGCGTCGCCAAGCGCGAAGCTGCTGCCGCCCAGCGCAAGGCCGGTGCCCTGGGCGTCAGCACCGACGGCAAGCCGAGCAAGAAGCAGCGTCGGGACCTGTTCAAGTTTCATGGCAGCAACAGCGAGTAAAGCATCGGCCACACCGGTAACCCGTGGCGAGGGAGCTTGCTCCCGCTGGGCCGGTCCGACGCCTCGGGCGTAGCGGCCTCAGAATCTTGCGGTCGCTACGCAACCGAGCGGGAGCAAGCTCCCTCGCCACAACAGCGCTGCACATGCAGATAGATGCTCAGTCTTCCCACAAAGCAAAATCATGGCTTGCTTGGAACCCACCCTGAATGCCCATAAAATGCCTGTCATCAATTGCCATCACCTCAGATACCAGACCCTATGACTGATTTACCGGATACCGACTACACCCAACGTTTCATCTTCGATGACAGCGACGCCCGTGGCGAGCTGGTGGCGTTGGAGCGTAGCTACGCCGAAGTCCTTGCCAAGCACGCCTATCCGGAGCCGGTCGCGCAATTGCTCGGCGAGTTGATGGCCGCCGCGGCGCTGCTGGTGGGTACCTTGAAATTCGATGGCTTGCTGATCCTCCAGGCGCGCTCCGAAGGTCCGGTGCCTCTGCTGATGATCGAATGCTCCAGCGAGCGAGAGATCCGTGGCCTGGCCCGTTATCACGCGGAGCAGATCGCGCCCGACGCGACCTTGGCCGACCTGATGCCCAACGGCGTGCTGGCCCTGACGGTCGACCCGAGCCATGGCAAGCGCTATCAGGGCATCGTCGATCTCGACGGCGCGACGCTGGCTGAGTGCTTCACCAATTACTTCGTCATGTCCCAGCAGACCAACACCCGCTTCTGGCTCTATGCCGACGGGCGGCGCGCCCGTGGATTGCTGCTGCAGCAACTGCCTGCCGACCGCATCCGTGATCCGGAAGAGCGCGACGCCAGCTGGCAGCACGTCACCGCTCTGGCCAGCACCTTGAGCGCCGATGAATTGCTGGGCCTGGACAACGAAACCGTCCTGCATCGCCTGTACCACGAAGAGCAGGTTCGCTTGTTCGATGGCCAGCCGTTGCGCTTCAAATGCAGTTGCTCCCGTGAACGTTCCGGCAATGCGCTGGTCAGTCTGGGTCTGGAAGATGCACAACAACTGGTGATCGAACATGGCGGCGCCATTGAAATCGATTGCCAGTTTTGCAATGAGCGCTACCTGTTCGATGCCGCGGACATTGCCCAATTGTTCGCCGGTGCGGGTGTCGACACACCGTCAGATACTCGTCACTAAATCGGTTCAGCGCAGGTAAATCTCCTGGCAAACGCCGGATTTACGCCGTACTGACGGGAGGGCCCTACTTTTTTTGGGCTTTTCTGGCATAATCCGGCCCACTTTTTTCGGGTAGTAGTGCGCGACTTCCTACTACAAAACGTTTGGAGCACTCGGCCACGGGCCGACGGGGAATCTCATGACGCAAGCCAATAACGCCGTGTACACCGATCTGAGTGTCGATGATCTGGTCAAAGAAGCCCTGAATCGCGGTGAAGGCGAGCTTGCCGATACTGGCGCGCTGGTTGTACGTACCGGTCATCGTACCGGTCGCTCGCCAGTCGACCGTTTCATCGTGGAAGAGCCAACCACCCAGCACGCCATTGCATGGGGCCCGATCAACCGCAAGTTCCCGGCCGACAAGTTCGACGCCCTGTGGAACCGCGTCGCAGCCTACTTGGGCGAGCGCGAGCGTTTTGTTTCCCACGTGCATGTAGGTTCCGATCCTGCGCACTACCTGCCGGTCAAGATGACCACCGAGACCGCGTGGCACAACCTGTTCGGCCGCTGCCTGTTCATCAACCCCGAGCAGTACAACGCCGGCGGCAAGGACGAGTGGCAGATCCTCAACGCGCCGAACTTCGTCTGCGAGCCTGAGCGTGACGGCACCAACTCCGACGGCACCGTGATCATCAACTTCGCGGCCAAGAAAGTGCTGATCGCCGGTATGCGCTACGCCGGTGAGATGAAGAAAGCCCTGTTCTCCGTGCAGAACTTCCTGTTGCCAGCCGTTGACGTGCTGCCGATGCACTGCGCCGCCAACATGGGCGAAGAGGGCGATGTGACCCTGTTCTTCGGTCTGTCGGGCACCGGCAAGACCACCCTGTCCGCCGACGAAAGCCGCTACCTGATCGGTGACGACGAACACGGCTGGGGCGTAGGCGTGGTCTTCAACATCGAAGGCGGTTGCTACGCCAAGTGCATCGACCTGTCCGAGAAGAACGAGCCGGTCATCTGGAAAGCCATCCAGCACGGCGCCGTGTTGGAGAACGTCGTCCTGGACCCGGTCACCAAGAAAGCCGACTACGCCGACGACAGCCTGACCCAGAACAGCCGCGCCGCCTACCCGCGTGAGCTGATCGAAAAACGCGCACCGAAGAACCTCGGTGGCGAGCCAAACGCCGTGATCTTCCTGACCTGCGACCTGACCGGCGTACTGCCGCCCGTGTCGATCCTCAGCGAAGAACAAGCTGCCTACCACTTCCTGTCCGGCTACACCGCACTGGTGGGCTCGACCGAAATGGGCTCGGGCAGCGGCATCAAGTCGACCTTCTCCACTTGCTTCGGCGCGCCGTTCTTCCCGCGTCCAGCCGGTGAATACGCAGAGCTGCTGATCAAGCGCATCCGTGGCTTCGGCTCCAAGGTCTACCTGGTCAACACCGGCTGGACCGGCGGCGGCTACGGCGTCGGCAAGCGCTTCAACATCCCGACCACCCGTGCGGTGATCGCAGCCATCCAGAGCGGCGCGCTGATCGGTGCTGAAACCGAACACCTGGACATCATCAACCTGGACGTGCCGCTGGCTGTTCCGGGCGTTGAGACTGGCCTGTTGAACCCACGCAACACCTGGGCCGACAAAGCCGCCTACGACGAAGCCGCCAAGGCATTGGCCGGGCTGTTCATCGAGAACTTCAAGAAGTTCGAAGTGAGCGACGCGATCAAGGCGGCAGGTCCGCAGCTGTAAGGCTTGGTTGATAGATGAAAAAGCCGCTCTTCAAGGGCGGCTTTTTTGTGCGCGACTAGTTTTCTTCCAATGCCTGCGTATCCCATCGCTGCACCTTGATTGCCTTGTACAGCATGCCGATGGTCAGCGGCATCTTGTTTGCGCGCCCCTTGGCCCTGCGCTTTTGAAATACATCGAATCCTTCCGGTTGGAAATAGCGATAGGCGTCATAGTCGATGAGCTCGACGGCGAACCGCTCTTCCAATGTTTCCATCAAATGCCGCGCATCCGCGCCGTCGCAGCCTAGATCGTGATTGATCGCGGTTTCCAGCCGAAGGGTCTTGCGTTCCGGCAGGCCGATCTCTTCGTGGAGCAATTCCATGAGTTGGCGCATGACGGCATCGTCGGGGAAGTCTGGGGCGAAGTGCATGTTGGGGGATCCGACTGGTAGGAATGGCAGGGCTGTACGGTTGGCAAGTTTAGGGCGAAATCGTTTCTCAAAAAGAAGAAAAGTCTCACGTCATGCTCGGAATCGTCTGGTGAGCATTGCCCCGCTTACTCGGTAAGGTTCTCCGCGCCGCTTGCATTGAGTTGGCGCTGACCGAGCAAGGACGAAGCATGGCGAAAGGAAAAGGCGATATTCCCCAAGTCTGGGAGTACCGAGGTGATGACTGGCGCCACAGAGTCCTGCGGGACATGACCCCGGACGAGCTGGCAAAACGAGACGCCGATTATAAAGCCCATGAGGACATGCTCGCTCGGCAAGAGGCGTACATGACTCAGCGGCTGAGCCAGATACATCAGAAGGAAGCCCCGCGTATCAAAGGCTGCGTGTTCGCCAAGTCCTGCGAACTGCCCGATGCGATCATCGATTATCACAATCCAACCGGTTACATCCCGACGGAGATGCTGAGCGCTTATGGCGCCTTCACGTTGTTGGGCGGCCGAGAGGTAGACGCGTCAGGCTGCGTACCGCTGAAGACCATCAGCGGAGCGTTGCCCGCAAGTGTTGGCACGCTGGCACTGGGTGGAACGGCGTTGGCCTCCTTGGCGCTGGCGCGGCGATCACGGCGCCGGTAGCGGCAGGCGCACTGGTGGGATTGGTGGGGCTGCTGATGCCCTCGAACCTGGGCGACGGTTCGCTGTACACCGAAGAGCAACTAAGGTCCCTTGAACAAGCGCGCAGCCGGGTTCGCCTACATGTCGAAACCCAGCCCGACGGGACGCTTAAAGGTTACGGCTACAACACCCAGTCAAGACGCGACTGGGAGATGATCCCGGTGGTGACATTCCAGGCCCGCGGCGAGCAGCAAGTGGCAGACTTCGGCGACGGGGTCGAGTTGATCTGGACGCCGGCAGTGGACCCTTCCGCGACGTTGGGCATTCCAGCGTTGGAAGCTGCGCCACAGGCGCCGCGCATCTGGATCTTCCCGCCGACGCCCATGGCGGACAGCATCATCGTCAATCCGATCTATCCACCGGAGTACAAGGATTTCATTCTTGTGTTTCCGGTGGGGGCTGGGGTTTCGCCGTTATATGTAGTTTTGAATGTTCGGCGCAAAGGGTTGCCGGAGCCAGCGCATAAGTATCATCACGCACCTCAGACAAACGAAATTTCAGGCTTCGCTGGTCTTACTGAAGTTAAAGCAAAGACTCCCCGTCAAGGTGGCGGCGGTTTCCGGGAGCGTTGGATTGATGCTAAGGGCAGGAGAATTTACGAGTGGGACTCTAGCCACGCCGAGTTAGAAGTGTATCGTTCAAGCGATGGGGGCCATCTCGGTGCATTCGATCACCTTACGGGTGAGCAAAAGAAAAAACGAAATCCGAAACGTAACATCAAGAAGTATTTATGAGGACGCCATGGGTTTGAAAATTAGGCTGAGGTGGTTTGATAAAGTATCCGAGCTATTGGTCGAGAAAGAGTATTCAAAGGATTTCGGAAGCGACACCGAGATTCTGGATGAACTCAATATTCCTTCGGGAAATAATATTAATAACGGAAATCTTGATGTCGTCGGCGAATGGGTTGGAATCCTCCAGCCACATTTCAAACATTATCTGGATTTGTCGAGGTACGACTATCAAGTATCTTTTGACTATCGAGATGAGTGGTGAGCGTAAGATCACGAGGTCGAGGCAATTACGGCCGGCTTTTCGACCCCGGCAAGCATCGGTGGCACTTCAGATAGCCTCATGCAACCGCCTAGCAAGAAGCTTGTGATCAGGACGGTAGGTAACGTCAGTTTGCTCAACATGATTTTTCTCCTTGTCTAATGAGTAAAGGGAATCCTGTCTTTTGCTGGTCCGATGCAGCCGATTCATGGATCGACGGCGCACCTTAACGCGTCTAATGACCGGAGACGAGACATCAAAGCGCCTGGATCGCTTCGTGGCAAAGCGATAACGCTCCCGAAAAAAGCGTATACAGCGAGAGAGGTAGAGCCATGAATTTTGCTGTGTTGGGATTTTATCCAGGCCAGGACGAATTGGTATTTGAACAGAGCATCAACCTGTCTATAAAGGACTTGATGCCATTGATGCTTTGGACTGACAACACCGATTATATTGGCGCTGATTTCAAACTTTCCAAGACACAAATTATCGAAATTGGGCGCTTGGCGTCGTTGGCTTTTCCCGCAGAGCTTGATTTTTATCTAACGTCAACCGAATGACCCGGCCCGTGACTGTGCTCATTTACCTCTGAGCTGCATCCATCCGCTGAATGCCCGGCATCACACGAATAAATTTCAAAAAAAGTCAGTGGCTGGCTATGGTGATGGCTGTCCTTGGATCGCCGACAAGAGAGCAAACATGAGCCAGACAACCTTCGATATCCAGCGCGCCGCCGTGGTCGGTGCAGGCACCATGGGCCGTGGCATCGTGATGTGCCTGGCCAACGCCGGCGTCACTGTGCAATGGGTCGATAACAACCCGCAAATGCTTGAGCAGGCCTTGGCCACGGTGGCCGAGACTTATGCCCATAACGTACGCCAGGGCCGACTCGAACAAAGCGAAGCCGACGCGCGGATCGCCCGGGTAACGAGGGCGGATGACTACGCGGCGATCCGCAATGTGGACCTCGTAATCGAAGCGGTCTACGAGAATCTGGAACTCAAGCAGAAGATATTCCGCGAGCTGGACGGCATGCTCAAACCCGAGGCGCTGCTGGCAAGCAACACTTCGGCGTTGGACATCGATGCCATTGCCGCCGCCACGCGTCGGCCAACCCAGGTGCTGGGCCTGCATTTCTTCAGCCCTGCGCACATCATGAAACTGCTGGAAATCGTCCGCGGCGCACAGACGTCGAAAGCGGTGCTGGACGCAGCGCTGGCGTTGGGCAAACGCATGGGCAAGGTAAGCGTGGTATCGGGTAATTGTCATGGGTTCATTGGCAACCGGATGCTGCATCCCTACGTGCTGGAGGCGCGCAAGATGCTTTTGGAGGGGGCGCTCCCCCATCAGGTCGATGCGGCGCTGCAAGGCTTCGGCTTCGCCATGGGGCCGTTTCGCATGTACGACGTGGTCGGGATCGATCTGGAATGGCGTGCCCGGGAACTGGCGGGCCAGGGCCAGGACGCGCCCGAGGTGCAAGTGGACAACCGCCTGTGCGAGTTGGGCCGGTTCGGCCAGAAGAGCGGCAACGGGTACTATCACTATGAGCCAGGCAGTCGCCAGGCTGAACACGATGTCGAGGTCGATGCGCTGGTGCAGCGGGTCAGCGAGGGGCTGGGTTTCCAGCGGCGTGACATTGGTACCGAGGAGATCCTCGAGCGCTGCTTGCTGGCCCTGGTCAACGAAGGTGCGAAGATCCTCCAGGAAGGCATCGCCGAGTCGTCTCACGACATCGATCTGGTTTACCTCAACGGATATGGCTTCCCCGCAGACAAGGGCGGCCCGATGGCCTGGGCTGACCAGCAAGGGCTTGACGACATCCATGCGCGCTTGTTGGCGCTTGAAACCAAGCAGGGCGACCAATGGAAACCCGCCCGTTTGATCGGCGAGCTGGCTGCGCAAGGCAAAGGATTCTCCCAGCGATAATGCCGAGCCTTGCCCTGCGTTCCAAAACCGGATTACCCAAGGACAACTGATGCCCCAACGCACGGAATACTTGCACTTCCAGCCCATTACCACGCGCTGGCACGACAACGATGTGTACGGTCACGTCAATAACGTCACCTACTACAGCTTTTTCGATACGGCCGTGAACACCTACCTGATCGAAACCGGCGGGTTGGATATCGACGAAGGAGAAGTGGTGGGCTTCGTAGTGAGTTCGGCCTGCGATTACTTTGCCTCGATCGCTTTTCCAGACCGGATCGAGGTTGGCCTGCGGGTCGGCAAACTGGGCAACAGTTCGGTGCAGTACGAGCTGGCGGTGTTCAAGGTGGACGAGGACGAAGCCTGCGCGGCGGGGCGCTTCGTGCATGTTTTCGTGGATCGGGCATCGAATCGGCCCGTGGCGATTCCTGATCGATTACGCGCAGCGTTGGAACGGTTGGTGGCCTGAAACGAAAAATCGCAGCCTCCGGTCAGTCTCTGAAGAGAACGGCCGAAGGCTGCGATCTTTTACCGGCTGGTAGAAAAGTCAGCCGTTAGTCGCGGTAGTAGCGGTGATGCTTCTTGCGATGCCCGTAGGCATGGCCGCGACCCGGGTGCCCGTCACGATAGTAGCGACGATCGCCACGGCGACCTTCGTAACGGTCGTCATCGTCGTCCTTGCCCATGTAGTTGCCCAGCGCGCCGCCGGCGCCACCGCCAGCAGCGGCACCGATCAGGCTACCGGTGGTGCCGCCTACGCTGCGGCCGACCACGTTACCGCCGGCTGCGCCCAATGCGCCGCCGATCGCCGCTTCACCGCGGCTATGCTTGTCTGCGCCGACTGCGCTACCACCCGCGCCGCCAAGGGCTGCGCCGATAGTGGAGCCGGTGTTGCCGCCCAGGGACTGGCCGACGACCGAACCCAAAACCCCGCCCAATGCGCCGCCTACACCTGCTTCGGCGGTACCGCCGGCAGACGCGACGCCACTGATCAGGCCAAGGGACAACAAGAGAATGGAGGAGAACTTCATAGAGGAGCCTCAAAGGGATGACGGCGCGATCCTGAGGCTGGCTTCGCTTGGTTACAATCGAAATCCGACGAGTAACACGACTTGTGCACAATTCTCTAAGTTATTGTTTTTAGGCTGGAACTTAACCGAATTTCGCCGGTCTTTAGCTACTTCAGACAGGCCGTTTTCATTGGAAAACGGCCTTTTTTGTGGGCGTCTGGAAGTACCGTGGAAGCCCGCCCCCTGAGGATTGCGTCAGGCCGACTTGGCCAGGATCAACCCGTTTTCGCTCGCGGCTTCGAGGCGGATCGCCACGAACTTCGAGGTTGGGGTAAAGCTGCCGTCGCCCGTGCTTTCCAGCGGCACCAAAGGATTGACTTCCGGGTAATAGGCTGCGGCCTGCCCGGCGGGGATGTCGAAGGCCAGCAAGGTAAAGCCTTTGACCCGACGTTCACGGCCATCATCCCAGAGCGAAACGATGTCGGCTTTCTGTCCTGGCTTGAAGCCCAGGCGGATGATGTCCGCTTCGTTCACGAACAGCACGTCGCGTTGGCCTTTGACGCCGCGATAACGGTCATCCAACCCATAGATCGTGGTGTTGTACTGATCGTGCGAACGCATCGATTGCAGGATCAGGTCCGGCAGTTGGCCTGTCGCGCGGGTGCGCTCATGGATCAGGTCCGTCGGCAGCCGGTTGGGCTTGAAGTTGGCCCGGCCCGAAGGGGTATTCCAGCGACGGGCACCGGCGCTGTTGCCCAGGTAGAAACCGCCGGGGTTCTTGAGTTTTTCGTTGAAGTCCTTGAAGCCAGGGACAGTCTCGGCGATCAAATCGCGGATACGGCTGTAGTCGGCCACGAGCCAGTTCCAATCCACTGGGCGGCTGCCCAGCGTGGCGGCGGCGATGCCGGCGATGATCCAGGGCTCGGAACGCATCTGGTTCGACAGCGGCTGCAGTTGGCCATTGGAGGCGTGGACCATGCTGAAGGAGTCTTCCACGGTCACCGCTTGCGAGCCTTCCGCTTGCAGGTCGATGTCGGTACGCCCCAGGCACGGCAAGATGAGCGCTTCCTTCCCGTGGGCCAGGTGGCTGCGGTTGAGCTTGGTGCTGATCTGGACGGTCAGGTCGCAGTTGCCCAGGGCCTGGAAGGTCCGGTGGCTGTCTGGCGTGGCCTGGGCGAAGTTGCCGCCCAGGGCGACGAACACTTTTGCCCGGCCTTCGGCCATGGCGTGGATCGCCTCGACCACGTTGTGGCCGTTTTCACGCGGTACCTTGAACTGGAAGCGCCGCTCCAGGGTGTCGAGGAACGCAACGGGCGGACGCTCGTTGATTCCCATGGTCCGGTCGCCTTGCACGTTACTGTGGCCACGAACCGGGCAGAGCCCTGCGCCTGGCTTGCCGATGTTGCCACGCAGCATCATCAGGTTGGCGATTTCCTGGATCGTCGCCACCGAATGGCGGTGCTGGGTAATGCCCATTGCCCAGCACATGATCACGTTGTTGGCCTTGGCGTACATACGCGCGGATTGCTCGATCTCGGCCAGGGTCAGGCCGGATTGCTCGACGATCTGCTCCCACGGGGTTTCATCGACGACTGCCAGGTATTCCAGGACGTTGGCGCTGTGTTCGTTGAGAAACCCATGGTCGAACACCGCAGGGCCGCCGCTGTTCTGCGCGTCCCGTTCCCATTGCAACAGGAATTTCGCCATGCCCCGCAGCACAGCCATGTCACCGCCCAGGGCCGGGCGGAAATAGGCGGTGTTGGTCGGTTTATCACCGTTGGTGAGCATTTCCAGCGGATGCTGTGGATGCTGGAAGCGTTCCAGGCCGCGCTCTTTCAGCGGGTTGATACACACCACCTGGGCGCCACGTTTGACGGCTTCGCGCAGCGGCTCGAGCATCCGTGGATGGTTGGTGCCGGGGTTCTGGCCCCAGACGAAAATCGCGTCGGCATGTTCGAAATCGTCGAAAGTGACCGTGCCTTTGCCCACGCCCACGCTCTGGGACAGGGCCACGCCACTGGCTTCATGGCACATGTTCGAGCAATCGGGAAAGTTGTTGGTGCCGAAGGCACGCACGAACAGTTGATACAGGTAGGCCGCTTCGTTGCTGGCCCGGCCCGACGTGTAGAACTCCGCCTGGTTCGGGCTGGACAGTCCGTTCAGATGCTTGCTGATCAGTGCGAATGCCGCGTCCCAACTGATGGGCTTGTAGCGGTCGGTTTCGGCGTCGTAGCTCATCGGCTCCGTCAGGCGCCCCTGGTATTCAAGCCAGTAATCGCTCTGCTCCAGCAACGACGTCACGCTGTGCTTGGCGAAAAAAGCCGCGTCGACACGACGCTTGGTCGCTTCCCAGTTCACGGCCTTGGCGCCGTTCTCACAGAACTTGACCATGCCGCTTTCCGGCGAATCACCCCAGGCGCAGCCGGGGCAGTCGAAGCCGCCGTTCTGGTTGGTCTTGAGCATCATGCGGATGTTCTTCAGCGCGTTATCGCTGGTCAGCCAGGCCTGGGCAACGCTGATCAGCGCCCCCCATCCACCGGCCGGGCCCTTGTAGGGCTTGTAGCGCGGTGCGGGTTTCTGGTTGGCTTGTTGATAGTTGCTCACGCTTGTTTCTCCATCGCAGGGCTATAGACCCGCGGCGCACTTTTCTGCGGCAGGTGGATGAGGTTGAGGTTGTGTTGGCGGGCCCACAGCACGGCGAGGCCCGTGGGCGACGACAGGCTGACCAAGGTCTGGATGCCCGCACGCAGGACTTTCTGGATCAATTCGAGGCTGCAACGGCTGGTGACAATCGCCAAGCCGCCGGCTACCGGGATTTGTTGCCGGATCAACGCACCGATCAGTTTATCGAGGGCGTTGTGTCGGCCAATGTCTTCGCGGCCCAGCAGCAGCTCGCCCTGGGCATTCATGAACAATGCCGCATGGACCGCGCCGCAGTGCTGGCCCAGGGGCTGGAACTGGCTGATGCGTTGGCGCAGGCCATCGAGCCATGGCGCCGGTGGTAGCGGCGCCCCGGGCAGCGCCTTGAGGTCGGGTAGCGCCTGTTCCACGGCTTCCACGCCACACAGTCCGCAACCACTGGTGCCGGCCATCTGCCGGCGTTGCTGCTTGAGATTCCAGAAGGCGCGATTGGCGATGGTGACCTGGGCATATTGCGCCGAACCGGCACCGCTCAGTTGCAAATCATAGATATCCGCGGGGTCTTCGATGATGCCGCTGCCGAGGCTGAAACCGACGATAAAATCTTCGAGATCAGTGGGCGTGACCAACATGACAGCCTGGCTGATGCCGTTATAGGCAATGGCCAACGCCACTTCCTCGGCCAGCGCGGTGCTGTCCGAGTCGGAGTGGTCCAGGTTGCAGTAGCGATAGCTCTGGCTGGCGGCTGGGGTGGAGAGTTCCACGTCAGGCGTTGGACAGACCGGAGGCTTGTCGTTCATGGGCATCACTGAAAGTAGGAATAGTGGTAAGACTAAATGCGGCAATCTGCCACGTCTAATCGCTATTACTGATCTTCCAATAGATGACGTCGATCAAGAGATGCTTGTTGATTTCTGATAAAGCGCGAAACAAGCCTCCGCCAGCGCCGAACGCGGGGCGCCGCGACGCATGATCAGGCCGAGCGGGACGAGTGACTGCGCTCCTTCGATGGGCTGGATCCGCAGGTCTTCGGCCATGTCGTGCAGGCCGCCCTCCAATGGCACCACCGCGCAACACAGCCCGCCGTGAACGGCTTGTAGCAGCTGATGCACGGCGTCGGTCTGCAACAGCGGCTGGGGTGATAACCCCCGACTGTGGAAGTTGTGGTCGATGGACTGGCGAAAATGCATGCCGCTGGTGAGCATGCCCAAGGGCAATTCGACCAGCGCTTCCCAGCTCAGCGGTTGTTCATCGAAAAAGAAAAACCGCTGGTCGTAAAGCAGGCCCATGCGGGTATGGCTGAACGGCAGCGCCTCGAAACGATCGTTGTCCAGGCGTTCCAGGTAGGAAATGCCCAGGTCGATGCGGTTGTTCGCCAACTGTTCGAGAATCTGCTCGGAGCTCAGGGACGACAATTCGAAACGCAGGCTGGGGTGGTCGGCGTGCAGGCGCTGCATCATCGACAGCGGATCGAAGTTTGACAGCGGCACCACGCCCAGGCGCAGCGTGCCCACCAGGTTGCCCCGGCAGGCCGCCGCTTCGGCCTGAAGCCCGTCGTAGGCGGCCAGCACCGTGCGAGCCCAGGCCAGCACCCGTTCACCTGGCGCGGTAAAACCCTCGAAGCGCTGGCCGCGGTTGACCAGTGGCAGGCCAAGCTCTTCTTCCAGGCTGCGCAAGCGCATCGACAGGGTGGGTTGGGTGATGTGGCAACGAGCGGCGGCCTGGCCGAAGTGACGGGTTTCGTCGAGCGCAATGAGAAATTTCAGTTGCTTGATGTCCATCTTCGCTCCAGGGCGCTTGAAGGTTGGGATTCTAGCGCTTGCGCGTGGCGGGGTCATCGGTCGGTTGGGGAGCGGGTTCGGTGGGCTTGGTCTAGGCTTTGCGTCTGGACATTTGAACCCAGGGAGAGACAACCATGAGCCTTTTCAGTTTTTTAAAAGATGCCGGTGAAAAAATTCTTGATGCGCTGACGCCCGACAAGGCCGAAGCCAACAGCGAGGCGCTGACCAAGCACGTACAAGATGCCCTGACAGGTATAGATACTTCCAGGATCCAGATAAAAGTCGAAGGCGAAAAAGTCATTGCCACGGGCGAAGCCGCGACGCAGGAGGAAAAGGAAAAAATCCTTTTGGCCCTGGGCAACGTTGCCGGTATCAGCGGCGTGGATGACCAGATCACGGTCACCGGGCCGGTTGCGGCGGCGGCCAGGTTCGTCACCGTTGAGAAGGGCGACACCTTGAGTGCCATTTCCAAGCGGGTCTATGGCGATGCGAACAAGTACAACAAGATTTTCGAAGCCAACAAGCCGATGCTGAAACACCCGGACAAGATCTACCCGGGGCAGGTGCTGCGTATCCCTGAGTAATCTTCAGACTTGCAGTGTCTTCATCGCGAGCAAGCTCGCTCCCACAGTTGACCACATGTCCCTGTGGGAGCGAGCTTGCTCGCGATGAAGGCGGTGCGGTTCAAAGTCCGGCAATCAAGTCCCGATAATCCCCGACCGCCTCAAACTCCCCCGTATCCTTCGGCCCCTTGCGGCTGTCTGGTTCGCTGACCGCCAGCAGATGGCCGACGCCAAAGTCCCGGGCGCTGCGCAATACCGGCAGGGTGTCGTCGATAAACAGGCTGCGGGCCGGGTCGAAATCCAGGTCGGCTTGCAAGGCATCCCAGAACTGCGGGTTCTCCTTGGGGAAACCGTAGTCGTGGGAACTGATCAAGCGCTCGAAATATGGAGCCAGTTCGATACGTTCCAATTTCAAGGACAGCGAATCTCGGTGGGCATTGGTGATCATCACGACCCGTTTGCCGGCCCTTTGGATCGCCGCCAGGAACGTATCGGCGTCCGGGCGCAACGCGATCAAGTGCGCGGTTTCCAGCTTCAACTCGCGCACCGGCAGTTTCAGTTCCTCGCTCCAGAAATCCAGGCAATACCACTGCAACTGGCCGGCGTTGCGTTCGAACAGCGGTTGCAGCTCCATCTCGGCCATCGCGCGGCTGACGCCATGCAGTTCGGCGTAGCGCTGGGGCAGGTGCTCCAGCCAGAAATGGTTGTCGTAATGCAGGTCCAGCAGGGTGCCGTCCATGTCCAACAGCACCGTGTCGATCTCGTGCCAGGGCAATAAAGCCATCAAACTTCTCCAGCGGTAATCAGATATCCGACACAAACAATCAGGATAGGCCGGGTATAGTAGCCCGCTATCGCCCAGGGAGCCGTTTATGCGCCAGAAGCCCACCATACTCGACCGACGGATCGTCGCCACCAGCCGCCTGTTTTGCGTTGAAGAATTGCAATTGCGTTTTTCCAACGGTGTGGAACGCACCTATGAGCGGCTGGCGAGCAAGGGCGCAGGCTACGGCGCGGTGATGATCGTGGCGATGCTCGACGCCGACCACGCGGTGTTGGTGGAAGAGTACTGCGGCGGTACCGATGCCTACGAGCTGTCCCTGCCCAAAGGTCTGATCGAGCCCGGGGAGGACGTGCTGGCGGCGGCTGAACGGGAGCTCAAGGAAGAGGCCGGTTTTGGCGCGCGACAACTGGAGCACTTGACCGAGCTGTCATTGTCGCCTGGCTACATGAGCCAGAAAATCCAAGTGGTGTTGGCGACCGATCTGTATGAAGAACGGTTGGAGGGCGACGAGCCCGAGGCGATGCGCGTCGAGAAGGTCAACCTGGGCGAGCTCTGGGCCCTGGCCCAGAATCCACAATTCACCGAAGGCCGGGCGCTGGCGGCGCTGTATCTGGCCCGCGACCTGCTGACCCAGCGTGGAGCCTACCTGCCATGAATTACCCCCATCCCCTGATCGCCCCGGTGATCGAGCTGGCGCTCAAGGCCGGCGCGGCGATCCTGCCATTCTGGCGAGCCAATGTGGAAGTCGTGCAAAAGGCTGACGAATCACCCGTCACCGCCGCCGACATGGCCGCTCACGATGTGATCGTCGCTGGATTGACCGCGCTGGCGCCGGATATCCCGATCCTTTCCGAAGAGGACGCCAATATTGCACAAAGCGAGCGTGCGACCTGGAAACGCTGGTGGCTGGTGGACCCGCTGGATGGCACCAAGGAATTCATTTCCGGCAGCGAAGAGTTCACCGTCAACATCGCCTTGGTCGAAGAGGGACGGGTGGTGTTCGGCGTGGTTTCGATGCCTACCAACGGGCGCTTTTATGTCGGCGGCGCTGGGCTTGGTGCCTGGCGTGGCGATAAAAATGCCGAGCCTTTGCCCATCGCCGTGCGTAACGTATTGGCGCCAGGGGAAGTGTTTACCGTCGTCGCCAGCCGCCGCCACACCAGTGCGGAGCAGGAGCGCTTGTTGGCCGGCTTGAGTGAGAGCCTTGGCGCCTTGCAATTGACCAATATCGGCAGTTCGTTGAAGTTCTGCCTGCTGGCCGAAGGTGCGGCGGATTGCTATCCACGGTTGGCGCCGACGTCGCAGTGGGACACCGCCGCCGCCCAGGGAGTGTTGGAAGGTGCAGGGGGCGAGGTGTTGGGCCTGGGCGGCGAACCGTTCTGCTATCCGCCGCGGGAGTCGCTGTTGAATGCTTCGTTCCTGGCTTTGCCGGCGAAGGCGGCGTGGCGTGGGAAGTTGTTGGAGCTTGCCCGCGCCTAAGATCAAATCTGACCTTTTGGCTCGGACTGCTTCTGTGGCGAGGGAGCTTGCTCCCGCTGGGCCGCGAAGCGGCCCCAAAGGCGTCTGCTGCGCCCGAGGCGTCGGACCGGCCGAACGGGAGCAAGCTCCCTCGCCACGGGTTTTATGCTGCTTTGATCAACGGTGCAGCACGTACTGCCCTTCGAATTGCACCGCCACGTCCTCGCTGTCCACGTTCAACACCTGCGTCTGCAGGGCCAGCCGTGCCCGTCCGTAGCGCCGATACGTGGCCAGGAAGCGCTTCCAGGTTTTTTCATCAGGCGCTTCGCAGACGACGTGCGCATCCCGGGTGACCGGCAGCGGATAGCTGATCTGCCCCTCCTGGATCACGATGTGTCCGTCCTCGATCCCTTCCTCGCGCAAGGCCAGGTGCAGCCAGCCCCAGCCGCCCAGTACCGCGCCGCAGTACAGACTGCCGCCGAACATGGTGCTCTTGTGGTTGACGTTGGCCTCGAGGGGCAGGAACAGGCGCAGTCGCCGGCCCTGCCAATCGAGCACTTTCAGGCCCATGTCCCGCGTCAACGGGATGTCCCGGTGCAGAATCGATTCCAGGTAGGTGCTGTCGCGGTTCATGCTGGGCCTCTTGCTTGAAAGGGAAGATGGGCGGGCATTCAATCAGACTCTTCGGCCGGGCCATGGCTGCTATCGAAGGCCAGCCCATGCTTGCGCAGCTTGTCGTGCAGGGTCTTGCGCGGGATGCCCAATGCTTCGGCAAGGCTGCGTACCGAACTGTGTGGGCGGGCCAGCTCGGCGGCGATCAGGGTCTTTTCGAAGTTCTCCACCTGCTCGCTCAAGCCGCCGCTGACCACTTCCATCGGCGTGCCTGGATGACTTTCCGGCGCGCTGTTATCCAAGGCCAATTCCAGGCCCAGGGCAAAACGTTCGGCGGCGTTCTGCAACTCGCGCACGTTGCCCGGCCAGCCATGGCGCAGCAGCAGCGCCCGATGGGCCGGTTGCAGCTCGTGGGGCGGCAGGCCGTGGCGGGCGCTGGCCTCGTCGGCGAAATATTGGAACAGCAACAACACGTCCTCACCTCGTTCGCGCAACGGTGGTATGCGCAGTGGCGCGACGTTCAGGCGGTAATACAAGTCGGCGCGGAACCGCCCCTGATCGGCGGCCTGGCGCAGGTCTTCCTTGGTCGCGGCAATGATGCGGATATCCAGCGGGATCTGCTGATTGCCACCCAGCCGTTCCACCACGCGTTCTTGCAGCAGGCGAAGCAACTTGACCTGTACGTCCAGGCTCATGCTTTCGATTTCATCGAGGAACAACGTGCCACCGTTGGCGAACTCGAATTTGCCGATACGGCGTTTCTGCGCGCCGGTAAAGGCGCCGGGTTCGTGGCCGAACAATTCGCTCTCCACCACCGACTCCGCCAAGGCACCGGCATTGATGGCCACGAATGGCCCGTTGCGCCGGCTGGAAAGGTCGTGCAGGGCGCGGGCGACCACTTCCTTGCCGGCGCCGGTTTCACCGAGGATCAGCACATCGGCGCGGGTCGCTGCCAGGGCTCCGATCTGCTCGCGCAGGCGCAACATGGGTGACGACTGGCCCACCAGCCGGGCGCTGAGTTCGTGGCGGTCGCTCAGGGCCAGCCGCAGGCTGCGGTTGTCCAGGACCAGGCGGCGCAAGGCCAGGGCTCGGCGAACGCTGTCGAGCAGATGATCGCTGGCGAACGGTTTCTCCAGGAAGTCGTACGCGCCAGCACGCATGGCCTGCACGGCGAGCGGCACATCGCCGTGACCGGTGATCAACAGCACCGGCAGTTCCGGATCCTGGGCGTGCAGTTGACTTAGCAGCTCAAGGCCGTCCATGCCTGGCATGCGAATGTCGCTGACCACCACGCCCGGCCAGTCGCGGGGCAATTGCGCGGCCAGGCCATTGGCCTCGCCCAGGGGCAGGATTTTCAGCCCGGCCAGGTCGAGGGTCTGGCTCAAGGCCTGACGCAGATGGGGATCGTCGTCGATCAGCACCACCTCAATCTGGTTGTCGATGGTCATACACTACGGTCCTCGGAGGGTTGCAGGCTTACCCCGGGCGCGCCCGCGCGCAGCTTCAGGGTGATCAGGGCGCCGCCTTCCTTGTGGTTGGCGAACAACAGCTCGCCGCCAAAGGCGCGCATCAGGGTGTCGCAGATCGCCAGCCCCAGGCCAAGCCCCTGGGTACGGGTCTTGGTGGTGTAGAACGGCTCGCCGGCGCGGCCGAGGGCTTCCATGCAAAACCCCGGGCCGTTATCGCGGATGTACAGGTTGACGCCGGTTTCGGTCGCCTGGGCACTGAGCCAGAGTTTACGTGGCGGGCCTTTTTCGGTCAGCGCATCCAGGGCGTTTGCCAGGAGGTTACCCAGCACCTGGCGCAAGCGCGTTTCGCCGGCCTCGACCCACAGTGTGGCGGCCGGCAGGTCGCGGATCAGTTCCACTTCCATGCTCCGCCGCCGTTTGGCGAGTAACGCCAAGGCATCGTCCAGCGCCGGTTGCAAGGCGACACTTTCTGGCGCATGGCGGTCGCGACGGGCGAAGGCGCGCAAGTGGGCAATGATCGACGCCATGCGCCCGGTCAGTTCGTTGATCAACCTGAGATTGCCACGGGCATCTTCGGTACGCTGGTGGTCGAGCAATACCTCGGCGTTTTCGGCATAGCTTCGAATCGCCGCCAACGGCTGGTTGAGTTCATGGCTGATGCTGGCCGACATGGTGCCGAGTGCCGACAGCTTGCCGGCCTGGACCAGGTCATCCTGGGCCCGGACCAGTTCCTGCTGGGCGTGCTCGCGCTCCAGGACCTCCTGCTTTAGGCGCCGGTTAAGGCCTTCAAGGTCGCTGGTGCGTTCCGCGACCCGGCCTTCCAGTTCGTGGCGAGCCTTGGCCTCGAAGGCGATGCGGTCCAGGTAATGGCGCCTGCGCTGCATCATCAGGCCGAGCAACAGCATCAAGACCAGGAGCGCTGCGCCGCCGATGATCACCACCGTGCGCACCGGACGATCGATCAGGGTGCGCGGGGCGAGGATGCTGACGCTCCAGCCTGTTTCTTCGATGGTCTGGGTCTGGGGCAGCCAGGCGCTGGCGTCGAGGTTCAGCGGCTTGGGGTCGCGTGTCGGGTAGGGTTGTATCGCGCTGATCGCCTTGCTTTCCGCATCGCTCAAGGGGCGGGTCGAGCGGAAGCGCCATTCCTGGCGCGAGGTGAGGATGACCACGCCATTGGGGTCAGTCACCAGCAGTTGCTCCGGGGTCTTGCCCCAGAGGCTTTCGGTGTGGTCCAGGTCAACCTTGACCACCAGCACGCCGATGACTTTCTCACGGTCGCGGACGGCGGCGGCAAAGAAATAACCGCGCTTGCCCGATGTGGTGCCCAGGCCGAAGAAGCGTCCCAGGCGTCCGGCCATGGCTTCGATGTAGTAAGGGCGAAAAGCGAAATTGCGGCCGACGAAGCTGTCGTGCTTGTCCCAGTTCGACGCCGCCAGGGTCTTGCCCGTGGTGTCCATCAAGTACATGACTTCGGCGCCGGTCTGGGCGCTGATGTTTTTCAGCAGCCGGTTGGCGTTGCCCTGGGTGACGCCATCGTCCGGTGCCGACAGGGCCGCGCGCAGGGCCGGCAGTTCACCGAGAATCTGCGGCAGCACTTCATAGCGATGCAGGGTGCCCAGCAGGTTCGCGACGTAAAGATCGAGCGTCTGGCGATTCTGTCCGGCCAGCTCGCTGCGGTAATACCGCTCGGCCAGATGCTCCAGCGGCCACAGCAAAGGCGCCAGGCACAATGCGAGCAAGGCCAGGCTGCGCCAACGGGGTCTGCGGGGGAGGGTGGAATTCATGAGCAGGATGCGCCTGTGGTTACAGACGCATTATGCCTAGGCTTGTCCGGCAAGGCACTGTCGCAAAGCGCTTCGCCAGTCTGGCTGGCTCACCCTCCATTCCCGGAGCAGGCGCGTGCAATCGAGCCGCGAATTCAGCGGGCGCGGTGCCGGTGTCGGGTACTCGCTGGAGGGGATTGGCTCAAGCACGGCGCAAGGTTTGTGCTGCTCCACCAGGTTTTCACCGATGGCCTGGGCGAAGCCGAACCATGACGTCTGGCCCTGGGCCGTCAGATGATAAGTGCCCCAGGCTCCGCACTGTCCGGCCTGCCAGCGCTCTATCAACTTTGCGGTGCTGTCGGCAATGGTACCGGCCCAGGTCGGTGCGCCGATCTGATCGGCCACCACCCGCAGGTGGGGTTTTTCTTGGAGCAGGCGTTGCATGGTCAGCAGGAAGTTACGCCCCGCATTGGAATACACCCAACTGGTGCGCAGGATCAGATGCTGCCCGCCAGCCTCGCGGATGACCTCTTCGCCCGCCAGTTTGCTGCGACCGTAGACGCTCAGGGGGTTGGGCGCATCGTCTTCGGTGTAGGGCTCGGGCTTGCGACCGTCAAAGACATAGTCGGTGGAGTAGTGAAACAGTGGAACGCCCAGCCCAAGCGCCGCCCGGGCGAGCACGCCCGGTGCCGTGGCGTTGATGGCAAACGCCCGCTCCGCTTCGCTTTCGGCCTGGTCGACGGCGGTGTGGGCGGCGGCATTGATGATCAGGTCGGGCCGCAATGCATCGATAGGCGCGCGGATGTCATCCGTGCGCGCCATGTCGAGCTGGCTACTGCCCAGCACGATCAATTCGCCCACGGCCGCGAGGCGCTTTTGCAAGGCCTGGGAGACCTGGCCGTTCTGGCCGATGATCAGGATGCGCAAGGAGGAATTCATGGGAACAGGTCGGCCTCGCGAAGGGCGCTGCCGGCCTGATCCTTGGCGGACAGGATCGGCGCGCCCTGCAGTTCCCAGTCGATCGCCAGTTCCGGATCGTCCCAGCGAATGCAGCGTTCGGCTGATGGGGCGTAGTAATCGGTGGTCTTGTAGAGAAAATCGGCTGACTCGCTCAGCACCACGAATCCATGGGCGAATCCTGGTGGAATCCACAGCTGCCGATGGTTCTGTCCCGACAGGCGTACGCTTGTCCACTGGCCGAAAGTCGGGGAGCTGCGGCGAATGTCCACCGCAACGTCCAGGACCTCACCTTCGGTGACGCGCACCAGTTTCCCCTGGGAATGTTCGATCTGGTAATGCAGGCCGCGCAGCACGCCCTTGGCGGAACGCGAATGATTGTCCTGGACGAACTGCACCACGCGGCCAGTGGCCTCGGCGAACGCCTGGGCGTTGAAGCTTTCATAGAAAAAGCCGCGTTCGTCGCCGAAGACCTTCGGCTCGATGATCAGGACGTCCGGCAGGCGCGTGGCGATGACGTTCAACGTGTCTCTCCGGCGATCTTGAACAGGTACTGGCCGTAACCGGTCTTGCCAAAATATTGGGCGCGCGCAAGAACGTGCTCTCGACTGACCCAACCCTGCTGGTAAGCGATTTCTTCCAGGCACGCGACCTTCAAGCCCTGTCGATGCTCAATGGTCTGTACGTATTGCGAGGCCTCCAGCAGGCTGTCATGGGTACCGGTATCCAGCCAGGCAAAACCACGTCCAAACCGCTCGACATGCAAATCTCCGCGTTGCAGGTAAGCGTTGTTGACGTCGGTAATCTCCAGTTCGCCTCGTTTGGACGGCTTGATGGTCTTGGCGATCTGTATGACATCGTTGTCATAGAAATACAGGCCGGTCACCGCATAGCTGGACTTGGGCTCGGTGGGTTTTTCTTCGATGGAAACGGCGCATCCTTCAGGGTCGAAGTCGATCACGCCGAAACGCTCGGGGTCCTTGACCCAATAACCGAACACCGTCGCACCGCGCTCGCGATTTACGGCGGTCTGCAACTGCTCGCCGAAATGCTGGCCGTGAAAGATGTTGTCGCCGAGGATCAAGCACACCGGGTCGCTGCCAATGAATTGCTCGCCAATCAGGAATGCCTGGGCCAGTCCGTCGGGGGCGGGCTGTTCGGCGTAGCTGAAATGCACGCCGAACTGAGAACCATCGCCCAGCAGGTTGCGATATTGCGGCAAGTCCAGTGGGGTGGAGATGATCAGGATTTCCTTGATGCCAGCGAGCATCAGCACCGAGATTGGATAATAGATCATCGGTTTGTCGTAGATCGGCAGCAGTTGTTTCGAAACCCCGAGGGTAATCGGGTGCAGCCGCGTACCGGAACCGCCGGCCAGAACAATGCCTTTCATCATGCAATCGTATCCTTGTTGTCGAGTGAGCCCAGGCGCTCGCCCTGATAACTGCCATCCTGGACGCGCCGGCACCACGACAGGTTTTCGAGGTACCACTGCACGGTCTTGCGCAGTCCGCTCTCGAAGGTTTCCGATGGTGTCCAGCCCAGCTCCCGTTCGATCTTGCCGGCATCGATGGCGTAGCGCAGGTCGTGGCCGGGACGATCCTTGACGAAGGTGATCAGGTCGGCGTAGTGCTCGACGCCCGCGGGCTTGTGCGGCGCCAGCTCTTCAAGGAGTGCACAGATGTTGCGCACCACGTCGATGTTCTTTTGTTCATTGTGGCCGCCGATGTTGTAGGTCTCACCGACCACCCCTTCGGTGACGACTTTGAGCAGCGCCCGCGCGTGGTCCTCGACGAACAGCCAGTCGCGCACTTGCAGCCCATCGCCATACACCGGCAGCGGTTTACCGGCCAGGGCGTTGAGGATCACCAGCGGAATCAGCTTTTCGGGGAAGTGAAAGGGTCCGTAGTTATTCGAGCAGTTGGTCAGCAGCACGGGCAGGCCATACGTACGTTGCCAGGCGCGGACCAGATGGTCGGACGCCGCCTTGCTGGCCGAATACGGCGAGCTTGGGGCGTAGGCGGTGGTTTCGGTGAACAGGTCATCCACGCCATGCAGGTCGCCATACACTTCGTCGGTGGAAATGTGGTGGAAGCGAAACGCCCGCTTTTGCGGTTCGGCCAGGGTTTGCCAATAGGCACGGGTGGCTTCCAGCAGGCTGTAGGTGCCGACGATATTGGTCTGGATGAAATCCGCCGGACCGTCGATGGAGCGGTCCACATGGGATTCTGCGGCCAGGTGCATGATGGCGTCAGGTTTGAATCGCCCCAGCACCGCGCTGATCGTCGGTTGGTCGACGATGTCGGCCTGCACGAACTCGTAGCGGCTATCGTGATCGATGCTGCTCAGCGACTCCAGGTTGCCAGCGTAGGTCAGTTTGTCGAGGTTCAGGACCTGATGGTCAGTATGGCCAATCAAATGTCGTATTAAAGCCGAGCCGATGAAGCCGGCGCCGCCGGTAATGAGAATGCGCATCCGGTTAAGCCTTTTTTCGATAAGACGATACAGCGATGGAGCATAGCTTGTCGGCATGACGAAGAGGGTGCAAGCGAATATCCGCAAGGAGCGCGTCATGGCAGGCGGGCTATCGGCGGAGCAAAAAGAAGGGGTTGCTAATTCCCCCGACTCAATGGCGTGATAGGCATCCAAAACAAAACCACACAGGGGTCGTTGTATGCCGCTCGCTACGTTGGTTCACCGTGCCAGTTTGCCAAGCCCACAGATCAGCGCCGAACAGGCGTTGGTGCTGTTGCGCTTGAATTACGGACTCAGCGGCGACCTGCGACCCCTCGGCAGCCACCAGGACCTCAACTACCGCGTAGATAGCGAGCGCGGCCGGTATGTGCTGAAGATTTGCCATGGTGACTACGCCATCCAGGAACTCCAGGCCCAGCATGCGGCCTTGAAGGCGCTGGCCGGGCACGGCGCGGTGAAGGTGCCAGCGGTTATCGCGGCCAGCAGTGGCGAGGATCTGTTGACGCTTGAAGTCGCCGGACAAACGGTCCATGTACGCCTGCTGGAATACATCGACGGCCAATCCCTGACCCAGCTCAAGCACTTGACCCCGGACCTGGTAACCGGGTTGGGACGGCTGTGTGCGGAGATGAACCTGGCCCTTGCCACCTTCGATCATCCGGGCCTGGAGCGCACCCTGCAATGGGATGCGCGCCATGCCCCGGCGTTGATCGACCACCTGCTGCCTGTCATCCAGGATGACCAGCGGCGCCAATTGATCGCCGACGTCGCGCAACAGGCCGAACGACGCTTGCAGCCACTCAAGGCCAGCCTGTCAATACAGGCGATCCACATGGACATCACGGATGACAACGTGGTCTGGCAGCGCGACGCCCAGCGCCAGTGGCAGATGCAGGGCGTGATTGATTTTGGCGACTTGATCCGCACCTGGCGCATCACCGACCTGTCGGTGACCTGTGCAGCGCTGCTGCACCATGCCGATGGCGATCCGTTTTTCATCCTGCCCGCGATCAAGGCCTATCACTCGACCAATCCGTTGCTGCGCGAAGAACTCCTGGCGCTCTGGCCGTTGATCGTGGCCCGCGCCGCTGTGCTGGTACTCAGCGGTGAACAACAAGTCGCGATCGACCCGGACAACCAATACTCCCGTGACAATCTTGAACATGAGTGGGAAATCTTCAACGTCGCCCGTTCCGTGCCGCTTGAGCTGATGGAGACGGCGATTCTCACTGCCGCCGGCCATAGCCTGCCGCCCGTTGCCAACGAGGGCTTCGCGCCGCTGTTGCCGACGCTGGTGGGGCGCGACTTTGCCTTGATCGATCTCGGCGTCCTCAGCCCGCATTTCGAGGCCGGTAACTGGGAGCAGGCGGGAATCGACCAACGCCTGTTGAGCGAAGCCGCCGCCGTACACGGTCTGGCGGCCAGCCGTTACGGCCAGTACCGCTTATCCCGCACCCAGCCAGACAACGCCGTCGAGCCCGATACTTATCCGCTGCATGTCGAATTGCACGTACCGCAAGGCGCACCACTGGAGTCACCCTTCGCCGGCGTGGTGCACAAGGGCGTCGATGGCCTGCTGCGGCTCGATGGCCCGCAGTTGAGCGTGTGCCTGTGGGGCGTGGCATCGTCGTTGCTGCCCGGGGCCGCGCTGGTCAAGGGGCAGGTGATCGGCGAAGTGACCGGGCCGTTGCGGGTCCAACTGTGCCGGGGCGCGCATTTGAATCCCCCGCTGTTCTGCTCGCCGTCGCGGGCGCAAGCGTGGCAAGCGCTATGCCCGTCCCCCGCGGCCCTGCTGGGGCTGGCGTGTGATGCCGAGCCGGAAATCGATCCCGAGGCGCTGCTGGCCCGTCGCGATGCGAGTTTTGCCCGTTCGCAGAAGCACTACTACGTCGATCCACCGCGCATCGAGCGCGGCTGGCGCAACCACCTGATCGACATGCAAGGCCGCTCCTACCTCGACATGCTCAACAACGTCGCGGTGCTGGGCCATGGTCATCCGCGCATGGCGGCGGTAGCGGCGCGGCAGTGGTCGCTGCTCAATACCAACTCGCGCTTCCACTACGCGGCGATCGCCGAGTTCTCCGAACGTCTGTTGGCGCTGGCGCCGTCGAACATGGATCGCGTGTTCCTGGTCAACAGCGGCACCGAGGCCAACGACCTGGCGATCCGCCTGGCCTGGGCCTACAGCGGCGGGCGCGACATGCTCAGCGTGCTGGAGGCGTACCACGGCTGGTCGGTGGCGGCAGACGCGGTCTCGACGTCCATCGCCGACAATCCAAAGGCCCTCAGCAGTCGTCCGGATTGGGTGCATCCGGTCACGGCGCCGAACACGTATCGCGGTGAATTCCGTGGGGCCGACAGTGCGCCGGACTACGTGCGCAGCGTCGAACACAACCTGGCGAAAATCGCCGAGCAGAAACGCCAGCTCGCCGGCTTCATCTGCGAACCGGTATACGGCAACGCCGGTGGCATCGCGCTGCCGCCGGGGTATCTTAAACAGGTCTACGCCATGGTGCGCGAGCGTGGTGGCGTCTGCATCGCCGACGAGGTGCAGGTTGGCTACGGGCGCATGGGCGAGTTTTTCTGGGGCTTCGAAGAGCAAGGCGTGGTGCCGGACATCATCACCATGGCCAAGGGCATGGGCAACGGCCAGCCGTTGGGTGCCGTCATCACCCGCCGGGAGATCGCCGAGGCGCTGGAAGCCGAAGGGTATTTCTTCTCGTCTGCCGGCGGCAGTCCGGTCAGCTGCCAGATCGGCATGGCCGTGCTGGATGTCATGGAGGAAGAAAACCTCTGGGAAAACGCCCGGGTGGTCGGCGGACATTTCAAGGCCCGACTGGAAGCCTTGATCGACCAGTATCCGTTGGTCGGAGCGGTGCATGGTTCGGGCTTCTACCTGGGCGTGGAGCTGATCCGCAACCGCGACACCCTGGAGCCGGCCACCGAAGAAACCACGGCGCTGTGCAATCGCTTGAGGGAGCTGGGCATTTTCATGCAACCGACCGGTGATTACTTGAACGTCCTCAAGATCAAGCCGCCGATGGTCACCAGCCGTCAAAGTGTGGATTTCTTCGTCGATATGCTGGCGAAGGTATTGGAGGAGGGGTTGTAGCCAATCTGACACGCCACGCTGTTCCCCTGTGGGAGCGAGCTTGCTCGCGATGAGCGGTTCAAGGCCGATAGTGATTTGGTTGGCCTACCGCTATCGCGAGCAAGCTCGCTCCCACAGGTTTTTCGGTGCTCTTAAAGTCGATTTTTGTCGGGATTTTAAGTCTTGATTATAGGGTTTTTGATTTTATTTCCTTTAAAAGCCGATTTTTATCGGCTATAAAGACGCCTCTGTCCATCGCCCAGGAGATGATTCATGAGTCGTATCGTTACCGTAGCCGCTACTCAAATGGCCTGCTCCTGGGATCTCGAAGCCAATATCGAGACCGCCGAGAAGCTGGTTCGCCAAGCGGCCGTCCAAGGCGCGCAGGTCATCCTGATCCAGGAGTTGTTCGAGACGCCATACTTCTGCCAGAAGCCGAACCCGGACTACTTGCAGCTGGCGACTTCGGTTGACGACAACGTTGCCATCAAGCATTTCCAGAAAGTCGCCGAAGAATTGCAAGTCGTGTTGCCCATCAGTTTTTTTGAACTGGCCGGTCGTGCGCGCTTCAACAGTATTGCGATCATCGATGCCGACGGGCGGAACCTGGGCGTCTATCGCAAGAGCCACATTCCGGACGGTCCTGGCTACCATGAAAAGTACTACTTCAATCCTGGCGATACCGGTTTCAAAGTGTGGAATACCCGCTACGCAAAAATTGGCGTAGGCATCTGCTGGGACCAGTGGTTTCCGGAATGCGCCCGCAGCATGGCGCTGCAAGGCGCGGAAATCCTGCTGTACCCGACCGCCATCGGCAGTGAGCCGCACGACAAGACCATCTCGTCGCGTGACCACTGGCAACGCGTTCAACAAGGCCATGCGGGCGCCAACCTGATGCCGCTGGTGGCGAGCAATCGCATCGGCAATGAAGAGCAGGATGGCTACGACATCACATTCTACGGCTCGTCGTTCATCGCCAATCAGTTCGGTGAAAAAGTCCAGGAACTGAACGAAACCGAAGAAGGTGTGCTAGTACACAGCTTTGACCTCGACGAGCTGGAACACATTCGCAGTGCCTGGGGCACTTTCCGTGATCGGCGGCCGAACCTGTACGGCGCGATCAAAACCCTCGACGGCTCATTGGAGTCCTGATTGATGACAACTTTGCATAGCACTCCGCGCGCGGACGGTTTCCACATGCCTGCCGAGTGGGCGACCCAGAGCCAGGTCTGGATGATCTGGCCCGAGCGCCCGGACAACTGGCGCCTGGGCGGCAAGCCCGCGCAGGCCGCCCATGTAGCGGTGGCCAAGGCCATCGCCCGCTTCGAACCGGTGACCGTGGCGGTGTCCGCAGCCCAATATGAAAACGCCCGGGCGCGCCTCGATGTGCCGAATATCCGCCTGGTAGAAATGTCCAGCGACGACGCGTGGGTCCGCGATACGGGCCCGACGTTTGTCATCAACGACAACGGTGAAATACGCGGTGTCGATTGGGATTTCAACGCCTGGGGTGGTTTCGACGGTGGCCTGTATTCGCCGTGGAACCGCGATTCGCAAGTGGCCGGCAAGATCCTGGAAATCGAGCGTAGCCCGCGTTACCGCACCGAAGGTTTCGTGCTCGAAGGCGGCTCGATCCATGTCGACGGTGAAGGCACCGTGATCACCACCGAGGAATGCCTGCTAAACCGCAATCGCAACCCGCACATGAGCCGCGAAGAGATCGAGGCCGTACTCGGCGCTCAATTGGCTGTGGATAAAGTCATCTGGCTGCCGGACGGTCTGTTCAATGACGAAACCGACGGTCATGTGGATAACTTCTGCTGCTACGTGCGCCCGGGTGAAGTGTTGCTCGCCTGGACCGACGATCCGCAGGACCCGAACTACGCCCGTTGCCAAGCGGCCATGAATGTCCTGCAAAACAGCACCGACGCCAAGGGCCGCCCGTTCACGGTGCATAAAATGCCGATCCCCGGGCCGTTGTATGCCACCGAAGAAGAATGTGCCGGCGTGGACGCGGTAGAAGGTTCCCAGGAGCGCAATCCGAGCGTGCGACTGGCGGGCTCCTATGTGAACTTCCTGATCGTCAACGGCGGCATTATCGCGCCGAGTTTCGACGACCCGCTGGACGCTACGGCCAGGGAGATCCTGCAGACGCTGTTTCCGCAGCATGAAGTCGTCATGGTGCCGGGACGGGAACTGTTACTGGGGGGCGGAAACATCCATTGCCTTACCCAACAACAACCGGCGCCGCGCATGAAATGAGTGGCTATGTAACAGCCTGGTGATATCAATCGCAGCGGCCCGGTGCCGCTGTTTTTGGATCCATGCAGAGCAAGCCCGCGCCCCAATTGGAGCGCGGGCTTTTTTGTGTCTGGCTTGTTGCCGACGTGATGACATTGGCATAGCTCTTGTATCGGCATACAGGCGGTTCTGAAGAGAGGAGCTGCGTTGTTTTGTCATAAACCTCGGATAAATTGGCCGCTCATCAACCAGGAGGGCGCTGGAATGAACATGATAAGCGAGCGCACATGCCATCCTTTGGCCGTTAATGGTGAGTCGCTCCAAGCCGTGGCGCAGTGGTTGAAGTCCAATGGAACGCGTCAGATCAGAGAGCCTGATCCGCGCCGGACGATCATGGAGCGCTACCCCGCTGGCCTGTTCAGCGAGGCGGAAATGGAAGCGTTGTGGGATGTGATGCAAGGATAGAATTCAACGGATTGATCAAGGCGCTGCTCGAAAGGGCGGCGTTTTTTTATGCCTGTGAATTTCCCACGGATTCGACCGATCCACGAAACAGACTGAACACCATTCCGGCGTTTTTCCGCGCGGTCCTCCAAGGCTAACCTGCCGCTACAGAAACCAAAGCCTCGGCGGAAGTCTTCATGACCCAACTTCACTATATCTATGATCCACTGTGCGGCTGGTGCTACGGCGCCAAGCCGCTGATCCAGGCCGCCAGGACAGTATTGCCGGTTATTGCCCATGGCGGCGGCATGATGACCGGCGCTAATCGCCAGAAAGTCTCCGCCCAGTTGCGCAATTACGTGATGCCCCATGACCGGAGAATCGCTGAATACACCGGGCAGCCGTTTGGCGAGGCTTATTTCGAGGGGCTTTTGCGGGACGAGGAGGCGGTCTTCGACTCTGCGCCTCCGACTGCGGCGGTTCTTGCGGCTGAACAGCTCGAGGGCCGAGGCCTGGCGTTATTGGAGCGCTTGCAAACGGCCCATTACGTTGAAGGCCGGCGAATAGCTGACGAAACGGTGCTGTTGGCATTGGCCAACTCCATCGGCTTCGAGGCCGAGGCATTCCGGCGTTCATTCATCGAAGTCGATGTGCAAGCGCATTTCGTTACAAGCCGGGCCTTGTTGGCCAAGGTTGGCGGGCAGGGTTTCCCGACGCTCGCCCTGGAGCGGGACGGCCGGCTGACGCTGATCGATATCGGTCCCTGGCTGGGCAAGCCCGAGGCGTTCGCCCAATGGCTGAAGCAAGCCACGCCATTGCACGATTCTGCACCCGCAGCGGTCTGTGGCTTGGACGGTTGTTCAAACTGATCTGTTCTTAGACGTTTTTCGCCTAATCACAGATGATTCACGAAATTGACACAGGGTTCATGGCGCGACTAGGATTCGTCCACGCCTGTGGCCAACAGCCATGACTCTTAAATAATAAAAGGGCCCGACACGATCATCGTGGGCGGGCCTTTTCATTATTTTCAGGAGCAAGAGTCCGAATAAAGAGCGCAAAAGCGCCATTCCGGTTGCCGGTTGCAGTGCGAATCAACCCGTATAAGGAAAATAATCATGTTGAACAAGCGCATCAGTTTGATCGCACTGGGGATATTGAGCGCCACACACGCCATGGCCAACGACCAGGCTGAGTCCAAGGGCTTCGTTGAAGACAGCAGCTTGAAAGTGCTGTTGCGCAACGCCTACATCAGCCGTGACTACAAGGACGGTAACGAGGACAAGGCCGAATGGGGCCAGGCGGCCATCGGTACGTTCTCGTCCGGCTTCACCCAAGGCACGGTGGGCGTGGGTGTGGATGCATTCGGCTTGTATGCGTTGCGTCTGGACGGTGGCAAAGGACGCACGGGTGCGCAAGGCATCGATTTCTTCAAGAAAGGCGACAGCGGCAATGCGGCCGATGACCTGTCCAAGTTCGGTGCCGCGGTGAAGTTCCGCGTCTCCAACACCGTACTGGCCTACGGCGACCAGATGCCGGCGCTGCCCGTATTGAGTTATGACAACGGACGCCTGCTGCCGGAAAGCTACACCGGCACGCTGATCACTTCCAAGGAAATCAAAGGACTCGAACTGAACGCCGGCCGCTTCACCGCCGAGTCGCGGAAAAGCGCCGAAGGCCGTGACAGCGGTGGCTTGAAGTCGATCAACGTCCTGGGCGGCAGCTATCAATTCACCGAACAGTTCAAGGCTTCGCTCTACGCCTCCGACGTCGAGGACGTGCTGAAGAAACAATACGTGAACGCCAACTACGTATTCCCGCTGGCCAAGGACCAATCCCTGACCCTGGACTTCAACGGCTATCGCACCAAGCTGGATAACAGCTACGTGCGGGAAAACAACGTCACCGGCGACGACAACAAGATCTGGAGCCTGGCGGCCACCTTCGCCACCGGTCCGCACAGCTTCACGCTCGCCCACCAGCGCAGTACCGGCGACAGCAACCTCGGCTACGCCTACGGCGGCTACCAACGGGATCAGAATCGTGTCGGCGATGGCGGCAATACCATCTACCTGGCCAACTCCTACTGGTCGGACTTCAACGCCGAAGACGAACGCAGCTGGCAGTTGGGCTACGGCCTGGACTTCACCACCTTCGGCGTCCCGGGCCTGACCTATAACGTGGCCTACGTGCGCGGCGACAACATCACCACCTCCACCAGCGAAGGCGGTACCGAGCGCGAAATCTTCAACCAGTTCAAATACGTCGTCCAGGGCGGCCCGGCCAAGGACCTGAGCGTGCGCTTGCGCAGTTCGGTGTTGCGTGTGTCGCAGAAGTCCAGTGAGTACAACGTCAGCGGTAATGAGCTGCGGGTGTTTGTGGATTATCCGATTGATGTTTTTTGATGGGTGATGGGGTTTAAAAGCCTTCCATGGAACCCCGGCATGGCGATTGGCCGGGGTTTTTTATTGTGGGTTTCGCCGTTCTGCGAATAGTTGTTCATACTGCGATAGAGCGGCTTTCCAATTTTTGAGCAGGTAGTCTTTGGAGCCTTCCGTGCCATCCGATGCTGGCATGTAGCGGATCAATGGTGCTAGCTCCTCTGGATAGTTGAAGTCCGAATATAATATTTCTAGTTCTTCATAAATGTTGTTGTATAGATGTTTATTGTCAAATAAAAAAGAAAGGGACAGGAATAGCCAGGGTTCGGTTGTGTTTGTCGTTTTTTCTTTGCTTTGGCTCGCCAGGGTGCTTAGCAGTTGATGTATGAGGTGCTGGTTTTCTATCGGAGTAACCGCAATTTCATATGCCTCTTTAGGGTGTGTGATCGTCAAGCTGCAGCAGATGTAATCTGAAATTTCCTTTTCATCTATATAGTTTTGTTCGAGTCCATATAGAAGATCGCTCCAGCTTAACCAAGGCGCTAGCTTATAGATGTAATGGCCGTCGAGAGACAAAGAATGCATCGTTTTATCACACTTTGATGGGCGAAGGGCAATGATTTCTTCGGGAGCTATATTTCGATTGCAATATTGATTTCATTCGTTATATAGCTCGTTGTGATACCAATATGTCTCGTGTGGTTGGTTTGTTGTGTGATTTGCCCAGGATTTAATCCTTTTGCCGTTGAGTGAGGCCTTTTGTGCGCATTGTCTAGGCCAGTGGTTAGTCCAGCGGGTAGTCGCACGTCCACGGAGGCGTAAATAGTTGCGGGTCGACTCCTTTGTTCGTTAGGAAAACATTTATTTCCTCTTCTGTATCCATTGTTTGGCTATATATAATGGTCACGTTACTGGTGTCGATACCGTCATTGATTTCAAGAGTTGATTTTGGAATTGTAAATTCAATTGCGACATACCTCGATCCTTTAGCATTCTCCAAAAATTCGTAGTAACGGTGCCAAGGAAACCTGTTGTCGAAATTTAAATGATAAACCGCATAGATAGCGATCCATTTCCTTAAACTTTCATCTGATGATGGCAGCTCCTGTGCAATTTCGATGTACGATTTTGCTTCTAAGCCCCACCATACCTTTCTGGAAATATGGTTTTTTTTGTTGTTTGATTTGGTGGTGGTTTCATTTTCAATCATGTGCGTTATCCATTTGGGGGGTTAAGTTAAGGTTGGCTAATTGCTATAAGGGGTAGTCGCACCTCCATGGAGGTGTAAATAGCTGTAGGTCTACTCCTTTGTGTGTAAGGAAATCATTTATTTCCTCTTCTGTGTCCATTGTTTGGCTATATGTAATTGTCACGTCACGGTCGTCGACACCGTCGTTGATTTCAAAAGTTAATTTTGGAATTGTAAATTCAATTGCGACATATCTCGAACCTTGAGCGTTCTCCAAAAAATCGTAGTAGCTGTCGCCAGGGAATCTGTCGTCGAAATTTAAATGATAAACCGCATAGATAGCGCTCCATTTTCTTGATTTTTCATCTGGTGATGGCAACTCCTGTGCAATTCTGGTGTACGATTTTGCTTCCAAGCCCCACCATACTTTTCTGGGAATGAGTTCTTGATCGTTTATGTTCATTGATGCGCCTGATATAGAGATTACTTCATTATGTTTTTGTAAGCCGAGGGGCTACATAGCAGAAAATGTTTGGTTTTTAGTTCTATAAGTTAAGTGTCGTTGAAGGCTTGAAGTAAAAGGCTATCTTGTTGTTTGGTTGTCTTGACGGTTAGCTTATTATTTGTTGGGGTGTCAATGATTTTTTAAGATTTCATTCGATGGTCACTATTCGGAGTAGTCATTGTGATAGGCCTTTATGTTGGAGATGTACACGCCTCTCGCCGTACATTTCGTTATGCACTTGTCTAAAGTATTTAAGTGGATTTCGTGATCTGTTTTGTTCTTTTCAATGGATATGCAGATGGGGCCGGAAAAATTAAATTCGTTGATGGTAATTGAGTTGACCTGGTCAAGTAGTAGTTCGAATTCAAATTCATTGTACCCTTTGTCGGTCCATTTAGAGGGGCAGTGGTCGGGCTCTATTGGGCTGTTTAATTTTAATCTCATTGATTGGTTTTCAAAAATCGCATAAGAGATGTTGATGTTTTTTGGTGTGTGGTTTTTTCCAAATACATAGATCCACTGTGCATTGTTTTTAATGTTATATGGCCACATGGCTTACTTCTCGCTGAATGTTATCTGGCGAATGCGCTTCCTGTACTGTTGCGCTATATGGGTGTGGCTTTACTGGTATACACGCAATCGTGATCATCCATGTAGGTGAGGAAGTTTAAATTTTTACTGGTGATCCAGAATGGATATCCGGTGGTTTCACTCAATAATGTCGTCAAGTCGCGTGAGGTTTCGAACTCCCATCCGTGAGTTTTTGTGTCTTGTACTATTAGTATGGGGGCTTGTATATGAATTATCTTGTCGATTTTGTTCCAGAAAGCAGGGTCATACGTTTTTTTAGGGGCTCTCAGATTTGTCGGGTCGAGGGTTTTTGTCCCAAAAACCAAGAACGATTCTATTAATTTCAATGTTAATTTTTCGACAGCCTGAGTGCTTAATTTTTTGTGCGGTAGAAAATTGGTTTTGATTGCAATATCGATTTCGTTCGCTATATAGCTCATTGTGATGCCCATATGTCTGGGGTGATTGGTTTGTTATATGATATGTCCAGGATTTTAACCTCTTGCTGTTGAATGAAGCTTTTTGTCTCATCGTCTAGGCTGGTGGTTAGTCCAATGGGTAATCGCATGTCCACGGAGGTGTAAATAGTTGCTGGTCCACTCCTTTGCTCGTTAGGAAATCATTTATTTCCTCTTCGCTATCCATTGTTTGACTATATGTAATGGTTGTGTCGTTGGCGCCAATGCTATCTCTAGTCTCAAGTAGTATTTTTTCAATTGTGAATTCAACGACTAAATATTTTGAGCCTCTAGCCTTTTCCAGAAAGCTGTAATAGCGTCTGCCAGGCAGTCTATTATTAAAATTTAGGTGATAAATTGCATAAATAGCTATCCATCTTCGCAAGCTATTATCTGGCGATGGCAATTCTTGTGCGATTTCGGTATACGACTTTGCTTCTAAACCCCACCATACTTTTTTTGGAACATTTACCTTAATCATTTTTGGTTCTCGTATGGGTTTTGCCAATAGATTCTTATAGCTTCGCCTTTTGTTGGGTGAAGTTGTAAGTGTGGATGATCGCCATGTGGGTCGGCAGGGTCATGATTTGCCATTGTTACTTTCCTGGTTTTTATATTCGAAATCGGTGTGTCGTCCCAATGGTAATAGTTCTCTGGCTCTTTTGTTTTTCTGAAATGCTTTTTTGCTGTTGCTGAATTAAATTCTTCGGCGTTTCTGTATCCGTCGCCTACATATCTACCTAAAAAAATCTCTTCTGCTTCCGCACGGCTCTTTACGGTGACAGAGATTTCACCTCTATCCAGAGCTTCAGAAGCTCTCCTTACACTAGGGCTTGACCACTTGATATCTGGAAGCGGCGGTTCCCCGGTGTCAACTCTGGCTCTCTTCTCAGGAGAGGTCGATTTCTCCTGATCTCCATCAGGAGGACACCCATCCAACCCCAACGGATCCACCCAGCCCGTCGGGTTGCGCACATACAGGTAGGCATTCAACCCACCTGCCAGCTTTATCGGATCCGCCGTCAAATACCGCCCCGTCTCCGGATTGTAGTACCGGTGCCGGTTGTAATGCAGACCACTTTCCCGGTCGTGATATTGCCCCTGGAAGCGCAGCGGTTGTTCCAGGCGCTTGCCGTCGCCGTGTCGGAGTTCGGTGAGTTTGCCGTAGCCGTTGTAGCGCGCGGCCCAGACGATTTCGCCCTGGTGGCTGGTCAGTTCCTGGGGCGTGCCGAGGTGGTCGTTGTGGTAGTGGAACGGCGTGGCGTTTTGTGGGCCTTCGCCTTCGAGCAGGGCCAATGGGCGGAAGGTGCCGGGTTCGTAGACGTAGCTTTGGTAGTGGCGGTCGCTGCTTTCGGCGATGACTTGATCGCCTTGCCAGATAAATTCCGTGGTCTGGCCGGCCACGGTCTTTTCGATGCGTCGGCCGAAGGCATCGTAGCGGTAGGACGTTTCGTTGCCGTCCGGGCTGGTGACGCCGATGAGGCGGTGTTGGCTGTCGTAGCGGTAGTGCGTGACGAGGCACTGGGTTTTGCCGCGGCGTTCGCGGATGAGGTTGCCGTAGGCGTCGTAGTCGTAGTGACGGTCGCCCTCCATGAGCAAGCGGTTTGCCTTGAGGGTGGTCGGGCCGGGGCGGTCTTGCAGCAACAGGTTGCCGGCTGGGTCGTGGGCGAAGCGTTCGGAGCCTTGGCTGTGGGCATGGTCGATGCGGACCAGGCGATCTTGCGCGTCGTACTGGTAGCTGCGGCGGTTTCGATTGTCAGAAAGGGCGGCGAGGTTGCCGTTGGCGCTGTAGGAGTAATCGCGCCAGAACAATTGGTGCTGCTCGGTCTGCCACACGGTTTGGGCCTTGAGGCGACCTTGCTCGTCGTAGCGATAGTCGCTGAGCAGCAGGCCTTGCTGGCGTTGGGTTTCTCGGCCGCCCTTAAAGCGGTGTTCGGTCAGGCAGGTGCCGTTGAGGTCGATGGCGATCAGCGCGCCGCCGCGGGCGTGGCGGTAGTCGAGGGTGCTGCGGTCGGGCAGGCGACAGTGGATCAGGCGACCAACGCTGTCGTAGCGATAACGCAGGGTGGCCCAGCCCTGGTGTTCGGCGACTAAACGGTCTTGGGCGTCGTACTCGTAGGCCAGCGGCCAATGGCCGTCGTCGACGCTGACCAAGCGTCCAAGGGCGTCGTAGCAGTAATCGACCGCCTCGCCATCTGGCAAGGTCTTGCGCAGCAGGCGACCGGCGCTGTCGCGCTGATAGGCGGTGATCAGTTGGCTGCCATCGGCGCCGAACTCGGTCTTTTCCAGCAGGTGACCGTTGAGGTCGTAGGCATAGCCGGTGCGCTGGCCGTCGAAGCCGGTTTCCTGTCGGATCAGTCCGTTGGGCGTGTAGTCCAGCCGATAGTGTTCGCCGGATTCGTTCTCGATTTCCGTCAGCAACAGCCGCGCCGAGTCGTAGCGATATTTGAGTTCGCTGCCGTCGGGGTTGAGCCGACGGCTGATCAGGTGCAAATCGTCGGCGTATTCGTAGCGGGTGGTGCGGCCCAGTTCGTCCCGTTCGGCGATGACCTTGCCGTAGGCGTTGTAGCGCCAGGTGCGGGTGGCGCCACCGGGCAAGGTGGTTTGCAGCAAACGGCCCACGGCGTCCCATTGGTAATGGGTGATGGCGCCATGTTCGTCCTGGCGGCTGGCCTGCCGGCCGAGCGTGTCGTAGGTGTATAGAAGCTGACTGCCGTCGGGCAGGCCTTCTTCAACCAGTTGACCGAGGTTGTTCCAAGCCAATGAGTGAGCGCTACCGTCGGGGTGGCTGATGAGCCTCAGGCGCCCCTGGTCACTGTAGTGGTAGTAGGTAATGTTTCCGTCAGGATCGATCTGCCGGGTTATATCGCCCTGCCGATTGCGGCGGTATTTCCAGCTGGCTTTGCCGCGATGTACATCGCTCACGAAGCCGTTGATGTGTTCGTAGACGACCGCTTCGTCTTCCGGCGGGATGACGGCTGTCAGCAAACCGTCCTCGTCGTAGCGGTATTCGGTCACGGCGCCCAGCGGATCTTTTTCTGCTATCAGCTGGCCCTTTTCGTTATAGGCCTTTCGATGTTGCGCGCCGTCCGGATCGGTCTTGCTGATGAGCCGGGCCTTGTCGTCGTGGGTGTAGATCTCTTCACTGCCGTCGCCATGGGTAACGGTGACGCTGCCCTTATCGTCCCAGGCATACCTCGCATGCATTTGCGAGAAGCTGGCCCAGTGACGAACGCAACGGGCCTGCTTCCCTTCGTTTTCCCACTCCCAGAAAAAGCTCGCGCCACCGGCTAGTTGTCGTTCGATGATGACGTGTTGCTCGTCGTACCGATAACGCTCGGTCTCCCCGCTGGCGTTGGTCGCCTCGACCAGACGATGCTGGGCGTCATAGTGGTAGGTGACCAGCGTCTGGACGGTCGTCCAGCACCGTTCCTGCATGCTCTGCGCATTAAGGTGTTGGTAATCGACCGCGACGATGCGACTGCCGTCGTAGCGTAGGAGCAGCCCGCGCCCGGCACCGTTGTCCAGGCGTTTGATCTGCCCAAGCCCGTCGCGGGTAACGCGCAGCCGATTGCCATAGCTATCGCTGATGGCAACCAAGCTCGCGCCATCGTTGTGCAAATGAAAGTGATAGAACGAGGGC
The DNA here is from genome assembly GCF_019141525.1 of Pseudomonas alvandae. Classification (GTDB taxonomy): domain Bacteria; phylum Pseudomonadota; class Gammaproteobacteria; order Pseudomonadales; family Pseudomonadaceae; genus Aquipseudomonas; species Aquipseudomonas alvandae. The sequence goes on from NZ_CP077080.1 coordinate 586,199, forward strand.
CGTTGCCCGGCTTGAGCCACGATCAGCTCGTTGGGAGCGTCACCCAGGTAAATAGCCGCACGGGACAGACTGTTGCTAATCGCTGGACGCTGCTTGGTCGGACGCGGGAAGCGGATGGATCGATTCTCGTGATCGGTCCAAACGACTTCGTCACCGATGATTTCAAGCCGATGGGCCAGTGCGTGGCTCCAGCCGTAACCCAGGCCGCAGTCGATTTCCGCTGCGCTGGTTCGGTACAGGCGAGTCCACTCGAACGGCAGCAGGCCATCGAGCTGGCCATCGTTGAGCGTCAACAACTCTTCGCCGGTCACCATCGAGACCGGGCATTTGTCGGTGCAGGTACGGGCGGCGGGCTCGGCGCTCTTGCCGGTCGGCGTCGTCGCCTGCTTCGAAGCATCGTCGACCGTCTTGCCAGCGGCGATCCTGGCGTTCCTCTTGCCATCGATGCGCAGCTCGACCGCGCCTTTTTTCATGGGCGCCGCCGTGCCCCGCACCGCTACTGGGATGTACTTGGCGACGTACCCCATGAAGCCGTCGATGATGGCAAACACTGACTCTACGAAACCGATCACCGCCTTGAGGATGATTTCCCCATATTTCTTCAACCGTGCCGCGAGATAAACGACTCCGGTACCCTCGGCAACCACCGTCAGGACAATTGCCAACACGATGTCGATCACGATTCCCATGACCGCAGCGGTGGTCATCCTTGCGGCATCGCCGGCCATTTGCATCGGCGGCAGGCTTGCCAACCAGATCAGCGCACAACGCATCATCAGGAAGAGCGCAGCCTCGTCGCTGGCCAGCAGCATGGCCTTTTTCATGACCTCGGGTGTTTGCCTGGCGACTTCTATGAGCCGATCGGCCCCTTCGCCCAGTTCAACCATGAACTTCGCCGGGTTTTTCAGCATTTCCAGCACCAGGCTGATGCCGTCCCACACACCCTTTATGGCTTCCCAGCCGCCTTCGAGGATGCCGCTGCCCACCGCCAGGGCCGTGCCGGACAAAGACAGGCTCGACCATTGCTGCCTGTTCCCCGCCGGGCCTTCCCATTTATTGCGCAGGAATTTTTCCAGCTCGCCCGTCAGCCCGTCATAAGTGCTGAACAACGCGTCGATCTGGGCAGGCGTGACGTTGCTGTGCACGCGTATCTGGTAGTACTTGCCGGGTACACCGTCGGTCCAGCTGGCCTTTCCCTGGGCGTCGAGTCTGATTTTGCTGGTGGCCCCACTCTCCACATCGATGATTTCAACGTCGATATCGCCGATCGGGATGTCGTAGACCGACTCGAATTTGCTTTCGATCAGCAACGGCCCCTTCAGCGGACACCGCGCTACATTCGAGTTGAATTCGCCGTCAGTCATGGCCACGGTTTTTTGGCCGTCACCGACCTTGATGACCCGCTCCATGCCCATCAGAGAAGGCAAGTCATTGAGTCTGCTGACGTCATCGGCCCACTGCGAATACCAGGCTCGGGTCTGCTCTTGATAGCGCTTCAAACTGTCCTTGAAGGCCGCAAGTTCCTCATCGACGAAAGCAATGTGATCCGTTGCGGACATCAACATTGCTCCAGGATCAGCTCGCTCAGCAGGGTTGCCTGCAGCGCTTCCTGAACCTTTGCACGGCGTACGCAGCGGCTGACTTTCAATCTCAGATTGTCCGTGGGCCAAGCGCTATAAAGATCCAGGCGCTCCTCCTCAAGCCACTGCATCAGGCCGTCCACCCGTGCCGAGGGGTTCTGCTCCGCCAGTGCGTCCGACAGCTCCTTCGGCACCTCCCACCACGGCCAATCCTTGACCGCCGGAACCTTTCTCGCAGGGTTTTCCAAGCATTTGCCGTTGATCAAATAACGCTCAAACACCGGCAACATATCCCCGGCGGCTTCACCGAGGTGTTCGAGGATCGGATGGATGAAGCGCCCATCCCAGAACCGGAAAAAGACCTCGCTGCCGTCCGGCATCTTCACTTGCGTGAGGCTGCGCAGGTGCGCCAACACTTCTTCCGGATCACACCGGGAAACGGCCAGCCAGCCCCAGTCGAGGCTGTCGGTTTCGGCAATCCAGGACAGGAATGCCGAGCCGGGGTCGAGTTCGGTCACGTAGGGCATCACGGCTTGCCAGGTGGCGTAGGGGGTGTCGCTCCAGACGGGTTGCAACGGATGGAGCGGGACCGAAGTGCGAAGGGCTTGCAGCGCATCGGCCTCGCTTGCCGCACTGATGATCAGATAAAGGTGCTCGTTTTCCTGCAATGGCTGTTGCGCCAGCCATGTCCTGGGGTCGAGTGGAATGAACGTCGGGGTGGCCATTGGGCTCTCCTTGCCGAAGGTGCGAGGCCGGGGATTGCCCCGGTGAGGGCCGCACATCTATCAAGGAATGAGCCAGGTTTCAGGAAGGCCCGTGAACAGCCGGGCTGAAGCGTTTTTTGGATGTTTGAAGGCAAGTCGTGCGGGGCGAAAACGTCTAACAAATTGCGCAGTGCTGCGTCACTTCTTGCGCAGTTAGGACAAAAACGAAATTCGCCGTCGCTCACTGCAAAAATGACGTCGCAAACGCGTCTTTCCGTGCAAAAAAGTCGTACTGACGAAACTTTTTGTACCGTTTCAAGTACGGCTTGAAATGCTTCAAATACTTTCTCATGGACGCAAATCCTGCACCTACTAGATTAGTCCGCTCAATGCAGTGGAGACCTTTGAAAAATGATCGTTCTGAACAGGGAAGTGGGCGAAGCGCTACGACGAGACAAATACGTCAACGTCCGCGGTGGAGACTTCAATCTCTACGGTCATTTCGGCGACTTTGTCCGGCTGACCAAAAGCTGGGAAAACATGGAGCCCGACAGTTATTACGGCCAGGCCGAGTCAGGCATGCGTTTTCGCCGCTACAGCGACTTCGAATACAACCCCGCGACCCGTGAACTCAAGCAGCTCGAACACCGGGCCTACGTCCAGTCCAAGGCCAATAACAGCTATGTCGGCGGATTGGAGCGGCACTTCCAGGACTTTTCCAATGAAGTGATCAACTCGCCCGTGATGCGCAGCCTGATCGACACGGACTTCGAGGTGTACAAGAACGTCCTGCCGCCGGAGTTGCATGATGAAGTCTGGCAGTGCCAGATCCATCAGATCCGCATCGAGATCAAGCCGGGCAAGCAATTGGAAATCACCCCTGAAGGCATTCATTGCGATGGCTACCCGTTCAGCGGCGTGCATTTCTGGGGCCGCCACAATGTGGCGGGCGCGGAAAGTCGTCTGTACAGCGCTCAGGAAGAGCAACTGGCGGCAACCACTTACGAGGATATCCTCGATACGACATTCTTCCTCGACCGCGACATGCGCCACTATGTGACCCCTGCCCGCAACGTCCATAGTCATGAAATGGCGTTCAGGCAGATTCTGGCGATTTCGTTTTCGCGGCCCGGGACCGCTTTCGACATTGTTCGCTGAGCAACTCGAGCCCTTGGATGATTCGGTGCAACAAGTGCTGTTGCGCCGGGCCATGGTCAGGGATGCCGAACGACTGGAGCAGTTCTTTCGCGGTTTTGACGAAGTGTCATTCTGCGAGTGGCAGGATGCCCGGTTCTTGCGTGGGGTGCTGTTGCAGGAAACCACGACCGCCTACATGGCCTTCGATGCCCAGGGTGAGGTCGTGGGTGCGGTGATCGGCGGTATGCTCGGCACGCGTGGAACGATCAACCACCTGGCCGTCAGCCCCAGGCATCGTACCCAAGGCCTCGGGCAACGCCTGGTGGAAGCGGCGTCAGCCGACATGAAACGGGTAGGCGTGCTGCGCATGTTCCTGTTCGTCGACGAAAGCAACCTGGCCGGCAAGCGTTTCTGGGCTGCCCAGGGGTTCTGCGAGCCCCGGGGCGAAATCACTTTCGAGAGGGATTTATGAACAAGACTTCCAGCCAGCCGCTGGCGGTCGAACCACAAGCCTCACGAACCTTTGCTGAAGCCAGTCCGGTGGTAGCAGGTTATTTCACGGTTTCGTTTGTGTTCGGTCTGATGGCAGTCAACGCCGGGTTGCCCTTGTGGCTCCCGGTCGCGATGTGCCTGTTCGTCTACGCAGGCGCCTCGCAATTCGCGGCGCTGGCGTTGATTTCCAGCGGCGCGTCGTTGACCACCATCGTGTTGACCACGTTCCTGATCAATGCCCGTCACATGCTGATGTCGGTCTACATGGCCAAGGCATTGCGTGCGCTGGGGCTCAGTCGTTTCGAGCGCTGGTGCTATGCGGTGGGGCTCACGGACGAGTCGTTCGCCTTTCACAGCGTCAAGCTAGGCAGCGGGGCGCCGGTCAGTGTTCGCTACCTGATCGGTTTCAATTTGTTCTGCCATACATCCTGGGTGCTCGGCGGCTTGCTGGGCGCCATCTGCGCCCAATACGCGGCGCACCTGATCAAGTATCAGCTCGACTACGCCCTGACCGCCATGATGCTCTACGTACTGGTTTCGTTGTGCAACACGCGCAACAAGCTGATCGCGGCGTTGGCGGCAGTCGTCTGCATGGGTGCGCTGAGCCTGGTGGGCAGTTCGCCCTTCAATGTCTTCATCGCCACGTTCGTTGGCTGCGGGGTGGGCGTATGCCTGACCAAACGTTCCTGATCCTGGCCGTTGCGCTGATGATGGCCGTGACCTTCCTGCCACGGGCCCTGCCGCTGCAGGTCAATACCGAAAACTGGCCGCCCTTCGTCGCACGTGCCCTGGAATACCTGCCGGTGGCGATCGTCGCCGCGATCAGCCTGACGCCGTTGCTGATCAAGGATCAGCACATCCAGCTCGACCGCCCCGAGTTCTATGCCGCGATTCCGACGCTGCTATGTGCGTATTTCAGCCGCAACCTGTTTCTCAGCGTAGCGGTGGGGACGGTGGCGTATATCGCGCTCGGCTCGTTCCTGTAGCGTCAGGTCGACCACGTCGTGCAACGCCTGGTCGGACAGTTCGGGATTGTTCACCGCCAGGCGTACTTCAAGGAAATCCTCGAAGTCCGGGAAAATCGCCAAACCGTTGCGAAGCGCCGCGTCGCGGGACACAAGCCCCAAGCCATCAAGCTGGGTGATCAACGACAGCGTCAGCGTTTCGCTGCAGGAATAAACCATTCGCTGGCTTGGCCCATATTCGCCGAGACCCGCGTCGAGAAAGCGAAGAAAGCTGTGGGAATACGGACATTCTTGCGCAGGACGTACCTGGAATTTGTCGCCCAGCAGGCCAAGGGAGTCGTCTTTGTCACCACAGTGGGCGCCAACCACTCGCACCTGTACATCCGGCATCGGAATGCTGGAAAAACCGCTCTGTTGTCCGATCAGGATGGCCAGGTCAAAGTCTTCGTTCTTGAGTTTGCTCAGGTTCTCCATCGATTCGGCGTAGCTGAATTCCAATTGATAATGAGGGAACACAGCGATCAGGCGATCGATCATCCGACGATTGAAATCACCAGGCAGGGTGGTATTGAGCGCCACTTTCAGGCTGCGTTGCCTGGGCGTCTTGAGCGCCGTGACTTTCTCTTCCAATTGCCGAGTGGCCGCAAGGACCTGGTCCATGAAAGGCGTCAGTTCCGAGCCCTGGCTGGTCAACGTGAGGCCTTTGTTCGAGCGCCGGAACAACCTGAACCCGAACTGCTCCTCGACCTTGTTCAACTGCGCCGCCAATGCCTGCACCGTCAGGCACGACTGCTCCGCCGCCGCCGACAACGAACCGGTCTGAACGATGCGCATGAGGTTACGTAAGGTTCTGCTATCCATGAGGTAATGCCCTCTGCTCAAGTGGGCTCGCTATTGTTGTGCACCCGGCCCGGGCCCGGCGGTGCGATGGTGGCTATCATCAAGCACCTTGCCACGGTTGTCGCGGTTTTGTAGCGAAAAGCGCCGGCAGGCGATAACTGGAGCTTATGTGGGATTTGAGTTTTTTGCTGGTTTGGCTTGCAGGTCAGTCTTATCAAAACAATCACGTCGAGATGAATGAGCCGTTACTGGGGCTCTTGTTTGTCCGTTTGCGAATTAAAACTTAAAGTTTATCCATATGTGTACTACTCTCTAGGCATCAGTCAGCAACAAGGGAGCCTAGACTCATGGCGATTTCCTCCGTCAGCCTCAACGCACAGCAACAATTGGATTCCCCGGATGCGGGTCGAGTCGCGTTGAAGTTTTTCTTCAATCTCATGGAGCTGTGGGGTTGCAGCGTCGAACAGCAGCGCACATTGCTGGGCAAAGTAGGAAACACCACCTTCTACAAGTACAAGCAGTTGCCCGATAACGTCAGGCTGCCGCGAGACACCCTCGAGCGCATTTCCTATCTCATGGGAATACACAAGGCGTTGAGCATCATCTTCAGCAACAGCCGGGACCGTGCGTATCAGTGGATCAGCAGTCCTAACACCGCGGCGCCGTTCAATGGCCAGTCGGCGTTGTCCTACATGCTGGCCGGCCGGGTGGTGGACATTGCCGATGTGCGGCGATACCTCGATGGAGTGCGCGGCTAATGACGCCACCTTTGGCGGACCCGCAATGGAAACGGGCCTATCGGATCGTCAACAGTAGTTTTCCGCCGATCACGTTGTTCGAAGATGTGCTCGATCCTGAAGACTTGCCCACGGCCTATGCCCTGGAAGCATTGACCAACGACCGGCTCATGGAAGAAGCCGGCGTGCTCTCCCGAGTGCGTCCCGAAGACCGCGTCTCCGGGCCGGGCTCCTCACCGGTGATGGCGGCATTTACCCACATTGGCAAAAGCAGCCGCTTCAGCGATGGCACCTTCGGCGTTTATTACGCCGCCAGCAGCCAGGAAGCCGCGATTGCCGAGACGTGTTATCACCAGGCTCGGTTCCTGGGGGCCACCAACGAACCGGATCTGGAATTGACGATGCGCACCTACGTCAACCAGGTGGTCAAACCCCTGCACGACATTCGCCACGATTACCCACATTTGCACAACCCCGACCCCGCCGCCTACGGCCCGTCGCAGGTGTTCGCCCGGGACCTGCGTGAAATCTTGTCATGGGGCCTGCTGTACAACAGCGTCCGCCTGCCCGGTCACGAATGTGTGGCCGCGTTCCGCCCGCCGGCGGTATCGATCCCGGTGCAGGGCAAGCATATTCGGTATGTCTGGAGCGCCCAGAAGCGGGAGATTTCGTTTGTGTTCGAGGTGAGCCAGGTTTGAGTGAGCCAGCAACCTGATTCACACCGGGTAACCCGTGGCGAGGGAGCTTGCTCCCGCTGGGCTGCGTAGCAGCCCCGATTGATCAAATCTTGAACTGCTGCACCGAAGCCTGCATCGAACCCGCCGCGTCGTTCAACTGATCCGCCGTTTGCGTCAGGTTATGAATCGAACGGGTGTTCTCCCTGGACTGCTCGGCAATCGACTCCACCCGCTGGGCCATCTCGTCACTGGCTTTGGATTGCTCGGCAATGGTCTGGGAAATCTCTTCCACCACCTCGGCGGCATGCCGGGCGCCGGTGCGGATTTCGCTGATGGACACCCCGGCCTGCTGGGCCAGGTTGACGCCTTCGTCCACGCGGCTGACGCATGCCTGCATGTTCGCCACCGCGTCCCGGGCGCTGGACTGGATGCGCTCGATCATCGCAGTGATTTCCTGGGTGGACTGCGTCGTGCGCGCTGCCAGGTTGCGCACTTCGTCGGCCACTACCGCAAAACCACGGCCCGCCTCACCGGCGCGAGCGGCCTCGATGGCGGCGTTGAGGGCCAGCAAATTGGTTTGCTCGGCGATGCTCTTGATCACCTGGATGATGGAATGAATGTCCTCGGATGACGCGTCCAACGCCGTGATCTTGCTGGACGATTGGTTAACCACCTCGGCGATCCGATTCATGCCTTCCACCACCCCGAGAATCACCTGGCCGCCGCTGCTCGCCAATTGTTCGGATTGCGCCGAAATCGTCCGGGCACTGTCGGCGTGCTGATGGATCTGGCTGATGTTCGCCATCATTTGCTCCATGCTCGCCGCCATGCTGGTGGCGCTCTGGGCCTGCTGGTCGGCGCTGGACACAATCTGCCGCGCCGTATCACCCAGATTCCGCGACGTGCCGTGCAACTCGTCGCTCTGACCGCGAATGGTGGCGATCATCTGCCGCAGATTGGTCTGCATCTGCTCGATCACGCCTTGCAACTGACCCAGCTCATCCTTGCTTTGAGCCCCCATCGAGCGCTGTAGATCGCCTTGGGAAATCGCCTGGGTATTAACGATGATTTTGTTCAGTGGCGTGAGCACCGCCTTGAGCAGGCTCCATGACAACAACGCCAGGGCGACACAGGTCGCCAGTAATGTCACGATCAGCCAGCGCTCCGAGGTCTGAATGCTGCTGTCCTGATGTTCGCGCGATGATTGCGCCTGGTTTTCGATCAGCTCGCTGACCGCCTCGTTGCGTTCTTCCAGTGCTGAAAACGCGCCGTCGAACTCCGCCCGCAGTGCATGGGCATCCTGGGCGCCGCCCAGCGCCTGGTCGATGATCTGCTTGGCTTTACCGATGTAGGTCTCGACTTGCGGTTTGAGTTCGCCAATCGCCTTGGCGATATCCCCTGGCAACTTCGCCTCGGCATTCTCGGCGATGACCTTGCGCATCCGTTGCGTATGCTCATCGAACCCGTCCAACACTTCCTTCGACCCCTGCGCATCCCCCGGCTTCACCAGCAGGGCGGCGAGCACATCGGCACGAATAGCGTCGTGCATCATGTCCGCCTCCATGTGCTTGCGCATGGCCGAAATACTGGTCTCGTTCTGCACCAGGGCCTCGGTCATGGAGTGATAGCCCCACAACCCGATTCCGCCTAGCAGCAGCGCAAAAGAAAGACTGACCAACCCCGAGCCTATGACTTTGGTGCGGATCTTCATCGCTAACTGCTCCTGGAGCGAGATGTCTGGGCAAGTGTAGTCGAGCGCCAGCAGAGCCTTGGGACAGTCCGGGCTCATATTTGAGGCTATCGGCGGGGAGCATGATTAGATGAGGTTGTGGCGAGGGAGCTTGCTCCCGCTGGGCTGCGAAGCAGCTTTTTTCGCAAGCAAACATTCTAGAGTGGATTCACAGAGCCCTTCGCGACGATCTCGTCCCACGCGGTAGGAGTGGGAAACAGCTCGTTCAGGAAACTCACGAACGCCTTGACGTTCGGGCTTCCCCGGCGACTTTCCGGCCACAACGCCGTAATGGAGGAGCGATCAATGGCAAATTGTGGAAACAACGGCGTCAGTTCACCCCGGGCAACATAGGGCGCCGCGACATAGGTCGGTGAAATGCCGATGCCACCGCCAGCGGCGAGCACCGCAGCCACCGCATCGCTGGCGTCGATGACGATGGAGGCGTCGGGCGCGATCTCCACCGTGCGATCCCCCACGCTGAACGGCCAGCGCAGCGCTTGGCCCGAGCTCTGGTAGCGAAAATTCACGCAATCATGGTTGGCCAGGTCGCTCAGTTCCAGCGGCGTGCCGCGTTTGGCCAGATAGGCTGGCGAAGCAAAAGCGCAAATTCGATGGGGACCCAGCGTGCGAGAGATAAGACGGGAATCGGCCAAGTTGCCCACGCGCACGGCCACGTCGATGCCTTGCTCGACGATGTCGGCAAACTGATCGCCCAAGCGCAGGTCGATGGCGAGCTTGGGGTAGCGCTCGCGAAACCTGGGGATCGCCGGCGCCAAAATGTTCAGCCCGATAGGCGGTGGCGCTGTCACTTTCAAGGTGCCGGAGGGTTCAGCGCGCGAGGCCACGGCGGCCTGCTCGATGTCTTCCACCTCCCGCAGAATCCGCAGCGCCCGTTCGTACAGGTCCCGGCCCTCGACGGTGAGGGTCAGCGAGCGGGTGGTGCGACTGAACAGACTCAACCCGAAATGCTGCTCCAGCCGTTGCACGCTTTTGCTGATGGCCGACGGCGACACCGACAAATCACGGGCCGCAGCGGTGTAGCTGCCCAAAGAGGCTGCGCGGGCAAAGGCAATAAGACCGGTCAGGCGGTCCAAACCTATTTGTTCCTTCATGGCATTAGTAAAGCGACTTGCGACCCAATTATCAACGTTGGCTCGAATCTTTAGTCTTTGCCCATCGACGCCATCCAGGCGTTCAAGGAGATAGACCATGAGCCATTCATTCGCCCAACCATTGCCTGCCCAACTGCAGGACCGCACCGTAGTGATATTCGGCGGCACCTCCGGCATCGGTCTTGCCGCCGCGATTCAAGCCAAGGCCGCCGGCGCATCCGTCATCGTGATTGGTTCCAACGCCGAGCGTGCCGAGCAAGCCGCCCTGGAACACGGCCTCGCCGGCTGGCGCGCCGCCGACGTCACCCAAAGCGAAGCCATCTACGCCGCCTTGGCGGACATCCCGCACGTGGACCATCTGGTTCTGTTCGCCGGCACATTCGTGGCGGGCAAAGTGCTGGATGCAGAAATCGACTATCTGCGCCGCGCGTTCGAAGAGCGCATGTGGGCCTCTATCCATGCGATCCGCGCGCTCGGGGATCGCTTGTCCAAGGATGGCTCCGTCACCTTTATCTCAGGCTGCCTGGCCGACCGGCCCAATGCCCATGGCACCGCGGTAATTGCTGCCGCTTCGGCCGCAATGGAAGCACTGGCCCGCGGCCTGGCCCTGGAACTGGCGCCGATTCGCGTCAACACGCTGTCTCCAGGCCCGATCGATACGCCTATCTTCAGCAAAGCCTTGGGCGAGGGGCGCGATGCGTACGTTCGCGCATGGGAACAAGTGCTGCCGCTGCATCGCGTGGGCACTGCCGCTGAGGCAGGCGCGGCTACGGTTTTCTTGATGACCAATACGTTTATGAACGGTGCCACGTTGAATATTGATGGTGGGGCTCGGTTGGTTTGACTCAAACCCGTGGCGAGGGAGCTTGCTCCCGCTGGGCTGCAAAGCAGCCCCTCTTTATCCGCTCAAGCCAATGCTGCCCCATCCAGCGAGCAGCATTGGCCCGCTACCCTTAAGCCGGATGACTCCCCGGCGCCTCCAGCACCTTCACCACGTCATCAATGACGGCCTTGCTCATATCCTGCAAATAATACGAAGCCCAGGCATACCGATCCGTGCCGCGAATCATCGCCGCTTCCTCGGCGAGGACCTTGGCAACGTGAAGCAGGTCGGAAGCGTGGGATAGGGCTTCGCCAATAGGGATGCCGCTGTTGACGCGGAATAGCGGGCGGTCGGAGTGGTAGGAGAAGGGGGTTAGGCCTGGGGTTTTGAGGTCTTGCGGATTTGACATTGTCTGGCTCCTTGACTGTGAGAGCCGCAACCGTCCTTTCCTACGGGATTGGGTGGCGGCCATGCACGGGGTAGGAAAACCGGGAATCAAGGCACCCGGCACACCCGAAGGTGTCCCGCGCACAGCCGCCATAACGCATATCGCAGACACAAAAAAAGCGCCTGCAATAGTAAGCGAGACGCAGCTGATGCGCCTTGATTTACTCGGGTTTCCTACGCCCGGTCGCTGAATTGGCAGCGACGGTTGGAGAGTAGCGGGCGATTGGGTAGGGTGCAATCGTGGCGCGATGCTGGCGGGGGCTTTTCAACCGCTAGAAACAACAAAGCCCTCCCATTTCTGCGAGGGCTTTGTTTTGTATGGTGGCACCAGACAGACGGTTTCATGCTGCAAGGACACGGGATTCGCGGGGCTGGAATTTGATGGATTTTCGGGCGTACCTCCAAGGGTCGCTATAAATAAATCAGCTAGTTATGGCGTTTGGTGGAATCGAATCGGGAAGTATCTAAACCGGGTGTCCTTATAGCGCACCAAAAATCGAGAAGGAGGCCGAAGCGGCCTCCCCCCTTCTCCCTCTACCTCTCAGAAGTCAAAGGACAACTGTCCCGGCGGGCTACGGAAGTGATCGGTAACGTTTTCCCAGCGGCCGAAGCGGAAGCGCGGATAGCGACGGACGTAGACCGATTTGACGCGATTTGCCGGCGAGCGGCGGTACTGTCTGGATGCCATAGTGGCAGATCTCCTGTAGCTGTGTGGTGGCTGGAGAACTGCTCTTGGCTGGCCGGCTACGACAAGCTTCCTTGCCACAGGCTGACACAGCTGATAGATTCCGAGCGCTAACCTGAAATCTGCAGAGCAGAGCAATGGCGCCAACCATCGCTTTTGGTTTTGTGTAAGGTCACTGAAGCGCCAACTTCAGTGGCCTTTTTCATTCGGGGTTACCCCTCGGGCTTAGTCATCCCCTCTATTCATCTTCAACTGCAAGCCGCTTTTCGACTTTTCTGAGCATCGCTTTCACGATGAGAAGGTCTTCCTCTTCGTTGATGACTATGAGCGAGTCCATCCCTGGACCCATTATCCGTACTGTGAATTTCCCCTCGAGCTCCGGCTCTCTGTGCCGATTATGTTCGAGGATCGGCTGGTTATTGACTGCTGGAGCGGAGTGGGTGGCCGATGTGGCGCTAGGCAGCGCTACTGTTTTTTCGATGGGCGCTGACTGTTCGCTGTCATCACCATTTTTTCCATTTTCGATCACTTCATTTGCTGCGTTTGGATGGGAACTGGACAGGACATTGTCCTCTCCCAGTAGGCCGCATTGTTTCGCACCTTCGAGAAAGTAGCCTTCAACTCGAGAGGCGAACTGGTCAGGTACCCCAAACTCTCTGATCAAGAGCTTCTCGAAATGGGCCACGGGGAGCGTTTTGCTCTGGAATCGATCGTGAATAGCTCTGAAGAGAGGAGGCGAGAGAAAGGCCTTCATTCGGGCTTGCTTACCCTCGTCCTCGTCATATGCAAGCGCTATATCACGAAAAAGTTGGGTAACCTTCAGTTGCCCCAATTTGTTGGTAATCAGTGAATACTTAACTGCGGCTCCAATTAAGCCTTTGAACGCTCCACTTGTATGCTGCTTGTTAAGCTTGTCTCCCGCCAAAGCTGAACTGCATTCGCCCCCAAGGTCGTTTACGGCTTGGGCGACTGCCAAACAGCTCTTTAGAGACGCCCTAGGGTAATCAATTTGCTTAGGCATGACCTGAGCCTCCTCTAGTGATGGCTGGATGGTAATTGAGCGGCCTTTGTTGCGCAAGAACTAGGAGCACTAGATTTGTGCTTTTATTTCTATCGGCGTGGCTTTTGACCTTTCGCTGCTTGCGGGTCCTGTTCGCGAGGGTAGTCTGCGGATTTTTGAGGGGCTGATAGTTGACGTCGCCGGCAGACTAAAGGCCCGTAGGCGCAAGGCGAAGGAACCTTAAGAGCCCCAATATGGACGATGTTGGAGCCCGTCTATGTGCTAGGCGCACATTAAACGACTGCCGCACCTGCGCGCGTTCTTTAGCCTGCGGTACCACTTGGTGGCTCCGTCCAGTGATTGTGCTGCATGGCTCAACTGCCGAGGAAGCCGAAAATCATGCCCTCACGCTGTCCCTTGTCAGTTTCCTCTACCAATGATTTTCAAGCCCTATGCAGCCTATGGAAACCTGTGGTTTTCCACAGACAGTTGCGTGGGCTTTAGATTTTTTAAGTGAGGTCCAGTCCATCCAAGCAGAGCGGCTTTGCAGCCCTGTTTGGATGGCCCCGCGCGGCAGAGCAGATTGCGAGAGTCTTACGGATGTACGCTTACTTTACTGCGGTACTTTAAAAGCCAAAGCAGTGTTAGCACCGTCGGCCAAAACAATGTGTTGAGAACGTCGTGAGCGCTTGCCTGCCAGCGCCAGTATCCGAAGCTTCCAATATCGTCTCGCCGATCTACCCATTCGCCTGCACACGCAATGATAAAAACAACCAGCCAGCCAAGGTATGGCCTGAATCGTCGGGTGCCTACGGTCAACGTTAAATAGACCGCCATGCCCAAATAGATATGCAGCGCGTCTTTTGACAGTCCGGTTGCCGACACAATGGCGAGCTTGATGCTTTGTGCGGTTGAGATATCCATATCAATTCCTCCTCTCTGCGCCATTGCCAGACTTACGCTAGACCCCATTGCTGCTGAGCTTTCCAGCCATTTGGAAAACCCATCAGTCTCGAATACTCCAACTCTTGCTGATCCATGATTTCGGCTAGGCGAAGCTTCCACTGGCTGTCTGGACTGATCAAGTCGGTTAGGTAGGCCAGCATCGTCAACACGATGTATAGCCGCTGTTTGGGCTGAGGCCGGTCGGCGGGAGCCATTGGGATGACCCACTCTTTAGGTAAGGAGGGTCGAATCGAGAGCTCTCGGTTCCATAACCGTGAGTGGTGGGCACAGCAGTTGCGAATGAAGGTCAACGTATGTAGCCAAGAGGCCAATACTTCGAAGGGCAGGCTGAACCGGGTGGCGATAGCTTTCTTGTCGGCGCTTTTGCCTATGGCATTGAAGAGGGTGGAGACCGTCCCAAGGCTGAGTTCTTCCAGGACTGCCCAAGCGGGTGGCAGCTCAGGGTGGGCATAAGTTGCACCGTAATATCGGAAATAATTGTCACGCATGCGGTTTTCGATCCGCTGTTGCTGAAGCCCATCGGCTTGTCGTCCCTTTCTGATGCGGTCGATATCACGTCTGAGTTTGCTGCGCTCCTTATTCATTTGCTCCCGCAATGGGCGCAGCAGATCGGGGTGTGAGTAAGAGGAGGAGAA